>CAYLRE010000310.1:0-5520 GCA_964385715.1 uncultured Planctomycetaceae bacterium
GCCAGCGGCAAATAAAACTCTCTCACTATGCGGACGGACTCGCAAAGCCTGCTCAACCAATGCCACTTTGATCGGCTGGTTACCGCCATCAAGGAAACAAAGATCGGCCAGGTAGAGATATCCCTCACCTTGCAGCGGACAGAGCGCTAGTCCACGTTTGGCATGCCACAGGGCATAGTTTAGGCTTACTCGATTGGGGCCGACCGCTCGTTCTAACCATTCATCAAGAGCTCGCCGCGAATCAAACCGAGACGCGATCGCCGCATCGCCGATCTGCCCAAGGCTTATCGCATTCTCAGAAGACAGCTGCTTCTGTTCAAAGTGGCGCAAATACAGCCCCGCCAATCGAACATGGGCACGTGCGTTGTATGGATCGTGGGTGAGCACGTTTCTCAAATGGCCAATCGATATCTCTATACGAGCCAGCGATTCATCACTTTCGTTCGTTTCGATGGTCAACGATAGTTCATCGCCGTCTTCTCTGGGCGCGTTTGAGGCACGCAAATAGCGGTCCCAATGCGGAGATGCGAGCGCTGGACCAAGTCGATTCTGAATCATCCATCCGCCCAACATGATCACGGCAAGCAGGCCAGCAAACGCCATGGTCCGCGGCATCGATCTCGCAGGACTGCCTGCCTGCTCCTTACGGTAGGCGAGCTGCGAGAGTCGCAGCAAACAAGCGATCAACAGGAGTGTGACCGAAATACAGGCCGGAATGTACCAGACGAAATCCACAACAGAATGCGCAGCACTGGCCGCCAGCGAGCCTACGATTGCGGCGGCGCAGGCCAACGTACGGTTACGCGAGGTGACGTCGCCCTGATAGTTGCTTTCGCCACCGTCATGTCGCCCCAAGAATAAACGCGCTATCCAGAACGCACATAAACCAAACCCACTGACAAGCAAAGCCAAACCGAAACTCCCGGTTTCGCTGGCGATCTGCAGAAAGCCACTCTCGGCATGGGTAAACTCTTTATTGAAGTATTTGGAGAGGTACTTTTGATAAAACTCCGGATGACCTCCCACGCCGAGTCCTACTATTGGGAATTGGCTATATGCCTCGACATTGACGGCCCAAAGCAACCGGCGGATGTGCTGTTTGTCGAGCTCATCAATTGATCCTATCGTCAGGTCGTCCAGTCGCTCTTCGACTCGTTCTTGGCCGTGAATCAACAAAGCCCCCGCCAGGAATACGGCGATGCCTGTACCCGCTAACACGTGACGGACGCTCAGCAGGGACGATCGCACGAACAGCACACCACTGCAAATGACGGCAACTCCAATCGCGACCGCTCCGCCACGAGAGAGAGACAGCAGGCCCGCAAACAGAACTCCTCCGAGAGCAATGAATAGAAAAAGTGATGCATCTAAGCGAACCGAACTCGATCCGCGGCTAGACGTGAAGCCGTCTCGCGCAGACGACCTTGATGTTCGCTTGGCAAATCCCGAGGCAGCCCACCACACTAGTGGCGCTATCCCTAATGCCAAGAAATGGGCAAAGTGATTGCGATTGATAAAGCTGCCCAAGACGTTGCCGTCCGTAGTCCGAAACGGATGGTCGTAGACCCACATGAATTTCCCGTTACCGAGCACATACTGCGTCAGACCAACAGCAGCCATCAAAATCGCCGAGCCTGCGACCCACTTCAGAATCCGTTCGACGTCACGAACGGATTCGATCCGCTGGGTAACGACGAGAAAAAACATGCCGTACGCCAGGCACATGGTCAGCCCGCCAAGTGTGGCGCCCGGAGTTAGACTAAGTCGCCTCCACGGTTCCAATAGTCCTGATAACGCGGAACCTTCCGTCCCAACAGGCAGGGTTTCCGTGATCGCGGGCGAGACCTTGGCAACCAGACTTTCGGGCAGCGGAACGAATTGCGCGACACACAGAAGGACGGCGCCAACCAATACCCACTCAGCAGGAGAGTGCACCCAACGACGATTGGACAGCAAGCACAGACGTCCCAGCCAAGCGACAGACATTGCGACCGCAAGTGCGACGAATACGAGTCGCCCCATGGGATGGCGTCCACCCATGAAGTAGGGAGCTAGAAAGAGCACGCCTGCCAGTCCGGCGTCGACACCCCACAGTAGGTAGTCAGCAAGTGCCAAACTCTCGGGTCGATTCGATGACCTAGAAACACGAGACGACCGCTTGGAAGTTCCGGCGCCAGAGCGATTCAAAGATGCAGCGTGGGTTCCAGGCTGATGGGGCATCGCATTGATCCTGACTTGCTCGAGGACGTTGGTTCTCGCCGAGCTACGCGATCTTCCGAGGCACGACAGGCTGGGCTCCCACGGCCGCTGGCGAAGACGGCGAGAACGGCATCACGTTGTCCTGAGACTGATGCATTTCGGAATCAGCCTCGGCCGTAAGCGCATTAATCTCCTCCATCTCTTCCTCGGTGCCGCCATATTGGTAGGAGTAGCTGTACCCGTACCCGTAACCGTATCCCTTGGCACTATTCGCATCGATCCGATTGGCAACGATGCCGATCACGTTCACACCCATCGCAATGACACTCTCGTAGGCTCGGGTCACCAAACGGCGTCGGTTCTTGTCAGGATTGATCACGAGCATCAGTCCATCGGCAATTCGCCCCAGAATCATGGCATCGCTCGCAGCCAATACAGGAGGGCTGTCGACGAGAATCTGGTCGTAGTGCGTCTCCGCCCAGGCGAGCAGATCCCCCAGACGTTCGCTCGACAACAATTCTGCTGGATTCGGCCGGCGCGGCCCCGAAGGCAGTACATCAAGCCCTTCCTGCTCCAGACCGCGAATGTGTCGACTCGCAACGTCGGCTATCGGTTCATCGGAACGCAACACGTCCGAGAGTCCGTTCTCTCGCTTCATCTCAAATAGAGCCGTCAGTCCAGGACGTCGAAGGTCGGCATCGATGAGCAGAACCTTTTTGCCCGACTGCGCAATGGTCACCCCCGTATTCGCCAACACGGTCGTCTTCCCATCCCCTGGCTCGGTACTGGAAACAACGAGCCGTCGAGTTTCATCGGCGTTGAACGTCAGCGCCGTTCGCAACGTCCGGAATGCCTCGCTTTCTGTGGCCGTGGGGTTGACGAATGCCTGAACGGTCTCCATTCCATGGCCAGGAATCGGCTCAAGCTGCGAAATCATGGCGAGCGTGGGGGTTCCTAGACGCATCGTAACGTCTTCCGGCGAGCGAAACCGATCGTCAAGAGCATCTTGAATGAAGATAATCAGCCCGCCCACAACCAGCGCACCAATCACGCAGGTGCCAACTACCTTACGCAATCGCGGGAAGACCGGTGCTCGTGTGGCTTGGGCAGGCTTTACAACGGTCGCCCGAATTTCGCCATAGTCCTGCCTTAAATCGATGTTTGCAATGCGGTCAACCAACACGTCGTGTAGCGATCGCATACGCTCCACCGAACGTTCAAGCAGCTCAATCTGAGTCATCCCTTTGTTCAAGCTCATCGCTTCCTCGTGAGCCTGCGTGAATGACGCCCGTGCTTCCTTCTCTCGCTGCCACGAGTTGATCAGAGCCTGCTCCATCATTCGAATCAGCGCCGGGCCAAGCCGTGAGGCCTGAAGCGAGGAGAGCTGATCTGAAGCCCGATCGCCGTAACTTTCCAGATACTCCTGATTCAGTCTGATTCGTTCTCGAACCTCTACCAGTCGCGGATGATTCTCTCCGAGGCGATTCGAGAGCGTCTCCAGTTCCGTGCGGTCTTTCAACAGGGCACGTTCCAGATTCGCCTTCGTATTGACGTCTCGATTGCTGATCCCCAATTCCGCGAGCAGCACAGCGCGTCCAACCGACTCTTCCGCCGCCATCAGATGCTGCTGCAAATCAGCACCATTTCGAACTGCCGTCTGCACCGCTGACAGGGCGGCCTGATGTCGCAATCGCTCTTGATGAGCCTCGATAAAGTGCTCGTTGAGACTCATCGCCCGCTGAACGGTCGTATGTGTTACCGCCCCATCTGCTCCGCCGCCGAGCGCACCGAACCCCTCTCGGGCTGCGATCAATTCACGCTCTTTCTGCTGGAGCTTCGCCTCCAGTTCATCCTTTTCCTTTTCCAGTACGGCTGCGATCTGCCTGGAAGTATTTCGATGCGTACTATCAATGAACTCGAAATACGATTGCAGTAAGGCATTGACGACGGCGACCGCGGCATCCGGATCCTTTGACATATAGCTGATCTGGATGATGTTCGTCTTTTTGACAACAGACAACGCGAGATTGCGAGCGACGACTCCGACACTGCCTCCCTTACCACTCCCCTCAAAGTCAATTCGGTGCTTCGGGTCAACCGCATCGTGCACACCCTGAAGAACAACGGCACTTCGCAAGAGCTCTTGATAGGTCGAAATATTCCGCTTTCCGTCTCGGCCGCCGCCCATGGAGGACGCGGAATCGTCATCGCCGTTCTGCAGAATTAGGATCTTGGCGTCCGCGCGATAGAGCCGCATTGCGGTCGCGTAATAGAACCCGCCAAGCAGCGCGGCCACCGCCAGCGCAACGAAAATCACCCGAATCCGCGATCGCACCACGCGAAGAAACTGCACAATTCGGTGAACCGCCTGCGACAACGACTGATCGACGCTGAGCTCGTTCGACCCGTTCATCTCCACACCCGACGACATAGACAACAACCTACTTTCAGGTACTAGAAAAGTGGAATCCGGCCCGATACGCCGATCCGCACAAAACTCGTAACGGCATCCAACATCATGGTCGCCGGGGTCTGCTCCACACTTACGATGTCACCCGGTGCAAGTCGCAAATTCTCTTGACCATCCAACTTGGCTCGATACACGCTCACCTTGATAACCACCGGCTCGCTTTTGCCGGGCACGCGACGAATCACGTAGATCTTGTCCGCCACAATCGAATCGACGCCGCCCGCCATCGCTAAGGCATCCAGGACATGCACCTCCTGATTCGGAGGCATCTCGTACTGATTTGGTTTCTTCACCAACCCCATCACATGAATTGGCTTGGGATCGTTCATGACCATTACGACGTCGCCATCGCCAACCTGAACTCCACCCTGACCGGAATGAGCAGCGGCGACCAGGTCGATCCGCACGCTTTGAGGTGGACGGAATCCTGCTGGCGACTCGTTGTAAGAAGCGGGGTACGTCCCGGGCCGCAGTGCTTCCCGCGGCCCCATCGGCTGCCCAAGCTCGTGGGCATGCAGTCGCTGCGCCGGACGCCTCACCTCGACGAACGTGCCGGCATTCTCGGTCAAACCGCCGGCAGCAACGATCGCTGAAAGAATATCACTCCCGCCGCGGGGGACCTCGTATACTCCTGGGCGCTCGACGGCGCCCAAGACCGTGACCTTGTTGGTCCGCTTCTTTTCCATCACGACGGTGACAAACGGCGTCTTCAGAATCCCACGACTGATGGCCTCTGCAGCGATCACTTGCTGAGCCCCCTCGACCTCGAGGCCAGCCAGGGCAACCTGTTGAATCCAAGGAATGTTTGCCGTGCCATCGTCCGCGACGCGAACGGGCACGGTGATCGTGTC
>CAYLRE010000311.1:0-5509 GCA_964385715.1 uncultured Planctomycetaceae bacterium
GCGATCAATAACGCCGGCACACTATGAAACATGCCACGATGGACAGTGAACTTCTTGAGTAGATTGGCAAATCCGAAACGGACTGCCAGATACATTAGGCCGCCGGCCAACACCATGCTTTCGTGCGACATGCCCAGGTGGGTAAAGCGGTCCATCATCATCATCGGAACCACGGCTGCGCCGAAAGCAACCGTTTCGCGCAGCGGAATACCCGAGTCGCTGTCGAGGTCGGGTAGCATGCCCGAGATACCACACAGACCGGTCGCCAGCAGGCAGCTCGAGACGGGAACCTCGCCGGTCGTCTGGTGGAACCAGAGTGCGCCTGCGGCTCCGTAGCCGACGCCAGCGATCGAGCTGACAGTGATGTGTGTCTTGAATCCAGCCATAGTTTGTTTTCGCCTCGTAAGGAAGCGTGGAAGTAGATGATTGATTGGGTCGCGACGACGAAGAGCAGGGGGGCGACCTGCAACAACAGAAGGGTCGCAGACGGTAGCACTTGGGCGGCTATCCGGCCAAGGCCAATCGACTGCTAGCACCGCTGGCGGCAACGCTATTTGAACGCCCGACAGGGGTCGCTATACTTCTGCCGCAAAACGTTAAGGCAAAGGAGCTTGCAGATGGATACTTACGACTACGTCATGATCGTCGTGCTGTTGGGTGCGATTATCATCGGTGCCTGGAAAGGTCTCGCCTGGCAGATCGCGTCGCTGGCGTCGCTTGTCGTGAGCTATTTTGTGGCGCTCAAGTTCAGTTCGCAGCTGGCGCCGTATTTGATGGATGAAGCGCCCTTCAACAAGTTTCTGGCCATGTTGGTTCTCTATGCCGGGACGTCGGTAGCGATTTGGATGATTTTCCGGTTGGTGGCCGGGTTTATCGATCGGCTCCGCCTGAAGGAATTTGATCGCCAGATGGGGGCCCTACTCGGTGCCGCCAAGGGGGTCCTGCTTTGTGTGGCCATTACCTTCTTCGCCGTTTCGATGACGAATGAAAGCTGGCGAGATAAGATCATCCACTCCAAGTCGGGCTACTACATCGCGGTGCTGATTGACCATGCTCGACCGGTCATGCCGGAGGAAATCCAGCGGGTCATCGGGCCGCACCTAGATGAGTTCGATTCTCAAATTCCCCACGACCACGTTGACTATGGCAGCGGGCACGACCATGGCTCGCCACCCGATCATGATCAGGCCTTTGAGGCGGATTCAGAAGCTCGCTCACACGAATTGCGGCCGGCGGCGATTCCTTGATTGGCCGCTAGAATGGCGGCCGGATTGTTGGCGGAGGATTGCGTCGAGTGCAGGTCGCGTTGTTGAGAGGCTAGATCGAAAAGGCCTTGTTTTGTAGGGAAAACGAGCGTCTTAAACGAACATAACAAACATTATCGGACGTTGTGTTCTGTGAGTGGATTTGGGCGGCCTCTGCTTGGTAATGCCCTGCGGCATCTGGGATCTCTCAGCCAGTAGCGCGAACATCGCTTTGCTGCACGGCAAAGCTGATGGGCCGCCAGTCAATGACGGCTAATTTCTGCGCGGCGATTCTCCGAAAGATGAAGCGCGAACATCGCTCTGATACACAGGCCGAGATAGGAGAATGTCTGTGGTGGCCCCTCGCTTGCTGTCGCACATGCCACGTGCGGTCCCCTGCCACGCCGGCAGCAGAATTGAGCCAGAAATTTGCCCTTGGAACCTAGCCCCCGAGAGCAAGATTTTCAGCGCCCATAGTCATCGGAAGCTGAACTTCAGATTTGCGCAGCGGTCGGCCCGCTGCGAGAAGCCGGAAGCTGAAAATTCGGCCGCGCCGTTAGAACCGGAACTAGCTGGCGGCAGCTTCGGCCGTTTCGCCACCGGCGGCCGATTCAAGGAACACGCCCATCACGCGGAACTTGTCGTATCGCTGAGCAACCAGGTCGTCGAGCGGGATATCGACCAGCGATTGGATGGTGCGGCTCAGGTACATCTTCATGCGAGCGCCCATCTGACGATGGTCACGGTGGGCTCCGCCGACTGGCTCTTCAATAACGTCGTCAATGACGCCGAGTTCAAGTAGGTCCTTCGACGTGATTCGCAATGCCGAAGCGGCCTGTTCCGCGTAGTTGCCGCTCTTCCAAAGAATACCGGCACAGCCTTCGGGGCTAATGACCGAGTAGTAGGCGTGCTCCAACACGGCCACGCGATCGCCGACACCGATTCCGAGCGCTCCGCCCGATCCGCCTTCGCCAATGACGACACAGACAACCGGCGTCTTTAGTCGCGACATCTCCAACATGTTCTCAGCAATGATTTGGGCCTGGCCACGTTCTTCAGCTCCAATACCCGGATAGGCGCCCGGCGTATCGATGAAGCAGATGACCGGCATGCCATACTTTTCCGCCATCCGCATCTTGGCCATCGCCTTGCGATAACCCTCAGGATGTGCACAACCGTAATGGCAGGCGGTTCGTTCCTTGAGCGTCTTCCCTTTCTGGTGTCCGACGAAGAGAACTTTGCGGCCGTCGAGTTTGGCGAAGCCGGTACGAATGGCTCGGTCGTCGCCGAACAGCTTGTCGCCATGGAGTTCAACGAACTCGTCGAAGATCAGATCGATGTAGTCGGTGGTCATCGGGCGATCTTGATGACGAGCCACCTGCACCGTCTGCCACGGCTCCAGATTGCCGTAGATCTTCTTGCGCAGTTCGACCAGCTCTCGCTTCAGTTCGCGGAGATCTTCACGTGCTTCCGCGCTCTTGTCGCTTTGCGATTCGAGCTGTTCGACTTTGTCTTCCAGTTCGCCAATTGGTTTTTCGAATTCCAAGCGATGGTTGGGGCCGGCCATGGGGTTTTGCTTCTTTCGACGTAATTCTTGGTTCGCGAGCTCGCGTGAAATGCGTTCCCGCTGGAAAGGATCCGAGTGGTGGGGTTCAGGACAACCCAATATCTTATTCGGATATCGGCTGTTTCTCAAATACCGGCACTTTCTTGAGCTGCCTGAGCACCTCTTCCATCGACTCAGGCCGGTCGTCGGGCTGTTTTGCCAGTAGCTGGGCGACGAGATCGGAGAATGTCTTGGAGGTCTCGGCCACAGCGGCCTTGAGCGACGGGATAGCCCCCTTAAGGTGGCGGTTTAGCAGCTCATTGGCACTCGAGGCAACGTACGGAGGCCGACCGCTGACGAGTTCAAACAGCACGCAGCCGAAGCTGTAGATGTCCGATCGCTCATCGAGCGGCTTTTTGCGGATCTGCTCCGGCGAGAGGTAAGTTCGAGTTCCTTGGATCTGTGACGAGCCGCCCCCGAAGAAAGAGTTCCACCAACGCGGCGGTTTCTGGGAGATGGAGAAGTCGATCAGGCGTACCTCCCCTACCTCGGATACCAGGTAATTTTCTGGTTTGATGTCTCGGTGGATCCAGCCGCAGCCGTGCATGTGCGCGAGTCCCGCAGCCGCCTGTTGGGCGATCAAACTGATTTGCGGCGCGAGCTGCTTGCCGCGCTGAGCGATCTGCTGCTTCATCGACGGCGCCGGAAAGTGCTCCATTGCCAAAAACACAGCGGCTTCGTCCTGAACGAACTCGTCGAAGCGAATGATGGCTCGGTGCTTGAGTTCGCTGCCGATGGAGAATTCACGACGTAGCGCAGCGGCCACATCGCTTGCCTTGGGGACTCCGGGCAGCACCAGCTTCAGGGCGTGACGACGATTCGAGCTGACGTGCATCGCCTCCCACACGTCGCAAGATTGACTGCGCGCGATGTGATTCAGAAGACGATATTTGCCAACGACGTCGTCGCGCGTGTATCGATCTTTATGTGCGACCTTCACGGTCCACGGTACCCTTCTAGTACACAGTCCGTTGCCGACTCTGTGCCTATCTTCTCTGTCCTCGGCCCTGTTCTGGCCTTTGCCTTGTTCCGGGCAAGATTCTAGCACAACCGAGGGGGCCCGGAAATATGCGGGCAGTCCTGGCGGAAAGGGCCTCTACGTCCATTTCCCGAACGCGACAAGAAGCCGAGCGGCAGGCAGATTCGCGGCTTTCAAGAGAAGGCAATAGAGAGGACGCAAGCGAAATAGAGAGGACGCAAGCGAGATGCGGAAGGGATCAGGGGCGGGGGCGATTACTCGTAGTGAACCCACAGCAGCACGAGCCCCTCGGGCGGTGCCGTCGGACCGGCCTTCGCGCGATCTTGTGCGGCGAGGACCTCAGCCGGCCACGATTCACTCTGGGCCCCCTTCCCTACTTCGACGAGCGTTCCGGTGATCGCCCGCACCATGTTGTAGAGGAAACCGTTAGCCTGGATCTCGAGGATGATTTTCTGCCGCTCCATACCCTGCCCCTGTGCATGCTCGATGCCGCGTTCAATGGTCAGATCGGTCACGGTGCGAACACTGCTGTCTCGCGGCGCCCCGGTCGTCTCGAAACTGCTGAAGTCGTGCGTGCCAATCAAGGTCTGACCTGCGCGTGCCATGGCCTCAACGTCGAGTGGACGAGGGATATGCCAGGCGTATTGTCGGGAGAACGGATCGCGGACGCGTCCGTTGTCGATGGTGTAGCGGTAACGTTTTGAACGGGTGGACTTAAGGGCATGGAAGTCGTCCCCTTTCTCTTCGGCACCTACCACTCGAATGTCGGCGGGAAGCGTTGCATTCAAGGCACGACCAAGTTCGGCTGCGGTCAGTCGTGTGTCAGCGCGAAGGCTAACAACCTGTCCGATCGCGTGCACGCCGGAGTCGGTGCGGCTGCTGCCAGCAACACGAATAAACGTGCCCGTGACTTGCTGCAGCGCTTGCTCAAGCTCTGACTGAACCGTTGGCTGATCCGGCTGAATTTGCCAACCGCAGTAGTTGGTGCCGTCGTAGGCGAGCGTCAGCTTCAGATTGCGCATCCGCGGTTCCGCTTTAGACCGCGGCCTTCTTTTGGGCGAGCAGCTCAGCGATCTGCACGGCGTTCGTCGCGGCTCCCTTGCGAAGGTTGTCGCTCACGCACCAGAAGGTGAGGCCGTTGTCGCTGGAAAGATCCTCGCGGATACGGCCGACGAACACCTCATCGCGATCGGTGCAGCTAATCGGCATCGGGTAGAGTCCGTCGCCGAGATTGTCCTCGACGATGATCCCCTCGGCGTCCTCGAACAGCTTGCGGGCTTCTTCGACCGTGACCTTGCGTTCTGTCTCGACCAAGATCGTCTCACTGTGACAATTGGATACCGGCACGCGTACGCAGGTCGGGCAAATCTTGATCGAATCATCGCCAAAGATCTTGTGCGTTTCGTACACCATCTTCATTTCTTCCGAGGTATAGCCTTCGTACTTCTCGCCGCCAATTTGCGGAATGACGTTGAAGGCGATCGGATGGGCGAAGGCCTTGTAGTCGTACGAGTTGCCTTCGAGATGGGCGGCCGAACCTCCGGTGAGATCTTCGTTGCCGGCCAAACCTGCTCCGCTCGTGGCCTGGTAGCTGCTGACGACAACACGCTTGATGCGTGCCGCATCGTGCAGCGGCTTCATCGCCACGACCATCTGTGTGGTCGAACAGTTGGGGCTGGC
>CAYLRE010000312.1:0-5478 GCA_964385715.1 uncultured Planctomycetaceae bacterium
GGATCGAAGAAAGCACAGGTCCCACAGTGAGCGGCGATCACCACACCGCCATGATAGCTGACGGGTTGCTGACGGTCGCAGGGCATCGCATTGAAGTGGTCGCACCCGCCTCAGCATCATTGCTGCCACCGGGTTGCCCCACGCTCGACCTGGGCAATGTCGCGATCTTGCCAGGTCTGGTGAATGCTCATACGCACCTGGAATTCTCCGATCTCGCCGAGCCGCTCGGGACGCCCGGAATGAGTCTGCCGGCTTGGATCCGCCTGGTGATGCAGCATCGTAGTGTGACTCCTGACGACGCAGCCGTAACCAGTGCAATTGTCCAAGGCCTGCGGGAATCGATCGCCACGGGGACCACTTCGCTGGGCGAAATCGCCACCCGTGATTGGCCAGTCGATCCACCAGGGGCACCGCCGATCGAGCTGACCGTATTTCGCGAGTTGATCTCTGCCTCGGATGATGTCGAGCGGATCTCGGCCTGTCTCGCCACGGCCAAGCGTCATCTCGCCTCAGGGAATGAGTCTGACAGTTGGCGTCCTGGCTTGAGCCCGCATGCACCGTACTCGGTCCATCCGCAGCTTTGGCAGTCGCTTCTCGAGGTTCGCAGCGGCGACCCTTCTTCTCCGCTGGCCATCCATCTGGCCGAATCGCCGGAGGAGATTGAGTGGCTCCAAAGTGGCGCCGGCCCGTTCGCCGAGCTTCTGTCCGACCTGGGCGTAGCTGCGTCATCGCATCCCCCTCGCCGGCCACTTGAGTTCATTAGCTCGCTGCCTCCGACTACCAAAGCTCTGTTCGTTCACGGCAATTACCTCGACGCCGAGGAGATCGCCCGCCTTGCGGAATCGTCCGCCACGGCGTCCGTGGTCTATTGCCCGCGGACCCAAAGCTTCTTTCAGCATCAGCCGTACCCGCTCGCTGCGATGCTGTCGGCCGGTGTGAATGTCGCGCTCGGGACCGACGGCCGCTGCAGCAATCCCGACCTGAGCGTGCTCTCTGAGATGCGGCATGTCGCGGCCAAGCACCCGGAAGTCCCCCTCACTGACGTGCTGGCAATGGGGACGCTGCGTGGGGCTCGTGCCCTGGGCTACGATGATTCGACCGGCAGTCTCACCGCCGGCAAGGATGCCAATCTGGCGGTCGTAGCCCTGCCCGATTCTACTGACGACCCGCATTCTCTGCTGCTTCATGCCGAGGGCCAGGTTCAGGCCACCGTCTATCGTGGCAAGCTGATTCACGCGGCGACCGATGCGCTCGCGGCGAATTGGGCTACCCTCTAACGCCGCCAGTTGCTTCTGCTTTTGTTTGCCCTTTCTTGTCACTCCCCTGCCCTTCTTAGTTGTCCTGCCACGTTTGGTATACCGTCACTCTAGAGCGATCTTCATCCAGGCCTCTGCCGACTCGCCAGGGGCAAGAACGCGTAAGCCGGTTCCTCCAAGTTCCTCGCCGCTTCCTAGTTCTTCGAGTCGATAGGCGTCTGGCACGCAGGTATAGGGCTCCACGCAGACCGCCTCGCGATGTCCCGGCGTGTAGAGCACGCATTCCCGAAAGACCTCGCTCCAGCTCACACGAATCGTTCGCCCACTTCGCCCGTCCTGAATCCGGCTGGTAGCGACTCCGTCCACAAAGTTCACCCCGGCGAAGACATCGTCGAGGTGCCCCTCTTCGAGTCGCACCCCTGCCGCGAGATCGCCGCCGGCTTGCCCGCCCTTCGCGCCAACGCCTTCAATCGCCGAGGCCGCCACGACGTGGCCCGTCGGCAGCATGTCCTGTAGTTCCCAGGCATGACCGACCGGAACCTGCAGCGTGCAGTCACCCGCCGCCCCTCCCTCTGATGACTTGCCCGCCGCCAAATCGCCCAGCCGTCCGACCGGCAGCCGAAAGTAGGGGTGCAGCCCCAGTCCCCACGGGCATGGCGTCTCTCCCGGATTCTCCATCCGCAGTCGCAGCGTCAGTTCGCCAGCAGCGATGGAGTAGGTCGCAGTGATTTGAAAGTCGCCAGGCCAGCTCTTCAGGATCACCGGATCGTCGAGCGAGGCGGTGAATTGAGCCTCAAGAAGATTCGCTTCCTGACGCAGAACTCGCCAGGGCCGTGTGTAGGCGAAGCCGTGAATCGCATTCCCCAGACCATCGGCCGGCTCCAGCTCGTACTCTCGTCCGTCGTAGCGGAATTTGGCGCCGCCAATGCGTCCCGGGAAGGGGAAGAGAATCGGGATACCGCTGCCCGAAGGCCGCTCATTGCCGCCGCGGAATTCTTCCGCCGCCCAAAGAAGCTCGACCAGCGGTGCGTCCGCCGTGTCATTGTCGCCGGCGGGCACCTGGTAGCTGAAGCAGTTCAGCCCTAGCTGCGGAGCAATCTCCGCGGTTGCGCCACTCTCGGCGTCTGTGATTTGAATTGTCTCCATTCCGTTTCCCTTTCCTCATGCTTCGCCGCCACGGCATCGTCCGCTCGTGGCTCGTCTAGATTCCCCACTGGCGATTTTTCTGGCCGACGTTCGATATTCGCCCCGCCCATGTTTTCTTCTGTTAAGGGCCCAGGTACGCGGAGCCGGACCAACATGCCCGTCATCGCTACGACCGTAACCAGGATCCAGAGGGCCGCGGCACGAACCTTGGCACGTTCTGATTCGCCGAAGGAAACTGACGCCAGCGTGTGCAGCAGCAGCACTGCCGACAGAATGCCGACTAACATCAAGCCGCCCGCCCACAGGTCGTCGCCCATGATGCGATCGCGATCTCGCAAGGGGACGCTGACGAAGACCCAGAACCCCACCGGCAGTTGCAGAATGGTCGCAACTAAGGCGGCTCGACCGGCACCAATCGCGATGCGTTGCGGTGGCGCGGTCTCGTCCTCGTCGCTTAAGTACCGCTTCGTGGCCATCAGCATCACCACGACGCCAGTTACCGCAATCGAGGCCAGCAGATAATGCAGAGAGCGAGCCAGCACCTCGGGGTCGAGAATCAGGCCGCGGAATTCGCTCTTCGTTACTTGCTCGGTCAGTCGACCTTCGTCGCGCAGCTTTGAGAAGATGACGAAGAAGGTGGGGAAGTGATAGATCAGGTTCGTGGCCGCCAGAATCGCCAGCCCGCGATGCACCCACGGCCGGCCGGCAAGCTTTTTCCACGCCTGAGCGTAGATAATCATTAGCGTCAGCGAGAAGAGGAGCTCGATCGACCCCCAGAAGACGCGAGCGTGGGGCATCTGCCCTAACTCCGCGAACCATTCCTCGCCAGGAATGTGGATAATCAGCGCCGAGACGATCCCCAGCACCATCGCGCCCACGAGCGAATGCCAGGAGGCTTTGGCGATCCGATGACCAAGCTCGCCTGGCAACTCCTGATCCAGCTTGCGGCCCCGTCGTTCTAGCCAGACCGCGAACAGCGGCCCCGACATGGCGACGTTGACCAGGAGCAGGTGTGCGGCCAGCGAAACTGAGAGTAGAAGATCGGTCATTCGAATCTAGCCGGAGCGACGCGGCCTGATTGCGCAGCCGCAGATGGTCTAAGTGGTTATTAGCAAAGGTCATTATAGCGCCTCCAGTCGCGAGCCTGTAGGCTGCCCGAATCCGCCGCGACCGCTACATGTTCCGCACATATTCAACGTTTGTTCGATAGATGTTTGACGGATGTTCGGCATTTGTTCAACGGTCGTTTGATCGATGTTCGGCGGTTGTTTCCGTTCTTGGTTATTCCGCGATGACTGACCATTCCGAAAAGGGCCTTCCTGCCTCCGTAGGGTAAAGCGTCAGCGAGAGTAACTGAGCACGGCTGCTCCGTATAGCAGCCGTGCGCAAGGCGGTAGTTTCCCTGCAACCAAGTCGGCTTCCATTCTTGAGGACGAATGGAGCGTCTCTTCTTAGCTCCTGGTTCTGATTGGGTGGAAGTTCCCATGGTCGTGTCCCTCACTTACGTTTCGGGTTATATTCCGTGGTCGCGAATCTAGTCATAGCTACAAAAAAAGCCCGCGCAGACTCGGTCATCATTTCCGCCGCAAGGCAGTCGACGGGACTGTCTCACACGGAACCGAATCGGCGCGGGCTCTCTCGAATACCGAAGGGCACTTTCCCTTCCAGCTCCGACGGATACCTCTGGCGCGATTACTAGGTTGTCATCTTACTGGGAGGGCGAGGCTCCCGCCGAGCCATGCGCCAACCAGCAACGCTACCAAGGCTCGCACGCGTTCCTCACCCTGCGCGATCCCTAGCACTCACGTTACGCCCATCACTATAGCAACCTCTGCGGAAATATCAATTCAAAATGAGCCCCCCTTCTAGTCACAGCCGACAACAGACGTATGTCACGCTGATTCCATTCGTGCTAGACTTCGCGCAGCAATGTCATCTGCCACATCGCAGTGACCTCCACTACGGGAGCCGGCACACATGCACTTCGGACTTACTTTCATCGCCTCCGCGGCTGGCGGCAACGCGCATAAGCGTTGGAGGGAAGAAGCTCGCACTCGCAAAGAGCGACTCGATCGTCACCAGCGGCTCTCCTGGATTGCCGACGACAATCTAACGAGCGACGAACGGGCTGTGCTAAAGAGTATTGAGGAACAGCTTGCCGGGAATGAGCCCGGCGCCAGTGCTCGCGCGTGCCCTGAATGTAAGCAGCCGTTTGAAGTCGTTGCCGTGCGGGACGTGGAGATCGACTGCTGCCGGGGCTGTCGCAGTATTTGGTTCGACCCCGGAGAGCTAACAGCACTCGCTGGCGTAAAAAAAGAGGTTCCGCAGCCGGACCTAGCCACGCGTTCTTCGCGCTACGCCTGCCCGGATTGCAACGAACCGATGGTCGAGTACGCCCTATTCGATCCGCTGAACCTGCTGGTCGACCGCTGCCCGGCCGGCCACGGGGTCTATCTCGAAGACCGGGAACTGGAGCGGGTATTCGAGATTACTTAGGGCAATGCTGATCAGACATTCAAGCGAGAACTGGCAAGGCCAGTGGCACCCTTTGGCTCCAACCGTTGGCTCGGTACCGAAGCCGCGCCCCTACGCTCGCCTTCGTCGTCGCCAGGCACACAAGGCGAGGCCCGCCAAAGCCATTCCCGCCATGGCGTAGGTCGACGGTTCAGGAACCGAAGGATTGTCACCTGGGATATTGATAACCTCGATCATGTCGATCTGCAGATCGGTCGATTCGATCTGTGGTCGAAAGGCGACCTCGAGTTTGTCGATCGCCGTGAAATTGGCACCGGCGCCAAAGTCGACGATAAAGTCACTAAACATGAACGGCAACACCGTCGGCGAGAAGATCGCACCCGGCAGGCCGACCATGAGGCTGGAACGATCGAGACCCGAACGTGCCGTGATCGTGACGTTCACCGGCAGATCGTCAAACGGAACGTGCACGGCAATCGCGTTGAGCGTACCGCCTGCGGTGAAGTCGACTCCGCCAAGTCCAATCGCGCCGATGCCGTCGTAATGGACCTCGGTATGGCCCGCCGTGGTCGTGTCAAGCGTTGTCTCAAAGCCATCCTCG
>CAYLRE010000313.1:0-5468 GCA_964385715.1 uncultured Planctomycetaceae bacterium
GTCGACTTCAAACGGATACGCGAACTGGCGGTGACAGAATATATGGACGAACAACTTTCCAGCAGGGCGCAGCCAGGTGGCGATTCTTCGTAGTAACAGTTCGTAGTTACGAACGTGCTCGAACATCTCCACCGAGACGACACGATCGAAACTCTGTTCAGGCTGAAAGACGGCGATGTTCGCCGTTCTTGCTGTCACATTCGTAACGCCGAGACGCTCGCATTGTTCGTCGATGTAGCGCTTTTGCGTCGCGGAATTGGATACGGCCGTTATGCGAGATTCGGGGAACTGTTCGGCCATCCAGAGCGTGAGTGATCCCCAACCGCACCCGAGTTCCAGGATGTCCATGCCGTCGATCAGCTCCGCCCGGCGACAAGTCAGTTTGAGCATCGCCGCTTCCGACTCGGCCAACGACATGGTGTCGCGAGTCCACATCCCGCAGCTATATTTAAGGTGGCGTCCTAGGACCGTTTCGTAAAACGCCGCGGGCACTTCATAATGCTGCTCGTTAGCGTCCGATGCCGCAATGACCATGGGGCCTTGTCGCAACTGTTCGGCAAAATTGGAAGCGGAGGTGCGTTTCCTGGGTAAACCTGGCGTGACAGTGTAGCCACTGGCAACTTCCTGGAGGCGGCGTCCCAACAGGTGGCGAATCCCTGCTCGAATGGCCACGTCGGGCAGCCAGCCTCGTTCGGCGAATTCAATGAGTGAGAGCGACATGACCAGCCATCTCCTTTTCAAATATTGAAACGAGTTCAAAATCGCTTAATGCTTCTGGTATAGCTGCTGGGCCAGGCCTATCTGTCCCTCTCGGAATCCAGCTTCGCAGTAGCACAGGTAGTAGTTCCACATGCGGATGAATCGTTCGTCGAATCCGAGTGCACGAACGGCGTCGAGATTGTCTCGGAAAGCACGACGCCAGCGATCGATCGTGGTGGCGTAGTGTGCGCCGAAGTCTCGATGATCGCGCAATCGAAAGTGGCGAGTTACAGCGGCGGCCTGTTCGAGTGAGCCGACCGAAGGCAAGCAACCGCCGGGAAATACATAGCGCTGAATGAAGTCGGTCGACTGACGGTAGCGAGCGAACTGGTCGTCGCGGATCGTGATCGCTTGCAGCGCAAATCGACCGCCAGGCTTTAGCAACTCGGCACACTTCCTGAAGTAGCCCTCCAAAAAGTCGTGTCCGACCGCCTCGACCATCTCGATCGAGACTATCTTGTTGAACCGGCCGTCAAGATCGCGGTAGTCACGCAAGAGCAGTGTGATCTTGTCTTCTAACCCACGCCTTTCGATTTCGTCGCGGGCATAGTCGTGTTGTTCTTGTGAAATCGTCGTGGTGGTTACCTGGCAGCCGTATTTCTCGGCGGCATGAATTGCGAATCCGCCCCAGCCAGTGCCGATCTCCAATACGTGATCGCTTGCCGTCAGCTCCAGCCGCCGGCAGAGGCGGTCGTATTTGGCGATCGATGCCTCTCGTAGCGTCGCTAGTGGATGCTCAAAGATTCCCGACGAGTAGGTCATCGTCTCATCGAGAAACAATGCGAAGAAGTCATTGCTCAAGTCGTAGTGGGCGGCAATATTTCGTCGGCTGCCACGTTTCGTGTTTCTATCGAAATACCTAGCAGCCCAGCGAAAGGGAGCCCTTAGACTCGCCCAGCCACGATCAATCTTGCGCAATGCGTCCTGATTGCGAAGCATGAATCGAAAGAACGCAACCAAGTCCTCGCATTCCCAGAGGCCCTGAAGATACGCTTCCGCGGCGCCAAGGCTTCCGCCAGTAGCAAGATGGCGATAGGCCCGGCGATCTCGGATTGAGATCGTGGCGTGTAGATCCATCGACGGATGCCCGCCGAACTCACTCGTCTGTTCGGCGTCAATCATCGTCAGCCGTCCGCGGTCCAAGTGCCTCAGCCGACGTAATATGGCATTTCGAAACAGCCCGTCAGCAGACCAATGGCTTGCCGAAGACGGACGACGACGGGATGTCCATTGGCTTAAGTCCTGGATGTCGTGGGTCGAGATTGCCGGGCAGTTTGTTTCGGATGGGGATAGAACGGACATTTCTTCATCCACAGTTTGAGTGCTTGATAGTAGATGGCTCCCGTAACGCGAGCCGAAGTAACAGGAAAACGCAGCAGCAATTTGGCGAGTTGCCGGTTGTTGAGCGGGCGCCGTGACAACGTCATCGATGCGTTGAAAAGGGACCGGCCGGTCGAAAACGATTCGAGGTGCAGATTCAGGTCGGAGCCGGGTGGCGTGAGTTGCCAGCGATACTCCGCATCCATGCTCATGAAGGGTGAAACATGGAAGTCCTTGCGATGAGCGTAACGCAAACGATCGCCGCCTAGAGATTGGTTGCCACTCCAAAGAACGTAGTGGTGACGCTCTAGCCAAGGCGTGTTGCTGACCTCGGCGACGATTGCCTCTACCCCCTGCCCTGCTTCGTCGAAGCAGTAAAAGAGATTGATGGGACTGAAGTAGATGCCGAAGTACCGCAGTTGCGTAAGCAGGCGAACAGGGCCGCGCACCTCAATCCCAGTCTCTTTAAGGACCAGGTTTCGTACCGAGTCAGCAAGGGGCTGATTCGACGGACCCAAATGGTCAGATCGCAGGAACGACGCCAAGCCAAAGCGCCGGCGGCTTATCAGCGTTGTCGAGTCGAGCGCGCAGGGAAGCTCGTCGAGATCGAGATAGGCCATGAAGATCCGGTATTGGAACTGATGGGCTACAGGGCGAACTCGTTTGTGAGTGACGTCGCCTTGGTAGAGGCAGCTTTGCAATCTTCTAATCCTTTGCCAAAGTGGGCGCCGACTTCTAGCGCGCTGTTGACGCCATCCTCGTGGAAGCCATTGAATCGATAGGCGCCACAGTAGTAGGTGCGGCGATGTCCCTGTAGCTGGCCAAACCGACTTTGCGCCGCGATGGAGTGGAGCGAGAAAACGGGATGATGATAGGTAAACCGACGCAGCATTTTCGCCGGATCAACGGGCGCCGTTGGATTGAGCGTTAGCAGAATTGGCACCGGCGAATGGATGCGCTGCAGTCGGCTTAGGTCGTAGGTGACGCTTGCTCTGCCGGCGGATTTTTCCCCAACCCGGTAGTTCCAACTCGCCCAGGCACGAGGTCGCCGAGGGAGTTGGGTAGTGTCGATGTGCAGGATGGCCTCATTTTCCTGGTACGGAAATGCTCCCAGGAACTCTTGTTCTTTGTCGTCGACGTCAGCGAGCATGCGCAGAGATTGGTCGGCGTGCGTTGCCAGCACAATTTTGTCAAACGACTCGGTATGTCCAAGAGCCTCGACTTGGACGCATTCAGCATGACGCCTTATTGATTCGACAGGAGCATTCAGCTGTACGAGACTCCGAAATGGAGCGACCAATGCCCGTATATACTCACGCGAACCACCCGGAATGGTTTTCCAAACCGGTCGGTCTCGAACCTGCAGCAGCCCGTGGTTGTCAAAGAACCGAATAATGAAGATGGCCGGGAATTCGAGAATTTCACTGGGCGGCGCCGACCAGATCGCTGCGATCATTGGGATCAGGTATTGCTGACGGAACATCTCGCCATAGTTGCCCTGTTCGAGAAATCGGCCCAGTTTGGTCTCTCGATTTCCGGTGGCGACATACTCTCGTGATTCGCGATTGAATCGCACAATGTCGGCGAGCATTTGATGGAACTCGGGACGAAGCAGGTTTTGCCGCTGTGCGAACAGGCCATTGAATGAGCTGCCCTGATACTCCAAGCCCGTCCGGTCACATCGCACGCTAAAGCTCATGTCCGAACTGCGTGCTGGCGTGCCAAGTATTTCCAAGAGACGGCAAAAGTTCGGGTAAGTACGGTCATTGAAGACCATAAAGCCGGTGTCGACGGTGAACTGCTCGTCATCGAGTTCGACGTCCACGGAATTGGCGTGGCCACCTGCGTAGTGTCCAGCCTCGTAGACGACGATCTCATGATCTTGGTGCAACATGCGTGCCGCGACGAGACCGCTTACACCGGCGCCAATGATTGCGATTCTCATGTTCTTGCCCGGGTTACTCTTGATTACGAAGCGTCGTCCGGATGATCGGAGGCGATAGCGGCGATGAACGCCGAGGCGATGGTGACCCCAAACACCACGCAGCCGAAGACGAAGATGAGGCCGTTACCCATCACTCCGGTTCCTTTGCATTATCAGCGTTCCAAATGAGAGGATGGATGGCACCCAAAGGCCTACGAAAACACCCTCCTGCCTGCTGCCGTTGAACCACAGATAGACCGACAGCAAAAAGGAAGCGCCGGCAGCGGCAATGAACCCAAATTTGGCGGCCTTGCGATTCATGGCTTATTTTCCTCAAGTGATTGTGTTCGAACTGAGAAGTGCATGCCTTCTATGGCAACTGACCTACAGACTGTTTCGCGCTGTCTTCTGCAACGCGACGAACGGGAATCTGAACCTCGCTGTACTTCATCGGGCCAGGCACGAAAGGGCTGTTGAAGGAGAATTGCCTTGGTTCCCCTGAAGCTTTCCATTGATCCGAGTTCTTGGTGAGCCAGTCGTTGAGCAATTCACGATGCGCCTCAAATCGCTCTTGCGAGTAGCTTCCTCGTACACCAATCGCCACGACCTTTACTGCCGGGTGGTCGGATACCTTGACGGTGCCCTGGTCGCCCAGCTTGCCAACCTCCATGCTTCCGTAGAGAAACGACATGCTGGTCGGTCCCTCGTCGTCGTACGTCATTTCAACTGGCGCCGTCATGGAGATGTCATTCACGGTGATATGGCGAAACAAGGATCGAAACATCGAATTCCTTCCCCGGTCGCTACGAACGACTGTCGCTGATCGGTAGGCGGGGTAATCCTTGACCACGATCTGGCCAACGGGAGTCGAGGCCGGAAAACCCTCAGGTTGAGGTGACTCACGAACAATTCGTGGTGAGTCGTCTCCGCTTCGCGAAACCTCGCCAGCGACTACCAGCGGTAGCGTGACGAGTGAGACCACGAGCAACGCTAGTAGGCCGACGAAATGAGATCGCTTCATCAGGTTCTTCCTTCGTTTGCATGGGACAGACGGACTCGGCAGAACGAACTTCTGCGAGGGCAGCCTCGATCGCCGCTGATAATCCTCGCGGGCGGATGGCAAATAATGTTTTGGCAGCGTGGTTGTTGACCACGGTTGGATTACGCATGCTTTCGACGAGAGATCTCCCGACGCGTGCGTAGACCGGAGTCACGAGAGAAAGCCAGAGGCTCGAAAGCCGAGGTGTTAAGACAGGCACCGACAATAGGACTCGACGGAGCCCCTGCTGCCGGGCGTATTCGCGCATGATTTCCCCGTAAGTAACTCGATCGGGTCCGCCAATCTCGATGATATGACTTCCGCGACGTTGTGACGTTAGAGCCGCCACGAGATAGTCCAGTACATCGGAAATTGCGATCGGCTGCGCTGCCGTGTTGACCCACTTCGGGCAGACCATGACAGGCA
>CAYLRE010000314.1:0-5438 GCA_964385715.1 uncultured Planctomycetaceae bacterium
GAAGTAGTCGAACACGCCTCCGCCGGCCGGGCGAATGCCCTCTGCTAGCGTGACAATGCCCGCGGGTTCGTCCTGCGGTAAGACGCCACCCTGAGGAATGTGGTGTGTGACCTTGCTCAAAGTCGGCAGCCGCACGTCCCATTCGTGCCCCACGGCACGTGGCAGTCCACCGCCCGGTGCGTGACCGAAGGTGTCACCGTTCTGCACTTCGACCTTCTCCGGTGCATTGAAAAGGAAATGATCGGACTCCTTCGTGTAGTAGACGCCGTAATCAATCGCCCGGTCGAGACGATCCCAACCAATGCAGGAGAGCCCGATGTACTTGTACTCGGGATAGCCGGCTTCGCGAATCAAACTACCGCGGCGCTTGTCGTCGCTGTGATAGAGTTCGCCGATCATTGCCCCGCCCCGCCCGCCGATCCGCGGATCGTACTTGCGACATTCCATCACTGAGTAGTCGCTGTTGAACGACGTCCGCCAGAACATCGTGTTACCCGACATGATGATCGCCGTGCCACCGCCGCTGAGATATTTGTCCAAGCCCTCGATGTAGTTGGCCGACCAATACTCGCTGTGACCGTTGACGATGACCGTCTTGTAGCCCTCGTAGATATTGGGGTCCCGGTCGAGATCGAAGTCGGTCACCACGTCGTAGTCGTAGGCGGCCGTGTCGTCGTACTCACCGTCGAGCCAGCGATGCGTAAACAATTCGCCCCGCATCAAATGGCTGTAGTTCACCTGCGGCGGGCTGAAGAGATCTTCTGGCCCGGCTCCCGGCCAAGGCACGTTCATGCCTAGATAATACGTCGGCTGCCCAGCGAAGTGATTTCCGTAACAGCTGTAGGTCGGCATGCCGGCATGACTGCGATTTCCCCAATGCAGCCCGGCTTTGACCGGCTGCGGGAAGCGGGCACCGTTGTAGGCAATCCAGGTGTTCGTGCTGCAGACCATGAGGATCGGGGCCTTGGGCTGATCCTCGCCGCGCCTGACGATGAAGGTGACATAGTAACGCATCGCCTCGCCACCGACCTCGTACAGGAAGCGACCAACATAAACGCCGCTACGGGCGTCCTTCGGCAAGCGATATGTGTGCGTCACATCCCATCGGCAATCGAACAAGTCGTCGACGGCGAAACGGAGCGCGTGTCCGCGCTGCCCGTCCGTTGTCGGATCGTAATTCTCGTCGTAACGCCCGACCCATTGGATCGGGTAACTCGGCCCACCAATCATCCACGTGGCGTGGTTGATGATTCGACCGTCGCGGCCATGGTCGCTCCCATCGGCCACGACGTCGCCATCTTCTTCATCGAGAGGCCAACATGCCAGGAGACCTTCTTTCTTCGGCAACACCAACGCCCGTTGTTTGTTTCTCTCCGCGACTTCCGCTGCCGAGAGTGCCCGGCTGTAAATCGCCGGCATGGCCAAATCGCCGTCGAACATCTCTGCGGCAACGCCCTTGTTCCCGAGCGCGGCCAGACGGAGCGGAGCAGAGCCTGGCTTGACGGTTCCTTCGTAGTCGGCCTGGCCCATTACGCGGCCGTCGACGTAGAGCGTGATCTTCTTGCCGTCCCAAGTCGCCACGACATGTTGCCAGGTCCGCTTACCAAACTTGGCACCGGCGAACGTGAACCGCGAACGCTCATCGGCCGCCCCGCCGTCGCCGAGATAGACCTCGACTGTTCCTTGTTCGCTGACAAACAAGCCAAGGCCTGCGGCGTCGGCGTCGTACTGCGTAATCAGTCCTTGTCGACCTTTGTCGCGCCAGACTCGAACCCAACACTCAAGCGTCAGAGCTTCGATCACTTGATCCGCGGGCAATGCCTTCTCGACATGCACATACGAGCCCATATGAATTGGCTGGGACTGCGGCGATGAGGTTTGGTAAGAAGCGAGCACTTCATCGGCGTCGAAGTCATCGACCTTGCCGGCCAAGCGGCAAACTTCCATGCGATAGGGAATGGTCGCACTAACGCGAAAATGAACGGTCTCGCCGGCGGCAATACTCTTCTCCGCATAGGCGTGAATGCCCGGCACGTGCGTGACCGTGTGTGGCGGAATGGGCCCGCTGCTGGAAGAGGCCCGAGCCGAGGTCGTCTCGCTATCTTTCGCTTGTGCGGAAAGGGGACCCAGCAGTGCGCTGCCGGCCACGCCTGCGGCAGAACGTTTCAGGAACTCTCGTCGATCTCGCGTGGCCATGTGTCGGCTCTCTTTGTATTTGCTTGTGTTCGTCAGTGTTGTGAAGCACGGGATTGTAATGCACGCTGGCTGCCTACCCGTTCTGCACCCGTGCGGTGCCCGCCAATATGATCGTCAAAGTGACCGAGCGACCCGCGCGGCCATTATAGCGGGGGAGAGGAGCGGGGTAAAAACGAGCGGGAAAGGGTCTAAGTACGGAAACGAGGCTGCCCCAAGAGCGATGCGAACGCCTCACCCGCCCCTATAATTTCTTAGTTGATCACGCCACGGACGGATGAGTAGAATGTCCCATATTGGGTGCCGCCGCGTATCGCACGACCCCAAACGCCTTTCTGCCAAACGCATTGTGAGAAATCATGAGCCTAGAAATCCCCAGTGACTTCGGCCCCTTCGTCGAGCGAATGATTTCTGAACGACGATTTCTCTCCGAATCGGACGTTGTCGCTGAAGGCTTGCGTCTGCTGCACGCCCGAGAGGAACTGCGGCGAGAGCTTCAAACGGGATTCGATCAACTCGATGCTGGACTGGGAGTTCCCGCGGATCAGGCATACGCACAGGCTGAAGCGTGCATTGACGCGATCGAAGCCCAACAAAAGCAATCGGGACAATGACCCCACGCATTTAATGACTCAAGTCATCTACAGTCCCGAAGCGATCGATGATCTCACGGGCATCGTCAAGTACATCTCGCGAGACAAGCCGGAAGCAGCAAGGCGATGGCTGCAAACCGTTCGGCAGAAATGCGAGTTACTGGCCACGCAACCTGCGTCGGGCGAGCAGCGTCAGGGTTTTGGCATCGCTGACTGTCGTTGCTTCAGCGTCGGCAACTACGTGCTTTTCTTTCGCCCCCAAGGCGAGGGTATCGAAGTCGCACGAATCATTCACGGCAGCCGTGATCTGCGAAACTTCTAGAGTTCACCTACCGCCGTAGCCATGGCATCCAGGTTTTGAAGAACTCCACCGCTTCCGGCGTTTTTTCTTGCACGCTGATAAAGTACTCACCAGCGGCGGCGACTCCGCACGCGTAGTAACCAAACGCCGCGGCCCCAACGGCAACAATGCCAACGGCAGCCCCGCCCATCGCGATGACTCCTGCTGCGGCACCGCCGAATGCCAATAAGCCGATTGAGCAGCCGCCTAGCGTGACACCGCCAATGGCCACGCCGCCGACAACGACCAAACCGCGGGCGACGCCTCCGATCGCTAGTAGCCCGGTCGCCACGTCGCCGACCGCAATGATGCCACGGGCGTGACCTCGCCGCTCGCCGGCCTTAGGAAGGGGACCGACAGCGACCGACCAAAGAGGCACTCCCAAGATGCGGCGAGTGGACTGTTTGCGAATCACACACGGCTGTCGCATGTCGAGGTTCCTCGTTAGCTAAAAAGTGTTGCTGGAAATCAATGCCGTCTTGGTAAGACGCCGCGTAAGGCGACAAAAAACTACAAGAAGAAGTCCGGCAAAAGTTCTGCCCCTGGAGTAACGGCGTATTGTTCCAGGTCGGTGACGCCCTCTTCCGCGAGCACCTCGTCATCGATGAAAAAGTTGCCCGTGCAGGCGCGGCTCTCACGCGTCAAGATGGCTTGCGCCGCGTCGGCTACGATCTCCGGTTTACGACAACACTTGATCGCTTCTTCCCCCCCGAGCAGATTGCGCACGGCACTGGTCGCGATCACGGTCCGCGGCCAGAGAGCATTCACGGCCACGCCTTCGTCCTTGTACTCTTCGGCCATGCCCAACACGCACATGCTCATGCCGTACTTCGACATCGTGTAACTAAGATTACCGGCGAACCACTGCGGGTCCATATTCAAAGGTGGCGAGAGATTGAGAATGTGCGGGTTTGCAGCCTTCAATAAATGTGGCAGGCAGAGCTTCGACGCCAGGAACGTACCGCGGGTATTGATGCTGTGCATTAGATCGTAACGCTTCATCGGCGTTTCGGTGGTACTGGAGAGATGAATCGCGCTGGCATTGTTGACTAAAATGTCGATGCCGCCAAAGGTTTCAACGGATTGCTCGACGGCCGCTTGCAGCTCATCTTCAAAGCGAATGTCGCAGACGCAGGCCAGGCCTTAGCCGCCGGCCGCGTTGATCTCTTCCACGGCGCTGTGAACGGTACCAGGCAATCGCGGATGGGCTTCGGCCGTTTTCGCGACGACGACGATGTTGGCTCCGTCGCGGGCAGCCCGCAGCGCGATCGCTTTACCAATGCCTCGGCTGGCACCGGTGATTAGCAGTGTCTGATCCTTGAGCGTGGACATGAATCCTCTCCTTGTTGGGACTCATACCATTCTAAGAGATCACCCACACAGCAGCGCACCCCGATTGCTCAGCATTCAACAGAGCGGGGAGAGGTCAGTGCCTATGCCGTCTCGGGCATGCCCATCCGCCGTAGCCAGCGGAAATGCGAGGCGATGCCGGAGAAGAACGTCTTGTTGGCTGAGTAGCGAATGCCGAACTCCCCACAAGTCTGTTCGACGAGTTTGGAGATGGCCGGGTAGTTCACGTGACAGATTCGCGGGAACAAGTGGTGTTCCACCTGGAAGTTCAATCCGCCGGTGTACCAACCAATCAGACGGCTGCGACGAGCGAAATCGACGGTCGTTTCAATCTGATGGACGGCCCAAGTGTTTTCAATTTGCCCGGTCTCGACCTCTGGCATGGGGAAATCGGCCTCTTCGACGCAATGCGCCAGCTGGAAGACGACGCTGAGCGTGACGCCTTCGACGAACACGGCGACCGCATAGAAGAGAAGTGTTGGCCAGAGACCGCACACGAGGATCGGAATTACAAACGCGAGCGAGGAAAAGACCAGCTTGCCTAGCAAGAACACGACGAGATCCCAGCCCTTGGGACGCGCGAACTTGTGGTCGGCAATCTTGCCACGTAGGACGTCTCGAAAGTCGTCCATGATCTGCCACTTGATCGCCATAAATCCATACAACACCCACAGGTAAAAATGCTGCAAACGATGAAACTTCAGACGCTTTTGATGCGGCGACAAGCGGCCGAGAATGCCCAAGCTAATGTCGTCATCGTGGCCGGTAATATTCGTATAGGTGTGATGAATTGAGTTGTGCTTGCGATCCCAAGCGAAAGAGCTGCCACCCAGCAGGTCCATCGTCATGGCCGCCGCCTTATTGATCCAGCGGTGATTCGAGTAGGCCTGATGGCCGCCGTCGTGTTGGACATTGAAACCGACTGCCGCCATTGCCAGTCCTAGCGAGACGGCCAGCGGCAG
>CAYLRE010000315.1:0-5421 GCA_964385715.1 uncultured Planctomycetaceae bacterium
GGCTTCATCGGCGACATCGACTACTTGTTGTTCGAGAAGACGTCACGGTAGGCGAGTCTCAAGTGCAGGTCGAGCCAATCGGTCGCTATCGATTGTGTCGGTTGTACCGGTTGCGCCGATCGGTCTCATTCTCGGCCCCGCTGGCCACCGATTTTCCAAGAGGAGTTCTATTCTCTTTTTGTTGGAAACCGGTACCTGGCCGAGGGTTGTCGCGATGCGTCTGCTAGTTCTTAGCCTGTGGGCTGCGTTCTTCGTACCCTCGCTGCTATTGCCGCTGGCTGCTCCCGCCATGGCACAGGAGTTTGAGGAAGAAGAGGACGAGATCGAGACCGATCGAGATGCCTTTACTCGCTCGCCCCGGCTTGTGGGACTTGGGCGTTTCGTGTTTGAAGGTTCCTACACGTTTCTGGACCAAGACGCCGAGCATGAGGGCCATCTGTTTCCGGATCTGCTTGTTCGCTACGGGCTTTGTGAAGGAATCGAGCTGCGGGGCGGCTGGAACTACGAAGTCGGCAAGTATCACCAACTGCTCCACGCTGGCGCCCCGCGTGCGGAAGAAGGAATCGCTATCTACGGGACGAAGCTGCGGACCACGACCGCCTGCGGCTGGGTGCCGGACAGCTCACTCATTTTGTCGGGCTACACACCGACCAGTGGCGAATCGAACGACACGGATTTCTCTATGGAGTACGTCGTCGGCTGGCGACTGCCGTGTGAAATGGAACTAGAGAGTCAGATCCGCTGGTTCTCTTTGGCCGAAGAACACGACCACTTTACGGAATGGGCTCCGTCGATCGTGCTGAAGAAGTCGGTGCTCTGTGGTCACGCCAAGGCGCACGTCGAGTATTTCAGCCTCTTGAGTCGCGATCGGGAGGAAGACTACCGGCAGCACTACGTCGGCCCGGGTATTCACTTCCTGCTGAACGCGGATACGGAAATCGGCGTGCGTGTCTTCTGGGGGATGGGCGACGATTCGGCGGAATTCATTTCCAACGTCGGAATGGGGTACCGGTATTAAGGACGGTCGCGTCTCAGCCCATTCTCTACGCCCGGATTACACAGCTGCCGGCGCGTCGTTCACGTCGAGCTCTTGCGCGTCTTCGCTCTTGTCCTCTAGCACGGGTACCGGAGCGATTTCCGGAACGTGGGTCGCGTGGACCTGTTCGTCTTTGTAGAAGAAGACGCGATTGCGGCCCGCTTCTTTGGCCGCGTAGAGTGCCAAGTCGGCATTGTGGATCAGCTCCTTGCCATCGGCGGCCGTTTCGGCAGAGGCGATACCGCTTGAGACCGTGACGGAGAGACGTTCCGCGATCTTGCTGCGGACGCGTTCGGCAAAGACTTGGGCGCCCACTAAAGGCGTGCCTGGCAGTAGCACAACGAACTCTTCGCCGCCATAACGAGCCACAAAATCAGTGTCCCGCGACAGGTCACCGATTACCTCGACGACGTCCTTGAGGATTTGGTCGCCGACCAGGTGGCCATGAACATCGTTGACCTGCTTGAAGTGATCGACGTCGAGGAGCATCAGCGAGAAGCCGTAGTCGTAGCGAGATTTCATCGCGAACATCGAATCGAGCGATTCGTTCAGCGCCCGACGGTTATTCGCTCCCGTCAGCGGATCGGTGCGAGACTCGCTAAACGCCATCAGGTGATTGGTTTGCTGGCGAATTTCGTCGTAGGCGAACGAAACCTGATTGGCCAGCTGCATCGTGGGGCGGATGATCTCGTCCGCTTCGCGACATAGATCCTGCAGCGAAGCCTCGCTCGGATCGGCATGAATGTCTGCGACCCGCTGTCGAAAGCGACTGACCCGATCGCGGTGAGATGCTAAATCGTCTCGCAACGCGTCGGCGATTTTTTCGAGTTCTTTGGCCACGCGAGCCGCTCGCCGCGCTTCCCGTCGGGCGGCACCAACGTCGTTGGCGATTGCCACAGGGCGGCGGCGACAGAACATGTAGGCCACGAGACAGACGATGGCCATCGCCATGGGAATCGGGATTTCAATCGACCAGGAATCCCACAGGCCGTGAACTAGTTCATTCATAGAGCTGAGTAGCATGGTGTCAATTGGTAGGTAGTCGGTCGAATGACCGGTGCTCGAACTGATGAATACGGTGAACCGAGGCAGCTAACGAATGTCAGCGAACGCCTAGGTCGACCGGATAGTGCCCCGCGAATTGTGACTCACCCGTGATGTGGATTGCCGTTGACGGCACAGTGATTAGTAGCTCGATCGCGAGCCGAATCCGCGCAGGGCAAACGCTCCTACAACGACCGCTGCGGCGAGCAGCATGAACCACTCGGTGCGATCAAGGCCGCCCGCCCAGCCCATAACTGTTCGATAGACGTCGTCAACCATCTGTCTTCACCATTTGTGCTGTTGGACCTTGCCGTCGCGGACGGAACTTGCCGAAACCGTGCCGTTTTTGTGCGCCGATTCTTCGTCGAAATCAAACTGCCCCGTCATCGTAAGTCTACGTCACAATTCGACTTTTTGCCGGGAAAGAAAAGGGCTGCCGAGAAAGAAACGGCCGACGGGCGAGAAGGGGGCAAGTTGCCGTCACCGCCGGTGCGACGAGCCGTCTCCGGTCCACCGGGTTCGTGTCTGGAGCCTTTGCCGAGCGCTAGAATCCGCCAGGTCGAGGGGGACAGGGCTGCGCCCGCCCGGCTAAAATCCGTGCGACCGTTACAGCCGGAACGAAGGCGGCTAGCGGCCGGGAACGGGTAAATTTGGCGTGCGCGGCCGCTCTTGCCGCGCACGAACTGGCAGCTATAATCGACGATCTTCCCAGTGTGTGGAGGACGATGTCCGGGCGACCGGAAATCGTACAGGCGGTGAAATATGGCGGCCGACGCCTTTTTTTCGCCAGACACACGGTTGGGGCCGTAGCTCAATTGGTTAGAGTACCGGACTGTCGATCCGGTGGTTGCGGGTTCGAGTCCCGTCGGCCTCGTTTTATAAGAAACCCGTATCGTGCTGGATTTTCGAGCACGGTACGGGTTTTTTTGTACGCTGATCACGGTCTCCTGATCACAGCCTGCCGTCCGTGACAGAAAACGTTAGAAGGAACTTACCCATTCAAGCCGATCAGCATTTTCAGCGACTCACTGCTTGGCTGCAGCTGGAGAGCGAGGCCGAGAAACAGCAAATAGACGAACGTCGTCGGCGTGGATCGCGGGCCGATCTGGAACGCTCGGGCGAGACGCTGCTCGACCTGGCGATTGCCGGGCAAGAACCAGGGCTCGGCGGACGGACTCGTTTGACGCTCGTGAAGCGAAATCGCACGCTCGACCTTCCTTGGAACCGCCTACGCGTAGGGGCTCCCGTCGTGCTGTCTTGCGAAGATGACGGAGAGGAGTCGCAGCATGGTGTGGTTAGCGCCCGACGTCGTGACTCGATCGAAGTCGCGGTCGGTCAGTGGCCCGAGGGGGATCGCTTTCGGCTCGACCTGTCTCCCGACGAGATCACTCGCAGACGACAGGCGGCGGCACTGGTCGCGGTGCAGCAGGCCCGCGGTCGCACGGCCGCCCTGCGAGACGTGCTACTTGGCGATCGGGAGCCGAAGTTTCGTGAGGTGAAGCCAGTTGAGTTCACCACCTCGCTGAATGCTTCGCAGCAGGAGGCGGTCCGCCTGGCTCTCTCGGCGGAAGACGTGGCGATCATTCACGGACCGCCTGGCACAGGCAAGACGACCACCGTGGTCGAGCTGATTTCGCAGGCGGTCGCGCGGGGCGACAAGGTGCTGGCCTGTGCCCCCAGTAACACGGCGGTCGACAATCTGCTCAAGCGATTGATCGGAGCCGGGAAGAAGGTCGTGCGAGTCGGCCACCCTGCGCGCGTCGACCAGCGATTACAGGACTACACGCTCGATGCCCAGGCAGCTCGGCAAGAGGAGATCCGTATCGTTCGTGAGATGCTCCGCGAGGCGGAGGACCTCTTTCGGCAAGCGGGCCGATACACGCGGGCCAAGCCGGCACGCGGGGCCAAGCAAGAGATGCGTCGCGAGGCGAAGCGGCTTAAGGCGGACGCTCGCCTGCTCGAACAACGGGCGGTGGAATCGGTGCTCGATCGGGCTGATGTGGTTTGTGCAACGACGACCTTCAACGAAGAGCTGTTGGGTGATCGCCACTTCGACCTGGCGGTAATCGACGAGGCCTGTCAAAGCACGGAGCCAGGCTGCTGGATTCCAGTACTAAGGGCCGATCGAATTGTGCTGGCGGGCGATCATTGTCAGCTGCCCCCGACGGTGCTCTCCCGGAAGGCGGCCGGTGAGGGTTTCACGGTCAGTCTATTGGAGCGACTAGTCGAGCATTACGGCGATGCGGTCACGCGGCGACTCGATGTGCAGTACCGCATGCACTCGCAGATCATGCAGTTCTCGTCGCAGCAGTTCTACGACGAATCTTTGCAAGCGGATTCTGCAGTTGCTTCGCATCTGCTCGATGACTTGCCGGCTTTCAATCCGCTGCCGATGACCGCCGAGCCGGTTACGTTTATCGACACCGCCGGAGCCGACTGGCAGGAGGAACTGGAGCCAGATGGGGAGAGCAAACGTAATCCGCAGGAGGGGGCTCTGTTGCTCAAGAAGGTGCGGCAGCTGCACGCCGCAGGCTTGAGTCCGCACGACATTGCGGTCATCGCCCCGTATGCGGCCCAGGTGCGTTGGCTGCGCGAGCAGTGGGACTACGACGATCTGGAAATCGATACGGTCGATGGATTTCAGGGCCGTGAGAAAGAGGCGGTGCTGATTTCTTGCGTACGTTCGAACGGCAGCGGCGAGATCGGGTTTCTTGCCGACACCCGGCGGATGAACGTAGCTCTAACGCGGGCCCGCCGCAAGCTGATCGTGGTCGGCGACAGTGCCACCCTAGGTGGTCACGACTTCTTCGCCGAACTGCTTGCCTACTTCGAGTCGATCGGGGCCTATCACTCGGTGTGGGAAGAGGAGGGGGGGTAGTGTTTGATGAAGAGTCTCGTTTTTCGAGGCGTGACCAGTTCGGTATGCAAGCTTGAGGGATAGTCGATCAATCTGACTGATGTAATTTAGGAATCGTCCGCGTTTTCTGAATCTTCCGGCGCCAGGCGACGGAAGTAGTCTAGTAGTGCATAGGGATCTTCCGCGCTACTTAGAGCTGCAGTCAACATGGCGGGCGCCTCGTCTTCGAGATTGGCTGACAGACGAAGGAATTCGTCGAGCAGTGCTGGCTGATCCCTGGTGTCGGTACTTATTAGGGTTCGGCCTAGCCCCATCGCCAGTCGCTTTCGAACGTTGTCGTCGTCGGGATGTTGGTTGGCAAGTTGTCGCAGTTCGTCCAGTAGGATTGGCTCATTTTCTGTGTTGGCGTCGTTGAGTGCGTTGACCAGTCCCATCGCCAGTCGCTTTCGAACGTTGTCGTCGTCGGGATGTTGGTTGGCAAGTT
>CAYLRE010000316.1:0-5419 GCA_964385715.1 uncultured Planctomycetaceae bacterium
GACCACCGAGATCTACACTCTTTCCCTACACGACGCTCTTCCGATCTCCTTATGGCCCGTCAATTCGCAGGCTCGCGTAGCCAGCTGGACCGCCAAGCGACCATTGCGATGCTGACGGATGCGACCTGTTGCCAGGAACCACGCAAACTCGTTGAGCGCCTCGACATCCGTGGGATCTATTTTGACTGCGGTCTGAAATTCCTCTCTCGCCTGTCGATAGTTCTGGAGCTCCACATGGGCCCTGGCCAGGCCGAGGTGCGGCGCGGCAAGTGTCGGATCTCGCTTCAACGCCTCCTCGAAATCTGCAACCGCCTTACCATAGTACTGCTTGGCGAGATACGCGTTGCCACGACCGAGATACGGTTTGGCTCGTCCGGGATTGAGGCGAATCGACTCCGACAGGTCGTTTATAGCCAGGTCCAGGTTACCACTACGTAAGTGAGCATTTCCCCGATTCCGGTATGCCAACGCAAAATCCGAATCGAGTCGTATCGCTTCGTCGTAGTCCTGCAAAGCAAGTTTCATGTCACCGTTGTGCTCGTGAATCTGACCGCGATTCACGAACAGCAAAGGGCGACTCGGATCGAGTTCGATAGCTCGATCAAAGTCTTTCAGGGCAGCGGATCGATTTCCCAATTCAAGATTCGCGACGCCGCGATTTGTATGGACCATACTGCGATCGGGAACGATGGAAAGTACCTCGTCGTAGTCCTTGATCGCTTCGGCATACTGTTTTTTCGCTTGGTGCGCCCAGGCGCGGTGCTTGTAGGCTCTCAAATTCCGGTCCGAAACTTCAATGGCACGGGTGAACACCGTATTACTGTTCTGCCAATAGCCCAGCTGGACGTATGCGGTTCCCGCATAAGCTACGAGCACCAGCGAGCCAGCAATCGCAAGACCGGCGGAAGGGATCCGCCATTTCACCGCGATTGCGGTCACAGAAAAGACCGCGGCCACGTAAATCCCGATCGCCGGCAGATAGAGAAATCGGTCGGAGTACGCCAAGTACCACTCTTGGAAAAAACTACTTACTGGCAGCAATACCCCAACAAACCAGAACCAGCCGACGAATAGCCAGGGCCAACGCCGTCGCTTCAAGACGGCAACGAGGGTCACCACCAGCAAACCAGCTGTCGCAAGAATCGCCTGCCACGGCAAGATCATTCGGGCGTGCATCGGAAATAACATGCCCAGATCGGATGGCCATAGCATCTTCCGCAAATAAACGAAGTAAGACGTGACGGCGTTCATCGAGCGGAAGCCGAGCGACGTGTCGTAGATATTCTCTTCCGGAACTGTAAGCTGCCCGTGCGACGCATAAAGACCGACGGCAACAGAACATGCCAGAAGCGGAAGTTTCTCGAACACCAAATAAACGATTGAGCGGCCCGGAAATGCGTTGGCCCCTTCATTCCCGCCATCCCCCGCCAGCGACCAGAAGCGACTGCCGCTGATTCGCCTAAGCGGCCAAAAGTCAAGCAGCATCAGGACGCACGGCAACGTCACCATGATCGACTTCGTCCCCAAGGCGAGCAGGAAAGGAACGAGCATCATGAGATAACCGACAAGCGACGGCCTTCTTGCATAGCGAACATAGGCCAGCATCGTCAGTAGAGCAAAGAACAGAGCCAGCACGTCCTTGCGTTCCGTAACCCAGGCAACTGACTCGACGTGCACCGGATGAACCGCGAACAGCCCCGCCACCATGGCGCTTGGCCAGAACGCGCCGCTCATTCGACGCATGAGAGCGAACAACAACAGCGTATTGGCCGCGTGCAACAAAATGTTTGTGAGGTGGTAGCCACCCGCTTCATGCCGGCTGTCGCCGTAAATCTCGGCGTCGAGCATCAGTGACAACCAGGTGATCGGGTGCCAGTTGCCGCACCGCAATGTGGTGAACGCCCATTGAAAACCCTCGGCGGAAAGGCCGTCGAGCACCAGTCGGTTCTCGTAAACGTAGATATCATCGTCGTAGTTGATGAAATCGTACTGCGACGCCCGCCCATAGATCGCAAATATGGCGGCCAACAGGCCGACGCTGACACAAACGGTGGCGACCCAGTGATTCTGAGATGAGCGAAGTCCAGATGGTGGTGTCGAGCTTAGCACGTCAAATCGCTGCTTAGGGGAGAGGACACCACACGAATACGGACGAGGAATGCTCGCCGTCGAAACCGAAAGCTTCGAATCGCGAGCAGACGATGAGCCGAACAAAACAGCGTCCAAGAGACGCAGGACTCGCCAACTCCTGGACCTTCGACGATTATGTTCGGCTCCATTTTTTGCGTCAACTACGACACATTTCCATTGACACAGCGCGTTAAAGAAGCCCCAGACCCGCTGGCTTCACTCGATCTCGATTGCCGGAAAATCGTCCTCGTTTCTGGTATGCTGGAACTGTCGACATTTTGCCTGCCTCGGCACGCTACGATTAGCTTCGTGCTGAGCTAGGGCCTCGCATCTATTCGTCTCGGTCGTTCGCGCCGCCTTTGTTGCCTCCTGCCCGTTCAAGGGATCCTGTTGATGAAGCCCGACCCCAAGGATCATCCTGAAGACTTTGAACAGCTCTTTGCGGAACGTGAACGACACGACGCAACAATCGACATGCCACAAACTGCATCGGACGACCCCGGAGCAGCTTCGAGCGACTTCGATGCAACCTGCCTGTTTGAACCGGGTTCGTTTGCGAAACGAGAACAGGACGTTGCCGCAGGGCTTGCTGCACTTTCTGCTCAGCTCGTCACGGAACGTCAGCTCGTTAGCGCCGTCAAGGATTGGACCATTCACGGCGATGAACCGCTGATGGCTCACCTTGTGCAGAAGAACCTAATCACGCAGGAGCAACGGGAAGACCTTGAACAAAAGGCGGCTCGCAATCTAGAGATTGCCTCTGGACGCGCTTCTCGCGGCGAACGAACTGGCGACAGTGACGGTACCGCGACGCTGGTCGAACTCGACCCAACAGGGCGAATCCCCCGCTTGCTTGGAATTCGACTTGCGACCGAACTTGCGGACGCCGACCGCGTGCGGCATGCCGACTCAGAGTACCGGCTGCTGCGACGACTTGGCCAAGGCGGCATGGGAACCGTATGGCTTGCCCGCGATGAAAAGCTCGGTCGACTCGTGGCGATCAAAGAGATTCGCTCCGCCGCCAATGAGAACGAAATTGCCCTACATCGATTTCGACGTGAAGCCAAAGTAACAGGCCGACTCGAACATCCGAGCATCGTGCCGGTTCATCAGCTGGGAGACAACTCCGAATCGGGTCGCGTCTTCTACGTGATGCGGTTCATTGGCAAACGCACGCTCGAAGACGCCATTGGCGAGTATCACGAGCGACGTGATGCGGGCGACACGAACCCGATGCACCTGCACCAATTACTCACCGCGTTTGTGACCGTTTGCCAAGCGATTGCTTACGCACACTCACGTAACGTCGTTCATCGCGACCTCAAGCCGGAGAACATTGCCCTGGACGACTACGGTCAGGTGATCGTGCTCGACTGGGGACTGGCAAAGCTGACTGGCCGGGGGGACATGCAGGAAGCATTTGGCGACATCGAGCTTGGCGACATGACCGCGGGCGCCCAATCGATGGCTGGTCAGGTGCTCGGAACGCCGATGTACATGGCACCAGAACAGGCAGCTGGTCGACTGGACGAGATCGAACAAACAACCGACGTCTATGGACTGGGAGCAATTCTGTTCGCGATCCTCACAGGCTGCGCCCCGCACGAAATGAGCCAACAATCGCTCTCTTCAACCAGCAAGGTCTCGGAGCTGCTACAGGTAATTGTGAGCAATCCGTCGCCCGATGCTCGGGAAGCAAATGCAGATGCTCCCCCGGAACTGGCAGCCATTTGTGCAAAGGCGATGTCGTCCAAACGATATGCAAGATACGACAATGCCTTGGCGCTGGCCGATGACGTGCAGCGTTATATGGCAGGCGAGCCGGTATCAACCTACCAGGAGCCCTGGCGCAAACGAGCTCGACGTTGGATTCAAAAACACCGACGCCTATCTCTGCTTGGCGCCGCCTGTTTGACAATTGCACTGGTGACAGCAATCACCCTTGGCATCACAGCCCATGAGAATCGCATGGTTGCCGAGCAGAATCGTTTTGAAGGATTACGTGCGGATGCGAGGGAGCTGGTCGTTAGCCTTCAGAATGTTTCCAAGCAATTGGCCAAGGATGCTCGCTTCATGGCCGCGTTGCCGCCGATTCAGGGGATTGCGACGTTTGAAGCTGGCGGCGATACCGACTCAAAAGACGTGTGGCAAAAGCGGCTAGAAACAATCTACCGTGGCTTGTTGGAATCGAATCCTTACCGTCTGTCAGCGACCTATGCGACGGCTGCGTTCCCCAAGGACCATCCGTCGACAATGCCGAAGACACAGGAAAGTTCCAGCCTGCAACAACTCGCCCACGTTGAACGCCATGAAGCTGAAGGCCCCGTGCGCGTGCAACCGAGAAGTCGTCTAGCTCGCGTCCAGGTGAACGATTTCTTCGCCAAGGTTCTCCAAATCCAGCCGGGCGACGTCACCGTGCATGCCGTGCGTGAGCACTACGAAGGGACCTCGGCGGCGGCCGACATGATGGTCCTAGCAGCCGGCACACCAGTTTACGGAGATATCAACGGCAAATTATTTGGAGCGGTTACCGTCGAGACCGATCTACAGCAGACCATCCGAGAACTGTTGGTCAATACGATCGAGACGGACGAGGATGCCTACATTGTCGATAGCGAAGGCTTGGTGCTGATGCACTACTCTCGTAACCACGACTTCCAACTGACGTCCGTTGGCCGCGAGATCGGCGATCTTGTTCCCAGCACCCAACCGTTCTTTGAAACGGACGGAGCCTCGGATCAGTTTTCCGATGGGCATCAAGTGTACGCGGTCAAGGTTCGCATCGATCCGCGACATTCGAGCGAGTACTTGGGCATCGTTCTGACGGTCGATCAATAGTCGCGCCGGGGCAATCGCTTCCCAAGTCGACAGCGACGGCAGTGAGGCGATTCCCACTCTAGGCCTCGGCCCTGACAACACTCCCTTCGTCCGCCACCTCCAGGCCCGTTGCGGTCCGTTCGGTTGAATTGGCGCCACCGGGGCGTGCCTTGCGCCCATTCAGCAGCCAGCCAATCCAGGTGTAGCGAACCAAGTATTGATAGAGCACAAGCAGAAAGCCCGTACAGACCAAACAGGCCAACACGAATTTGACAAAGGCCGGCAAAGGCAGCGGCTTGAGCCAGAACTGAATGAAGAACAGTGTTGGCAGGTGCGTCAGGTACAGCCAGTAAGAAGCATCGGAGAAGTACCGCACCGTGGGATTCTCGCGTCGAAGCATCCAGTGAAAGAGCCCCATCAAAGAAAACGTCATGAGCCAGGCGTAGGTCGCCAGGATCGCCGACCTAAGGAG
>CAYLRE010000317.1:0-5382 GCA_964385715.1 uncultured Planctomycetaceae bacterium
CAGGTACGGCCCAGATTCCAATAGCATTGTCCGAGCGAGATGCGCGTTTTCGCTGTTTAGCGATAGATATGGCCGAAAGCATGCTGGAGATCGGCCGCCGGAATCTGGAAATGGCCCACTTTGCCGATCGCGTTGTGCTAGAGTTGGAAGATGCGAAGTCACTGCCGTACGAGGCGGATCGATTTTCGGTCGTTTTTTCCAACAGCATTATTCATCACATTCCCGAGCCGGCCCACGCGATTGCCGAAGCGGTTCGCGTGACGAAGCCCGGTGGCATGCTGTTCTTCCGCGACCTGATTCGTCCGCCCGATGACGCGGCGGTGAAGCGACTCGTTTACACCTATGCCCGCAATGAGACCGATGAGCAAAGGCAGTTGCTCGACGCGTCGCTCCGCGCGGCACTGAGCCTGCAGGAAGTTCGTGATCTCGTTTCGGCCAACGGTTTCGATCCACATGGCGTGACAACGACGAGCGACCGGCACTGGACGTGGGTTGGCAGCAAACAATGACCGACCGCTAGCTAGATGATTAGCGACAAACAATCGAATTGAAGACACGGGGTAGTTTTCGCAGTGACCGAGAGTTCTAAGCCGATTGACGAGCAAGTAGTGTCGCAGGGCACGTCGAGCAAAGACGCGCCGTCGGTGGCCGCATCTTCTGTTAACGGAAGCGGGGGCGTCTCTGGCGGCGAAATGACGGCGGCCGAACTTGCGGAGACCAAGGAGTATGGTCATCGCTCGCTCCTCTGCGATCTTTTCGGTCAGGGACTCGATCTTGTCTTCATCGCGGTCATGGTATTTGTCGTTGCGGTGCCTGGCGGCTGGCTTACGACGAAGATCGAAGCGATCACGGAAGTCGCCACCTTGCGGCTGTTGATTCTCGCCGGCGTTCTCGTGCTGGCGAATATGGTTGTGAGCTTTCCGCTCGCATTCTATTCGGGATTCATTTTGGAGCACCGCTACGGGTTGTCGCGTCAGTCATTTTTCGCCTGGCTATGGTCGCACACAAAGTGGAAGCTGCTGGAGATCGGCTTTTCGGCGGTCATGATTCCGGGGCTGTATTGGATCATCTGGTTAACAGGATCGTGGTGGTGGATTGTTGGTGCCGTTGCCTTTTTTCTCTTCTCGGCCGTCCTGGGACAGCTATTCCCCAAGGTTATCATGCCGATGTTTCATAAGGTCGAACCACTCGATTCCGAAGAATCGCACAGCGCTGATCTGCTTGCTCGAATGAAACGTCTTGCCGAGGGGACGGGGCTTTCGATCGAGGGCGTCTATCGCCTCGGCATGAGCGAAGAGACGGTCAAAGCGAACGCCATGCTTGCTGGCCTGGGACGGACGCGGCGTGTCGTTCTGGGCGACAACCTGATCGACGGGTTCTCGCCGGACGAGGTCGAAGTGATCATTGCCCATGAGGTTGGGCATCACGTGTTTCGCCATATCAAGAAGATCATCGTGGGAACGTTCTTCGCCAGCTTGGCCGCTTTCTGGCTTTGCGATCAATTGGTCGGCCGCTGGTTGGCAACGACCGACGCGTCCTGGAATTCTGAGCAAGGATTTCCGTATTACACTTTGCCGATGATGATGCTCATTCTGTCCGTAGCAGGTCTGCTAATGGGGCCAGTGCATTGTGCGATCAGTCGCCGTTTTGAGCGTCAGTGTGATCGCTACGCACTCGAACGAACTGGCCTGCGTGACGCGTATCGCTCCGCGTTTTTGAAGTTGGCGAAATTGAACAAGGGGGACCCGGATCCTCACCCGCTGGAAGTTCTCCTGCTGCACGATCATCCGCCGATTAGCGAGCGGATTGCCGCCGCGGATCAACTGTAAATCGCGCGACGGTTCAACTTGGGGTCGCTCGTCTTTTCTTCATCGACATGCCAGGCTTGGTCTGTTGCCTAGTGAATTCAGATGCCAGGGGTTTGGTAGTCTGAGATTCTTCTGTTACGTTGATGGTATAGGCATCGCATGCATTTTCGTGGCATGCGTATAGGCGGACTTGCTCTTTTATTTCATGCCGGAGGATCGCATGGCTTCGGAAGTCGACGACAACATCTTTCAGGACGCGATTCGGCGACTTGATCGGGCGGCGGAGTACACGGATGTCGAGCCGGAAGTTATTGAGCAGCTGCGGCATCCGCAGGCGGTGCTCATGGTCTCGATCCCAGTTCGCATGGACGATGGCTCGCTGAAGATCTTTTCCGGCTATCGCGTGCAGCACAATAACGACCGTGGGCCGACTAAGGGTGGCATTCGCTTTCATCCCGATGTCGACATTGACGAGGTCAAGGCACTCGCCTTCTGGATGACCTGCAAGTGTGCTGTGGTCGGAATCCCATTTGGCGGTGCCAAAGGCGGGGTCACCGTGAATGCCAAGGAACTCTCCAAGCTGGAGCTTGAGCGGCTCAGTCGCGGGTTCATGAAGGAGATGGCCGACTTCATTGGTCCTGAAAGCGATATCCCGGCACCGGACGTCTATACCAACGCCATGGTGATGGGCTGGATGATGGATGAGTATTCGATGATTCATCGTCGGCACACGCCAGCGGTCATTACCGGCAAGCCGCTCGCCCTGGGCGGAAGTTTGGGTCGAGATGATGCGACGGGGCGTGGGGCCTACTACTGCATCAAGGAGCTCGAAACGCGGCGGCAGTGGAATCCGAAGGATATCCGTGTCGCGGTTCAAGGCTTCGGTAACGCCGGGCAGCACGTGGCCCGTTTGCTGCACGCCGATGGTTATCACATCGTAGCCGTGTCCGACTCGCGTGGTGGCATCTACAACGAAGCCGGTTTCGACGTGCCCAGCCTGATGTACATGAAGAATGAGTCACGCAAACTTCAGGCGGTCTATTGCGACGGTAGTGTTTGTGAGGCGGTTGACGCGAACGGCATCTCCAATGAAAAACTGTTGGAACTCGACGTTGATGTGCTCATCCCGGCGGCACTTGAAAATCAGATCACCGCCGAGAATGCGGGCGACATTAAGGCCGATGTTGTCGTCGAGGTTGCCAACGGGCCAGTGACGAGCGAAGCCGATGACCTGCTCACGAAGAATGGCGTCCTTGTCATTCCCGATATTCTTGCCAATGCTGGCGGTGTTACGGTCAGTTACTTCGAGTGGGTGCAGAACCGGGCTGGCTACTACTGGGGTGAAGATCGTGTTCACACGGAACTGCGCGAGATCATGGCTCGTGAGTTCAACGCCATCTACGATCGCATGCAAGAGCGTCGGATCGATATGCGAACCGCCGCGTATGCCCATGCCCTTGGTCGTCTGGCAGCGGCGGTCGAATCGCAGGGGACGCATCGTTTCTTTACCGAAGGCGTTTGAGGTAACGTAGTCCGCTTACACCGCTCGTTCGCGGGCACGCCGGTAGTATTTTAAGCCCGGTACAAAGAACGAAGCCGCTGAGACGACGCCGAACAGCAGGATTCCCAGATCGATTCCGTGCCACTGCATGATCGCCATCACGGCCGCCGTAAGGAACAGCGCCACCGCTTGAAAGTAGAACTCTCCGGTAAGGATGCCGGCTTTGACGGTGAAGGTCATGCCGTTGATCAGCCCTAGTACGGGTGATAGCGTCAGGACCGGCAGGCCAAGAAGCCATTCCACGGCGAACAATCCGACACTGCCGACAACACTTCCTGCCCATACGTGCGCGATCTGCCGCTCGACAAATGTAACAGGGCCAGCACGACGACGGAGCAGCCAAAATATTGGCGCCCACACGGCGAGCCCTCCTCCCCACAGTGCGACGTAGGCGAGCGGGTTCTGGACCCCCTCGGCCGTTATCAAGCCGCGGTAGTGCATCGCGTTGGTGATCACGCAGAGTACCAACAGCGCGAGTGCGTGCCAAATCCAGAGCAGGCCCCAATTCTCTAGCACGCTCACATGGTGCGTCTCGCGAAACAGCCGGGCGACGACCGCGCTGAGCCGTCCGCTTCTCGCGGCAATCGGTTCACCCGCGAGGTATGCCGAAAGATCTTCCGACAGGCCATCGGCACCTTCGTACCGCAGGTCAGGTGGTTTCTGTAGGCAGCGCATCGCGATCAGCTCTAGTTCACGATCCGCTCGAGGGTTTAGCAGCCGCGGCGGAACGGGATCTTGTTCCAAAACGAGCAGCACGGTGTCGAGCGGAGTCGCCGCTTGGAACGGCGGCCGACCGGTCAGCATTTGATACAGTAAGGCACCCAAGCCATACACATCCGTTGCCGGACCGAGTTGACCGCGGGTGCCGGCGGCTTGTTCCGGGGCCATGTAGCTGGGCGTGCCAAGTACAGCGCCGGTTCGAGTCAAGCTCGGATCAACGGTCTCGCCGGCGGTGGAAACCCGTTTCGCCAGACCGAAGTCGGTGACGTGCGGGGTGCCGTCGCGGTCGATCAAGATGTTTGAAGGTTTCAGGTCGCGGTGCAGGATTCCCTTCGCGTGGGCGACTTCGATAGCTCGGGATACGGCGAGCAGGATTTCGGCGGCCTCGCGAGAAGGTAGCGGGCCAGCGGCAAGTCGCTTGGAGAGTGTCTCCCCTTCGATATGGGCCATCGTGAAGAACGCGTGGCCGTCGTATTCGCCAACGTCGTGAATTGGCACAATGTGAGGGCTCTTCAATCGGGCGGCCGCTTCCGCCTCCGATTGGAACCGCAATAGATCGTCGCGCGAGGCGAGCTGCCCACGCAGGACCATCTTAAGCGCGACGATGCGGTCGAGGCTAAGCTGGCGGGCCCGATAGACAACGCCCATGCCACCGCGGCCGAGTTCTTCGAGAAGTTCGTAGTCGCCGAATTGGCGAGGCAGATCAGCCGACGCGGGCGGGGCGAAGTCACCACTGCTGCCGGCATTTTGTGGGTCGCGGTCCTCTCCCGCATCACGGACGCTGTCGCTACCGATCGCCTCGGCCAGTTGGCAGGCCGCCCATAGCTGTCGGAGTTCATCGACTAGTTCGGCATCGTCACCGGCGGCCGCTTCGACATCGACGAACTCTCCCCGGTGCTGCGCCTCGATCATGCGTTCGAGAATCGCGGCAAGCTTTTCGTCCCGGTTGCCAGCCTCGTAGGTCACAATCGAATTCTCGGTCGGTAAGTTCGTGGAAGTCGCAAGTGTTCCGATTCGGCCTCTACTAACCGGCTGAAGTTTCCTCTCCGGATAGCAGCGACTTGAGGCGTCGAACCGCGCGGAGGTAACGCATGCTTGCTGCCGGAGGACTCAAGTCGAGGGCCTTAGCCACTTCACTATTCGACAGCTTCTCGAAGTGCCGCATCAGCACCACCTCACGATCTTGTTCGTCGAGTTGATCGATGGCGGTAACAAAGCTGGCCTGCAACTCCCGCCAGGCTGCTTCCGAGGCGGGGCCACTCGCTCGCTCTCGTTGCCCCTTCCCTTGCCGGC
>CAYLRE010000318.1:0-5378 GCA_964385715.1 uncultured Planctomycetaceae bacterium
CGTCGGTAATGCTCAGGTATTCCGACACAATCGACGCGCCGGCCACCAGATTGGCGTGACTCAACATCACGCCCTTGGGCTTTCCGGTCGATCCAGAGGTGTAAAGGATCGCGCCCAAATCCTTCTCGATGGCGACATCGTGCCAAGGCTTTTTGGCCGTCGTGGCAAGCAACGCATTAAAGGCGAGCGTTTCGCGATTAACCTCTACGTCCGTCTCGCCAACCACGACGATTGTTTCGATCGACGACACCTGGGGCAGAATCTCTTGTAACCGCTCCAGCCGCTTGGCGTCGGTGATGAGCACCTTCATCTGGCAATCGCTGGCGATGTGCGCGATTTGCTGAGCGAACAGACCTTGGTGCATTGGCACGAACACACCGCCAGCTTGCGACGCCGCGTAGATGGAAACCACCTGTTCAATCGACGGTTCCAAATAAATGCCAACGCGATCGGTTCGCTCGACACCGGCATCGCGCAGACCTTGAGCGAGTGCCGCGACGGACGAGGCGAGATCGGCAAACGACAGCCGTCTGTCGCGATGCACCAGCGCTTCCTTCTGCGGAAATCGCTCGGCACACGTTCGCAATGTGTGATGCAGGAGGTAGTCCATGTTTAGGCGTCCGCCGAAACGGTTCCTTCAATCTTGGCGTGAATGAACGCGGAGAGCGACGCGATGGTGTTGAAGTTCTCGCCGAGCATCTCGTCATCCTCAAGAATGATCGAGAACTCGGTCTCGACGAACGTCACGATCTCCAGAATGCCGAGCGAGTCGACAATGCCTTCTTCGATGAGCGATACGTCATCGCCGATCTCACGCTGACGAGCCAGCGGGAACTGCGCGTAGACAAATTCGCGAATCTTGGCGGCGGTTGTTTCTTGCAGTTGCATATTTCACCTATTAAGAACTTAGGGTCGACCAGCTACGAACGCGGCGATAAAAGCGAAGCGACACCCCGCCCAGCGGCATTGCGTAAACAAGGTCGCGTGTCTTGTACCAACAATGACGAACGAACCGATTGAGCGGACGGCGATCGACCGCTCCCAAAGCTAGCGGAATGGCGGCAGAGCGAAGGCTCGTCTTCATCTGATTCGCTCCCCGACCAAGATCGATACGGGTGATCCCCTCCGCCGCCGCATGTTTGGCAAGCTCCAGATGGAGCAGCAGTCCAGGCGAGTACTTACTGTAGGCCGGGTTGAGTGTCGGGATCCAAGAGGAATAGACGCTGCCACTTCGCATTCCGATCAAGGCCGCGAGCAGTTCGTCACCTGCATAAAGCGAGGCGACCGAGCCTTCAAAGTTTGGCGTATTGATTTCGCAGGCGGCACGCAGCGTCTCCACCACCCATTCGTGGCGAAAGATGTCGGTCCCGCAAGTGTCGGCAACCTGCTCTCGTTTCCAACGAATGACCGTCTCGAATGTGGCTGGATTGGTGTCGCTGAGAACAAACCGTAGCGGTCCGATCTCCCGCTCCACTTTGCGAGCCTTGGACGGGGCACGTTTGATCGACGAACACTTCTCGGCAACTCGACGCTCAATGTAGGTCTCGTAACCGTCGGCAAGGTCCATGTACGGCGATTCTTCCACACACTTGATATACGACTCAAACGGCTGCTGCGATGCAATCAGGTGATCGAACTCCCAGGCGGCCAGCCCACACTCGCGAATCAACTCTGCCGGATCCCACGGGAGGTCCGCGGCCGCGATCACGCCATGCATGTCGGTCAACAACGAACCGACCGGCGCACCAACGTTGCGGCGTTCCCGCTGAAACGGGAAGAAGCCAACGTGGCGATCGCCTTCGCTGAGAATCGCAACCTCCACGTCATCACGCGTCGTAGCCACCGCCTGGGTGAACTCTGGCGCAAAGGACGGATTGCCTAACTCGGGATTAGCGCGTTGAATCGCCGCCCACGCTTTAACGTGATCGTCGGTCAGCTCTCGTGCTTGTTTTACTTCGATATTCAACGCAAGTTCCTTGCTCTTGTTCGACTAATCCTTGACTCTTTTCGTTGCCGCTAGATGTCCATCTACGCCACCACAAACTCAGGCGTCACGCCGAGTTCGCTGGCCTGCTGTCGCATCTCATCTCGATAGAGGGCGTTCGTGATGATTACCTTGTCCGGCTTGTATTCGGCCAGAAACTCGATCGGCACGATTCGTTGCCCAGAGCCCGGTAGGTACTTTCCTTGCTTGTCCGGATTGATCTCGACGACGTAATCAATCACGCCGTCCGTATTGAGTGCATTCAAAAAGCCGATTCCCTTACCGCCCGACCCCCACACGACCACCCGTTGCTTGTCGCGACGGAAGGCATTGAGCTGTTCTTGCCAGTAGTTTGATCGCTCGACATACGCGGCAGCGAAGTCGGCGATCACCTTCGGCAGTGTCAACTCGCCAGCCTCATCAGCAACGTCGGCGGACGCGTTCTTCTCCGCCGACACGACTCGATCCGAGCCCTTGGCCTCGACGTAGATGTACTGGTCGCCTTGGTAACAAGTATTCGCGTCGGTCACTTCAAACCCACAGCGTCTAAAGAGCGAAGCGAGCGATTCGAGACTAAAGTAGTTGCACTGTTCGTAAAGAATGCTCCAGGTTTCGCGGTTCTCGATCGCGCGGAAGGCGTTGAACACCTCAAAGTAGAGCGGCACATTTGTCCGCTCGCCAACGATCCTTCGCACCGTGGAGAGCAACTCGGCCGGATAGGGTACCGCTTCAAAGACCGAAAGGCAGCAAATGAAGTCAGTCGCAATGTCTGCATGCTTGTCGCCGAAGAAGTCCCGAATATACTCGGCGCTACCTTGCTCAAATGTCTCGCGACCCTCGCGTGGGACGCTGGGATCGATACCGATACCATGATTGCCGCCCCGCTCGGCCAACAATCGCAAGAAGTAACCGTCCCCGCAGCCAATCTCTAAGAACGTCTTGTTCCGCAAGTCAAAGCGATCAAGCAGTCGATCTGCGACGCCCGAGATAAACTCGCGAAATACAGGCGAGTGATTCAGAGCGACCTCGTAACCTGGTTCAAACCCAACCTTGGTGAGATCGTAGATCCGGTTAAAAACGAGTCCGCAATCATGGCAATAGGCGAGAATCACGTCCGCCACCGGCGCGTTCTTTGCCTCCTCTTCGGTATCGCACATAACGCCAACATTCACCGGCAGTCGCTCCGACTCGAAGATGTCCGTCAGCCGGCTCGATCCACAGGCGGTGCAGCAACGTCTATCGTCACTCGGTGCAGTGTCGATTGCCGGTTTCGCGTTCGTTCTCTTGATCATGATGTTTCTCCCGAAGGTGCGGCGATCGCAGTCGCAGGCGGTCCTGAAAAGCGGACCGTGCCGACATTTCGCAGCAGGTAGTCCAGCAACGCATAGATAAAGAGCACAATGCCCAACATCTCACACGTCTCTTCAATCGTCTGTGAGATCGTATGGGCAACCGACTCCAGACCGTACGAGTCGTGAATCAGGCCGGCGACCATTTCCATTCCGACGGCCCCGCCGACAAAGATTGCTCCAGCGGCGATAAACAGCCACCGTGTTCTCGGTTCCAGGTGCCAGAGAAATGGTCGATAGCAGATTACCAGAACACCAACGAACGCAATGGCAGGCAAGACCCAGCTGAAGTACAACGCCCCACTCGTTTGCAACAGTTGGTGCAAGGCATTGTCGAGCATCTCGTGGAACATGACCGCCTCGTCGATCGCCATCAACAGGAAGATCACTGCCAGGGCGTACCAGTGCCAGCGGAAAGACCGCCCTGTTCTGCCGGCGAACTTACCGATCAACGCCAGTAGGCCGCAGCAAGCCAGAAGCGCCACCGACGAATACCAGGCGGGGATACTCGGCTCGTGCCCCAGATCGAAACGATACAGCAGCCGTGCGATGCGATGATCGGGCGAGGGCGCGATTTGATAAATCACGATGTTCACGATCGCACCAACCGCCGCCAGCACAAGCACCAACGCGGTCAGCCGACGCGCAATCGCAGCCGGCGAAACTTCAATCGACAGCGGCTCCGTATCATGCAGATGCCCGGCGGTTATTGCATCACTCTGGCCCGGTGGCAGAGTCGCATCGCCAGACACCGACGGCACATGCACCACCATCTGAGGCGTGTCGAATTGTGATGGGTTGTCGGTCGACATTTCGATGTTCCTATTCAGTTTGTAACTCGTGAGTCACACGAGCGATGTGCAACACGTCTTTCTACGAGGCGCCTTCTTCCAACCGCTTTACGCGCTCGACGTTGCCGCCGCCGACTCCGGCACCGGTGAGTGCCTTCGTCACGATTCGCTTCCACTTCCCGACCTGCAGCAGGTACCGGCCGATGACGAACAGGCACTTTGTCCGCTCGACAAGCGAAAGCTTCGCCCGCCAGGTGGCACTCAGATACCCTTTGAGCAATTTGAAACGCGTCAGTTCGAAACCACTCGATTGAGTACTCATGTACGCTTGCTGTTCGGCGGCCGTGTCAAGATTGCCCGACCCGCCAGCGTGCACGCGTGAATAGAACAGTGTCTCGTTCACTTCGCCGTAGCGACCATGCAGCGCCAGCTCCGCAATGAACACTTTCTCCGCACCGTAGAGCGGCAAGATCAACGGCGTCTTTTGAATAACCTCCGAGCGAATCAGGCCGTATGAATCGAGACAGCCACCGACGCCGGTCATCACAGCCGCAAATCGCGCTGCCGGCGACTCGCTCTGTCGAGCCGCGTAACTGACGTCCGCGAGCAATGGATCGTCCATCTCTCGCCCGCTCGTGTCGATGTGCGTACTACGCGTGTGACACCAGGCCACATCCGGATTGCTATCTAACAACTCCACACAACGAGCCAGAAACGCCTCGTCGCACACGTCGTCCGCAGCGGCCCACTTGAAGTACTCCGAGTCAGACAGCTCAAACACACGGTTGAAATTGGGAACCGCGCCCAGATTCTCTGCCAATCGGTCGTAGCGAATCCGGGAATCTCGGGCAGCGTACGCCCGACAGATCTCTTCCGTGCGATCCGTCGAGGCGTTGTCGGAAATGATCAGCTCAAAGTCGCCATACGACTGCGCAAGCAACGAATCGAGAGCCGCTTCAAGAAACGACTCGCCGTTGTAAACCGGCATGCCAATGGCTATGCGAGGTTTTGCTTCTGTCATGGCAGAACCCATCACTTCCAACTTGCCTTTGCTAACACCAGCTTGGGATGCCGCGCCGTTGCTCCTAACGAAACAACGGGTGCGATCCCACGCCTCATTGCGTGACGTTCATTACGTCGTTTGCGGCGCGTCGACACCGCTTGCCGCCGTACCGGTAACGAATGGAGTCGTCGCATTTCCATACGCCACTTCATACTCGCCGCGGATCCAATCGCAGGTCAGCTTCATGCCGT
>CAYLRE010000319.1:0-5357 GCA_964385715.1 uncultured Planctomycetaceae bacterium
CGAGGCAACGGCCGGAATTCTTCATCCACGTACCTACGTGATCGGCATGCTCGATCCCGAGGTGCTCCACACGGAACAAGAACGCCACATCCGCTGCAATCCGTCGCTGGCACAATTCATCGTCAGCGATGATTTCGAGCCGCTTGCTGTCGAAGGAGATTTCGACAAGCGGAATCTCGACGCCGACTTTGTTCGTCAACGTGAGGAGCTGGTCACGCGAGGTTGGAAACGACTACACGAAGTCGTCGGGACCGAAGACGCCATCATCAACTATCCGCTGCCAGAAGTCCGCTCTCGGTTGAGCGAAGACTAACGTCAGAACGGCCACGCACCTACTGAGCATTCGACAGTTCAACATCGTCAGGACGGTAGAACAGGGCAATCGGCAGTAGCACTAGTCCCGCCAAACCGAAGACGAAGAATTTCGGCAGCCCATTCGACGCCAGCACCACATCGGCGACCTTAAAGAACATGGCCGCCAGGATGATCGCAATCCAGTTGATCAAGTTCATGGCGCCAATGACGCGGCCCTTCAAGTGCAGCGGCGGCTTCGATTGCAAGAACACTTGAACCGGCAAGGCAAACAGACCGGTAAAGAAACCCATCAACACCAGCACGACCTGACTCCCCCAATAGCCGAGCAGATGCGGCCAGGTCGACACGCTCAACCGCTCCGTGAAGATTCGCTTGCCATCGGCATCGCGAGTCATCGTCTGGCCGGAATCAGGGGCGGACTCCCCTTCCCCGCTGACATCCATGTTCGCCGCCGCGGCACCAGCTGCATCCGTAGGCAAGGCATTGGCCTGGGGAATGCTTTTAGGTATCGAAACGAGCAACAAGCAAACAATCAGTCCACACGACCCCAGCCGCACGAGACCAAAACGAATGCGCTGTTGCGACATCTTTCCGGCGACCACAAAGCCGATGGCGATACCAACGGAACTGGCCGCGAGCATCAAGCTAGTTGTCTCGTAGTTCTTCTGGAATTGGTAAACTCCTAGCCAATTGATCGTCATCGGCAAGATCGCCGCCACGAACCAGAACGCCGAGTAGACCAACAGAGCGCGGGCCAACTGTCCGTCCTGGCGAAGAATTCGCCAGGTCTCTGCTCCCGCGGCTAGATCCGCAAGCTGGAACCTTCCTTCCTTCTGCGCGACAGGCGTTCGCCTGACCAGAAAACTGGTCCCGGTACCAACGACGGCAAGCACCACGCAACCCATCGCAGCTGTGGCCAGGGAACCGTGAAGTTTGTCAATCAGCCAGCCCCCGATCCAGATCCCCAAGATGAGTGCCAGGAACGTGGTCATTTGAATGATGCCATTAAAGCGAGGCAGGTCGCTGGCACGAACCATCTCCGGCAAGATGCCATACTTGGCAGGACCGAACCAAGCGCTTTGCGTTCCCATTAGACAGAGAACCGCCAACAGAAGCCAAGGCATTCCATTGATCAAATAGATGTCGTTCTCGACTTTCGTATCACCAATAAAGTGAATATGGGAGCCGATCTCGGGCGCCACCATCACGGCAAAGGTCGCCACGGCGGCCAGCATCACGACGATCTCAAAGAACTTGGCCCCGATGATCAGATAGCGTTTCACCATTCGATCCGACACGTAGCCGGCTAGTCCCGAAAACAAAATGAAGGGCAGCGCAAAAAAACCTTGAGCCAGGAACTGCTCGTCACTAGGCCAATCCCCTTGAGTGACAACAACGCTTAAACACAACAGCAGCACGATCTGCTTGAAGACGCTGTCGTTGAACGCCCCCAAGAACTGGGTGATCGACATTCCCCAGAACGCGCGGTCCTGATAGAGCGGTGGAAGCGATCCCAATTCTGCGCGACGCGATTCGTTTACAGGTGTAGCCATGTGCGAAATGGGAGATGGAGCGAACAGGAGCTGCGGGCTGCCAACCAACCGAGATTCGTTGAGCAGGCCGGCGCATTATGGGTGAAGACCGACTTCCTTGACAGAGCAACTTTCACCGTGCCCTGCCCTGCCTTCTAGCCGGCAGTTTCCGACGTAACCAGCGGTGTCTCGCGTCCGTCGGCTTTCAATCCATCCGCCTCGGAACTATCGATCGCACCGAATTGCACCAGACCGACAGAGAACAGAACGCCTGCGAAGGCGACCAACTGCACCGTCTCAATCTTCTCGCCGTCGACGGCTCCCCAAGTCAACGCGATGACTGGAATCAGGTAGGTCACCATGCCGGCGAACAGCGGCCCTTGCTCCTGCAATAACTTCGTGAAGATGAGAATACCAAGACCGGTGCCGATCACCCCCAAAGCAACGACCGCACCAATGGCAAGCCAGGCGGGAGTTTCCGTGGCGGCGGCCACTTCACTTGCGGCAACTGACTGGGAAGTCGCACTCACCTCAACGGGATCTGCCTCCGCGAGGCCCGTTCCGTTTGTGATGATCGCCAGCGGTGACAGAATCGCGGTTGAAAAGGCAAGTGCCGCGATTGTGAGCGGTAGAGCTTTTACACCCACAAAACGACGTTTGATGTAGGTATTGCAAATCGCATAAAACAGCGGAACGCTGGCGGCCAGCAAAATCACCCACCAACTCACAGAGTGCTGAGACTTGCCACTTTGCAAAATAACGGCCGAACAGGCTAGCCCGATGATCACACCGAGCAGCTGTCGTGGCTTGGGATAGATCCCCAACAGCGGAATCGACACCACGATCGTTAATAGCGGCACGAAACAGACCATAATCCCGACGAAGCCGCTGCCCTGGATCATCTGGATCAACGTCGGCTGTACCACGAACGGCCAGGCGTACCCGATCAGCGACACAAACAGTAGCGGCAGCACATATTCGCGTCCGATCGGCCAGCGTTCGCGGCGCATGGCCCACACGGCCAAAAGCGCCAGAAACCCGCCCGCAACCCGATAGACGGCCACGTCGACCGGGTCGAAGAAAGGCATAGCCTTCTTCATCAGAATGAAGTTCGTACCCCACACCATGCAGAGCAATAGAAACAACAGATAATGCATGGCGCAGGTCGCAGTCCGACAACTCATCGCGGCGACTTCGCCACCGCTTTGAGCTTGTTACTCTTTGAGAGGCTCGATGGAAACGAGGGGATCACCCTCGGCGGCCATTTCTCGAATCTCTTCGGTGATCTTCATGGAGCAGTATTTGGGACCGCACATGCTGCAAAAATGAGCGGACTTGAAGGTGTCCTGCGGCAGCGTCTCGTCGTGCATCCGCTGAGCCGTTTCCGGATCGAGCGAGAGGCGGAACTGTTCGTTCCAATCAAATTCAAAGCGTGCCTTCGAGAGTGCGTCATCACGATCACGCGCTCCCGGCCGTTGCCTCGCCACGTCGGCGGCGTGGGCCGCAATCTTATATGCAATCACGCCCGCTCGCACGTCTTCCTTCTCGGGTAGCCCCAGGTGTTCCTTCGGCGTCACGTAGCAGAGCATGGCCGTGCCGTACCAACCGGCCATGGCGGCACCAATCGCGCTGGTGATGTGATCGTAGCCGGGGGCCACGTCCGTCACGAGCGGACCAAGCACGTAGAACGGAGCGCCGTGGCAAACCTCGATCTGACGCTTGACGTTCATCTCGATCTGGTCCATCGGAATGTGACCGGGACCTTCGATCATCACCTGTGTGCCGCGATCCCAACCTCGCTTGGTGAGTTCGCCCATCACGTCCAGCTCGGCGAACTGTGCGTCGTCGGAAGCATCGGCCAAGGAACCGGGCCGCAACCCGTCGCCTAGGCTCCAGGTAACATCGTACTGCCGCATGATGTCGCACAGATCGTCGAAGCACTCGTAGAGTGGATTCTGTTTGCGGTGAGCCATCATCCACTTGGCGATCAACGAACCGCCGCGGCTGACAATACCGGTAACGCGATTCGTCGTGAGGTGCAGATGCTCAAGCATGACCGCACAGTGGACCGTCATGTAGTCGACGCCCTGCTTCGCCTGCAGCTCGACCATGTCGAGGAAGTGCTGCGGACGCATCTCTTCGATTTCACCACCGAGCTCTTCGAGCATCTGGTAGATCGGCACCGTACCAATCGGTACCGGCGACTTCGAGATGATCTCTGTACGGATCTTGTTGATGTCCTTCCCGGTAGAAAGGTCCATCACTGTATCGGCACCGTAGTGAACCGCTTCGTGCAACTTCTGAAGCTCGGACTCCAGATCACTCGTTACGGCCGAATTACCAATGTTGGCGTTGATCTTGCACTTCGAGGCCACGCCGATGCACATCGGCTCCAGTTCGCCTTCCAGGTGAACTCGGTTGGCAGGAATGACCATCCGACCGGCGGCGACTTCCTCCCGGATCAGCTCCGGCTCAAGCGACTCGCGCTGAGCGACGAATTCCATTTCGGGAGTAACGGTGCCCGCTCGGGCATGTTCCAGTTGCGTCAGTGGTTCAGACATGGTTCAAGATTCCTGGCAAAGTGGATGCGAATAAGAGTTCATCCGTGGAGCGCATCGACGCCAAGTGCTGGCGGACAAAGCGAGTCACACCCGTGTATCGTATTCGCACTGCGACCAATGTCAATTGGGCCACTTTATGAAGAGACCTGCAGCGTGCGAAGCAGCACGAATTGGGGCCAATAAACTTAGAGAAGCAGCCGTCGATGGCAAGCGTTACGTCTCGTAGCCGAGGTTCGGCGCCAACCAGCGTTCGACATCCGCGATCGGCATCCCTTTGCGCTGGGCATAACTTTCGACCTGATCTCGCGTGATCCGGTCGACCGAGAAGTAACGAGCCTCGGGGTGTGCAAAATAGAGACCCGACACGCTCGCCGCCGGGTTCATCGCGAAGCTCTCGGTAAGCGTCATGCCAGCGTTCTCTTCTACCTTCAACAGATCGAAGAGCGTTCGCTTCTCGGTATGGTCCGGCTGCGATGGGTAACCAGGCGCCGGCCGAATCCCGCGATAGTTCTCTGCGATGAGGTCTTCGCTACTGAGCGATTCTTCCTGCCCGTACCCCCATTCCCCACGAACCTGTTCATGAAGTTTCTCCGCGAACGCCTCGACAAGGCGATCGGCCAGAGCGCGAACCATAATAGCGTTGTACTGATCGTGCTTTGCCTCGTACTCAGCCGCGATCTCGGCCGCACCAATTCCCGCCGTGACCGCGAACGCGCCGATGTAGTCTTCTCGACCGGAATCGAGTGGAGCTACGTAGTCGGACAGTGCACGAAACTCATCCTGCCCGCGACGTTCCCATTGCTGCCGCAGCGTGTGGAAGCGAGCAAGCTCGGTCTCGCGACTCTCTTCAGCAAACAACACGATGTCGTCGCCGACGGAAGCCGCCGGCCAGATGCCGTACACGCCGCGTGCTTTCCCGCCTCCAGGGCAGCCACGCTCATCCAGGCGT
>CAYLRE010000320.1:0-5335 GCA_964385715.1 uncultured Planctomycetaceae bacterium
TACCCATCTCGATAAAGGTAATCTGCCCGTAGTTGCGCGTCATGTTGCACAGCTCGTTGTGATCGGTGAAGTCGAGTATGACATCTTCAAAGCGAGCGCTATCATGCCCAACCGAGACCATGCGGGCGCGTCGTAGTTTAGGCATGGCTGTCCTCCGCGAAAGTGGCGTCGCTTGACCGGAGGTCGTCGTCGGCGTGGGGATCACTCAAGTCAAGGAACTGGCGATACAACTCGGTCGCCGCCAGTTCCTTGACCAAGAGTTGATAGCGCAACGTGGGACGAAACGAAGACTCTCCCTTAGACCCTACAATCGTGAAGCACCCTTGATTGGCTAGCAATTGAAGGTGTTTTTGGATCAGGCCGTGCGCGGAGTCCTTCGCATGCTGGCCGCTCTTCAGCTTACGGACCGCGGGACGGCTTTCGTAGACTCGCCAAGCTTCCTGGATGCCCTGTTGAAGCTGTTCATTGCTGAGGTCGCTTTCGCCGGTACGGTTCCTTGCCGATTCCGACAGTTCACGAAGCATTTGGTCGACTTCCGAAACGGAAATCGGAGGCTTCGCCTCATACGAGTCCTCGTCCAGGTCCCGCTGACGCGGATAGACCGTCGCCGCGATTGCAATCTGGACCAAACCGTCGAGCAACCTATCTTCGCCCGACGTGCCGCTTCGGAACTCACTTGGCTTCATCGCGAAACTGGAGTCTTCACTCGTGCCTAGGAAGATGCCGCGGTCACTGACATGCACGACAACCAAACCGAGTCCTTCAGCTACCTCTCGCACCGTGGCACGAAATGCTAGCCGATCGATGAACCGATCAACCAATTCCATGTATTCCGGTTCGTTGAACGGAATCGCATTCGGCTGGAGTCCCCACTGGATCAACCTACCGGCGAAGTACACGTCGCTTCTTTCGACTTCCATGGTTCCGCTCCCCCCTAATTCGTAATCTGTCTCGGACGAATCAGCAAATCATCCCCGATCATCCGTTCATGCGCCAAACCATCCGGTTCGTGCATGGACACGTCGAAATCGTTCTCGCCGTCTTCGGGGTCGAATTGTTCCAGAACGCGCAACACCACGGCATCCTGCACATCCTCCGGGCAGCCGTCCAGGTCAAGTTTGCGCATCAGGTCGCTGAGCAACGTTGGCCCATCCAGTTCAACGAACACCTTTTCCGAATCGTGCAGCACCTGATCGTCGAAGCGTTTGACTTCGGCGTCAGAATCGACCAAGTCGAGTTCCACGACTTCGACTTCTCCTTCCGAGCGAATGCGTAGCGGCTGTAACTGCCATGCAACAAGACGGTGAAGCGAGACTATCTTTGGCGCCCGGGGGCCGACCAGCAATGGTGTCGTTCCTTCTCCCAAAGCGAGGACGGTCGCCTGCGGCATCGCGAGCAAAGGCTCCAGGACATCATCCCGTAGGTTGATGGGCGTGTCAGCTTCCGACTCGGAGAAACACTGTCTCGTCTGCTGTTCGAAGAAATGGCCGCGGGCCGACATAAGCTGCCGGTTGAGGTTGAGGTGGCGATGGCGGCAGTCGCGCATCAGGCGAATCACGTCATGAATGGAATGCCGGTGATCGTCATCCAACTGCGCCAGCGCGAGCTTCTGCTGTGCCGAATCGATGATTTCGGATTCAATTCGCTGGCGGCCGCGGACGTGTTCCACCGCCTCGTCCAATAGATGGTGAACTTCGTTCCTCCAATCGACTTGATGGATGTCTCGCTTGGTCTGTGCGATGACTCGTTCGATTTTGTCGCCGTACCGCAGGGACTGTCCGCGGGCGTTTTCCGCAAAAGCCCGGGCCTGGTCGAACTTGCCCCGCTGAAGCTGAAAACGCACAACCGCTTCGTTGGCCTCCTGAGCGCTTTCGATATCCAGGTCGAGAGCATTTAGAAAGAGATTTATGGCTTCGGAAGAAAGCTGCAATACAATCTCGCCGCTGTAGCCATGCATCTCCTTGAGAATCTTGAATCGCAGTATCTTGCGATCCAGCCGGCGACTGCCGTGGAAATCCGCGTACTCCACCTCGAACTCACGCCCTCGATCCGCGTCGTTCTTGAGGTAGCCAATCAAGCGATCAACGACTTGCCGATGTAGTCGTTCATCTTGTCGAACGTCGCTGGCTTCATCGAACGCAGTGAGCAACGGTTGAAGTGATTGCAGCATTGCCTCGCGAGTAACTTCGTTGCCGAATCCACTGCCATCAATTACCGAGTCGAACAGCTTGAGCGAAAGGGTGAGTGCATCATAATGCGCCTGTTCGGCAACCCCCTGTTTCCACTTCTGTTGCAGAGTCACCAACGGCTGCGTGTGCAACAACACCCGCTGTCGGCTATGAAGCGTGGAACTCCCGGACGTGGGGGTTCTGTTTGGCTTTTCAACCCGCTTGTTTGCTGAGGAACTCATACACATCCATGATACCACAAATGGGGTCATTCCGCGACACTCTCAGGCTACTCATTCGGTCGCCTTTCTAACAAAATGGGCTTCGGCATCTGTAATTCTCCGCAGAATCGCTGCGGTCTAGCTGAACGGCAAATCCTCGCCCTGCTCTCTGAGTGGACTTCCGGCCGCTAACGAAGACCGAATTTGCCCGACATCCCGCAGCTTCAAATGAGGCCTGCATTCCACAGCCAGGCCAACTCTCGGCGGATGGGTGCACATAACGATTCCGCACGGAGAGCGGGCAAAGTTCGATCCGGCAGCGTGCAATTCTGCCGTCCAGGGGCCAATCGACCGATCACGGCAACGGCGGCTTGCCATCCGCGGCCATAATGCATGGGGTGGCAAGCGAAGCCTCGGATGCTTGCGTCAAAGTCCACGCGAATTCCGCGCCAAGAGAACTTGCTGGACCGGCATATCTTTTCAAAGTCGTCTTTCGACGCCCCGGGCCCGGCAATTGGCTATTTCGATGGCCGGCCGTCGGGACCTTCGTGAAGTTATCAGATAAGCCGTCTCTCGCGACCATCGCTGACATGGGTCGCTTCTATACAGAACGTATTCTGCCAAGATGCGCAGACGTTGCGCACTTTGCACATTACTCGACAACCGGAGAAATGCCTATGAACACGATTCTCGTTGCCGGCCTCTCGCTGGCGCTCGCCCTCGCCGTGGTTGCCTTGGTGCGCCAAGTGCGGCTGCGGCGGGCGCTGCAATCGCTGCTATTTCGTTTCTTGAAACACTGGAGAGAATAGAACCATGAGAAGAGTTTTTTCGGGTGTATTCGTTGTGCCGCTCACGGCTTTGATTATCGCGCTGCTATGCGGTTGTGATGATGACGCACGCTTGGCCCGAATGGCCGAAACTGCTGCCGACCGGCAGGCCGAGCAGAACTCGGAAATGGCACGGCTCAATCGCGAGGTCGCCGAGGGCACTCGGCGGCTTGTTGAAGCTGACGCCGACTCACGCAAAGACCTCGTGGCACTTCAACAGGAGTTGCAGAGCGAACAGGCTATGGTCGGTCACCAGCGAGACCTGTTGGAATCCGAGCGACGTGAGATTGCCGACCAACGACTTCGCGAATCGACTCTCGCTCCAATCCTCGAAGACCTTGGACCGCTGCTCGTTTGTACGCTGGTGCTGGTGTTCTGCGCATTCTTGGTTTGCGGTCTGAATTCCGACAAGGGCGAGAGTGACGCGGTCACCGAGATTCTTATTGAGGACATTGTCGCGGAACGACCGACCTTGCTGCCGCCCCGCGTGTCACGACACAACATAGACGACCGAAAGCCAATGTCGCCGATCCTACCCGGCCAGAGCGTCTCGAACGACGAGAACGCTGCGGAATGATGTAGTTGACCCAGTAAGAACCATTTCACGCATGACCTCGACAACAAGGAGGACGCTTTGTGAGCCATATTGTAACTGTGAAAACCGAGGTGCGCGACGTTGTCGCCGTCCGTGCTGCCTGCCGTCGCCTTGGGTTGGCCGAACCAACGCATGGCACGGTCAAGCTCTTCAGCGGCGAGGCTACCGGGCTGGCCGTGCAACTGCCTGAGTGGAGTTATCCGGTAGTTTGCGACGCCGCCAAAGGGCAAATCCACTACGACAACTTCGGCGGCCGCTGGGGCTCTCAGACAGAACTCGACCGCTTTCTGCAGATTTACGCAGTTGAAAGGGCGAAACTGGAGGCCAGGCGGCGAGGGCACTCGGTCGCCGAACAGGCCCTGCCCGATGGATCGATAAAGCTGACCATTCAGGTCTCAGGAGGTGCAGCATGAGGAACACTACGCCCAAGACTATCGAGATCATCGTTTCGCCGGAAGGTAAGCCCGTCGTTGAAACCAAGGGCTTTGCCGGTTCATGCTGCCGCGACGCGAGTCGATTCATCGAGCAGGCACTCGGACAACGTGCCGGGGAAAAGCTGACCGCCGAGTTCCATCAGAATACTCCAGTGCAGCAGGCCCATCAGCAGCGAAACGGCTGAGCTTACTGTTCATTCCTCCTCTCGGAGATTTTTCTTATGCAGAAAAGCAATGCGTGGTGGGCGAGGCTGCGCGAGCGCCTGGTTGGTCGGATATCTGGCAAGAAAGACCCGATCGAATCCGATTCTCTGTCCGCCGCCACGAACGGTTCTCCAAAGGTCCTCGTCCTCGTGGAGGGGCCCAACGACATCCAGTTCCTGCGGCGGATCAGTGCGATTTTACACGCGGACGATCCGACGATTCCCGATCTTTCCAATATGGAGCGACGAAATGAGTTGGTTTTCGTGCCGTTCGGCGGCGGTGACCTTCGCTTGTGGTCTTTCCGATTGGCCGGGCTTGGTAGTTCCGAGTTTCATCTCTACGATCGCGACATGCCGCCGCATACCGAGTCGCGCCAGGAGGCGGTTGACATTGTTAACCTGCGCCCAAAGTGCCGGGCCGTTTTGACGCGGAAGCGGCATTTGGAAAACTACCTTCACCCGCGGGCCGTGTGCGAGGCGAGTGGCATTCACGCCGAGTTCTCCGACGAGGATTACGTGGCCGACATTCTTGCCCGGCACAGCTACGACCGACGTCCGGATCAAATGCCATGGAGTGAACTTCCAGCGCGAACCCGAAAACGTCGTCGGGACAAGGTGAAAAAGTGGTTGAACACGGACGCGGTCGAAAGAATGACTTCCTCGCTGCTGGCCGAGCGTGATCCCGATGGAGAGGTCCGCTCCTGGCTGGCGATGATAGCCGAGTTGGCCAGCGAAACGGCCTGATCGGTTCCAATGGTATCGTTTCTCACTCGTTTCCTCTTTATGACTTTCAAAAGGAGCATATCAGGTGACATTATCAGAGCGTCTTCAGGAATACGTGGCCGCATGTTTCACTGGCCTTTGGATCGAATCGCACGAGCATGATG
>CAYLRE010000321.1:0-4808 GCA_964385715.1 uncultured Planctomycetaceae bacterium
CGACCTGACCAGCTCCAGAAGCTGGTTTCTACGCTCGTCAGCTATAGGAGCGGTTGGCACAGCCCTGTCACCTCTTTCCACATCAGTGAAGCCTCAGTATCTATTGTGCCCACAGTTTTGAAATAAATCAATCACCTGATTGCATTAATACGCAACCACGACGGCTTTACAATGACAGTTTTCCGTCATCCTTTCCCGGACACGGCAACCAATGGATCATAACCCCTTACACAAGTATGCGTTAGAGAAGAGCATCCAACGAACGGACCTGTCGCCTCCTGTGGCAGAACCGTTGCAACAGAGCCATCACTCCGGGGGGTACCCAAGATCGCATAAGCCTGGAAGAATCGCTTCCTGACCTCAATAACAGCCAAAAAAGGGCGGATTTCAATGACAACTGGTGCGTATCTGGCAATTGACCTGGGAGCTGAATCGGGACGAGCCATCGTTGGCGTGCTCGACGACGGCGTGCTGGCCCTACAGGACGTGTTTCGCTTCCGGCACCTGGCTCGGCAGCTGCCTGGCGGGCTCCACTGGGATCTGACCGGCCTGTGGGGCAATATCCTCGAAGGTGTCAGCTGTGCGGTTGAATGGGCCGAATACCACGACGCGGAACTGACCTCGCTAGGCGTCGACACCTGGGGCGTCGACTACGCGGTGATCGGCAAGAGTGGCGACCTGCTGGCGATGCCGCACTGCTACCGCGACGAACGAAACAATCCCGCCTTCGAAAAGGCCTGCGAAGCGGTCGGCAAAGATGCGATCTACGACGCGACCGGAATCCAGCTGCTGGCCCTTAACACGCTTTACCAGGTGCTCGCCCAACAAGCGGCTGAGCCCGAGCTGCTACCACTGGCCGACAAGCTGTTGTTCATGCCCGACTTGATCAATTACTTCTTCACCGGTCGGGCGACCTGCGAGTCGACCATCGCTTCTACAAGCCAGATGACCGACGCCAGGACCGGCGAGTGGAATCTCGAGTTCCTGGCCAAGCTTGGCCTACCCACGCAAATGCTCGGCGAGATCGTTCCGCCAGGTACGGTACTCGGGCCGATCGAACCGCACATCGCGGCCACAACCGGAGCGAGCGAGGAACTGCACGTCGTGGCACCCGCCTCGCACGACACCGCCTCGGCGATCGCGGCCGTACCAGCAGAACCGGGAACCAGCTGGTGCTACATCTCCAGTGGCACCTGGTCGCTGATGGGGGCCGAATTGGACGAACCATGCGTCACCCCGGAAGCTCGGGCCGCCAACTTCACCAACGAAGGGGGGATCGACGACACAACCCGCTTCCTCAAGAACCTGATCGGGCTATGGCCGGTTCAGGAATGCCGCCGGGCGTTTGAGCAGAGCGGCAAGCCGATGGAGTACGCTCAGTTGACCAAGGCGGCCGCCGAAGCGGAACCGTTCCGCACGCTGATCGACTTGAACCACCCACCGCTGATGTCGCCGGGCGAGATGCCGGAAAAGATTGCTGAGTACGCTCGTGAGACGAATCAGCCGGAGCCAACCACGCCGGGTGAGTTCGTGCGATGCTGTCTGGAGAGCCTGGCACTGCTGTACCGCCGCACGCTGGAGGAACTCGAAGCGGTACTCGACGAGCGATTTGATATCGTGCACGTCGTGGGCGGAGGCGGACGCAACGAGCTGCTCAACCAGATGACCGCCAACGCCACTGGCAGACGGACCGTCGTCGGCCCTGAAGAAGCGACCGCCGCGGGTAACGTGTTGGTTCAAGCGATTGCCGCCGGGCAGCTCGAAAACCTGGCCGAACTGCGACAGGTGGTCCGCACCTCGTTTGCACCCAAGTCCTACCAACCGCGAGAGACCGAGGCCTGGAATTCGGCCGCGGAGCGTTTTGCTGAGCTTTGTGCGGGGTAGTGGGGCGATCGCCGACATCGTATAAACTCCGCTTCACGTCACTTTTTTCCCGCCACGAATCCCCATGCATCGCGTCGGACTGTTCATCCCCTGCTACGTCGACCAGCTCTACCCTGACGTCGGCATGGCCACGGTCAAACTGCTGGAGCGCCTCGGCGTGGAGGTCGTGTTCCCGACTGAGCAAACCTGTTGCGGGCAGCCTATGGCCAACACTGGTTGCACGAGCGACGCCGCTCCGTTGGCCACCAAGTTCTTGGCGATCTTCCGCGACTTCGATTACGTCGTTTGCCCCTCGGGCAGTTGCACGTCGATGATTCGCCACCACTACGACCAATACCTCGACGGGCAGCCTGGCTTTGAGGAACTCAAAAAGAAGACGTTCGAGCTGTGCGAGTTCCTCAGCGACGTGCTGAAGATCGAACGGCTCGAAGGCAGCTTCCCACATCGTGTCGGTGTGCATCAGAGTTGCCACGGGCTGCGTGAATTGGAATTGGGCACGGCTTCGGAGTTGATGAAGCCGGCAGCCAGCAAGGTAACGTCGCTCTTAGCAGGCCTCGATGGCATCGAACTGGTCGAATTGAACCGGGCTGACGAATGCTGCGGCTTCGGCGGCACATTCGCGGTGGCTGAAGAGGCCGTCTCCTGCATGATGGGCAGCGACCGCGTGGCCGATCACCTTCAGGCCGGAGCCGAGGTAATGACCGGCGGCGACATGTCCTGCCTGATGCACCTCGACGGTTTGATTCGCCGCCAACAGAAGCCGCTCCGCGTGATGCACATTGCCGAGATTCTCTGTGAGAGCGGGGCGGCGGTGCCGGCTTAGTCGCGCCCGCCTGGAACAATTTTGCCGCGAAGGAGCCGCTCCTCACGGCCAGCATCGCCCGCAGTCGCGCAGGCCCTCGGTCGAGCGTTGATAGAAATAGGTCTCGACCTGCTCGGATGCCTCAAAGTGCGAATCGGCATCGGCCCCGACAACTTCGGCGATCGCCACCGGCCCGCGGCGATAAAGATCGGGCACGCACTCTATTCGGTCTAGCTCGGCCAAGCAGGCATCGTCAACACGCCACAACTCGCCTTCGACCGGGCCACCAGACGCATCGGTCTCCACGCCGCCCGAACATTCCACGAGGGCCGGATAACTTCCGGTATCGAACAGACGGTAGAACGGTGCCGTCACCACTTCGCCCAGGAACTGCTGCCCCTCGAGCACCGCGGCCCGCTTCTGGCCGCGTTTGAGAGTCCCGTAGATGAAGATGACCATACCCATGGGTGTTTAATTTCGCCTTTTTCCGCCACCGACAAAACAGCCAAACTTGCGGAACTCCGCTATTCGGGGGGATATACGACCACCCCGAAAAAAAACATTTTTGGCGGCAACCCGTTACCTTATTGGGACTTACGAAAACTAGTCCTTCTGAGCGGTTTGCTCCGCATACGCCTGTGCATACAATCATTAGGAGCCACGGGGGGCTGACGAACGTCCGTACCATGCGGAAAACCGTCAGCCTTCGGTCTGTCGAGCGGTGGGAGCCGCGAGCGAGCCCGGGACCCCCTCCCGGTTGCTGCTTTCGCTTAACAAGCGACGACGGAGTCGAATTCCATCCCCTGGAATTCGCACGGGTGACGGGAGCCTTGTGCTCCGATTCGTATATGACCGAAACGGTAGCTCCACATTACGGCGTTCGTTGCGTGCATGCAATGTGTTCGCGGTGATCGTCACGACCTAATTACTTGATTGGAGACGTTCGATGATTCAACGTCAACTGCCCGCCGAACCAACCCCCAAGCCGAAGCGTGCCACGAAGGCCCAATTGCCCCGTCGTGCCCCGGTAGTCATTGCCTTGATGGAGATGGGCGTTCGCGATTTCGACGAGATCGCTACGGCCACTGGTCTAACCGTCGAGGACATCGAAGAGATCGATAGCGCCGAGGATCGCAAGATACGCCGCATCGCCACCGAAGGCACGCCAGCCGGTACGTACCTGCCGCTGACCAAACCGGTTCGCTGCCCAACCTGCAACGGCATGGTCACCATGGCCCCCTGCGTGGCCTGCGATCGTCGCTGGGACGAGTCGATGACGGGCAACCCCAACTAAGACGGGCAACCCCAACTAACCAGGCTAGGAGTGCCTGCGGAACGGAACAGCCGCAGGCACCCCGCCTCTGTGCCGACCTCGGCGCGAGAATGTCTAACGAGGCAAACGCGACTTGTTCGCGTCTCCACCCCAGGAAAGCTCCCTAGGCATCGGCCTCGGGAGCTTTTTTGTTGGGCTCTGGCGGTTCACCGGACGCTTCGGGGTCGCCAGACGCTTCGGGCGGCATCACGTCGATCACAACATCACCCGTCAAGTCCACTCCCTTGGATGCTACCGCTGCCGTATCCGCGGGATCGGTTGCCTCGGCAGCTTCCGATGCCGAATCCGCACCGGCCTGCTCCACTGCATCGCCATATTTGATCAACGACTCGGGAAGCTCGACGCCGCCGATGTCCTTGAGCACCTGCATCATCGGGGGCATGGTGCGGGCCATTCCGTTGAGGAAATTGGCCGTCGAAGTACGACCATCGGCTCCACTTCCGTTCTCCCAGACGACCACCTTATCGAACTTGATGTTCGAGATCGCTTCGGCAGACGCTTCCGCCAGGTTGTCGAGATGCTCAAGCATGAGCAACTGGAACGCTTCTTTAGAACCACCGCAGGCATCAACGATTTTTTGCAGACCGTCACCCTTCTTGGCCAAGATTTCGTACTGACCACGAGCCTCGGCATCGAGTTTGGCATAGATCGCGTCCGCCTGGGCTTCGGCTTCGATTCGTACCTTCGCAGCTTCGGCCTGGGCATCGACTTCAATGCGAGCCTTTTCAGCCTTGGCGTGAGCTTCTAGTGCGGCACGACGCTCTTGCTCGACTCGTTCCGCCTCGGCAA
>CAYLRE010000321.1:4818-5324 GCA_964385715.1 uncultured Planctomycetaceae bacterium
AGCCGATTAAGCTGGGCGGCGCTTAATCCCATTTCGGCAATAGCCGCCTTTGCCATGGCCAGGTTCTGAATCTCGAGCACCTTCGCCTCGGCTTCGCGCTTGCGTCCTTCACCTAGCTGATAGGCTTCCGCTCGCTCGACCACCAGCTTGGCATTCGAGGCCGCCACCGCCGCTTGGGCTGTGTTTTCACCGTCAATCGCCTTGGCATCGGCATTGGCCACGGAAACACGCATCTGCTGCTCGGCGGACTTAATCTCGGTGTCGCGGAGGAAAGCGGCCTCCTGTTCGCCAACCGTCTGCTCTTTGGCAAGCTCAGCGACGCGGACCGCTTGTTCTTTTTCCGCCGAACGAGTTCCAATCGATCGGGTCCGATCGGCGTTTGCGACTTCGATCTCCTTGTCACGATTCGCCTCGGCAACGCGAATTTCACCCATCTTCTCGTTGTCGGCCACGTCACCGCGGGCCTTTTGAATCGCTTCGGACGCGGCCTTCTGTCCGATGGCGTC
>CAYLRE010000322.1:0-5275 GCA_964385715.1 uncultured Planctomycetaceae bacterium
CAATAAGTAGATGTCTGCGTTTGCGTCACGCACATGCCGCACGACAATAGCCCAAGGCCCATGTTGTGGGGCGGTCTCCTGACCGTCCCGCTTGACCGACCGAAGGTCTCCATCCCGTTTATCCTGTCAAGAAAAACAATCACCATTAAACGAAGACGAAGGGTGCCACTGGCTCTGCCAGTGCTGAGTGAAGCGAGATAGTGCGTCAACTCGCGGGAGCAACAGCGGCTCGGCGGGAGCCTCGCCCTCCCGAACGCGTTGTGGGGCGGTCTCCAGACCGTCCCGCATCCTCGACCGAAGGTCTCCATCCTCTCAAAACACAGAAACACCAAACAAACATTGAACAAAACCGAACAGATGTCGAACACCCATTGAACATCTGTCGAACAAACCGCGAACAAACGCCGCACATCCGGCGAGAAAACAGACCGACCATGACGAAAACACCGCAAAAAACGCTCCTCTTGGCCTCGCTCGCACTTTTCCTCACGCTCGCGGCTGCGGGCAGCTCGGCCGATGCCGCCGAAAAAGAGCACGTCGCCAAGCTGACCCCCGCGCCCAACTTCGTCATCTTCCTCACCGACGACCAGGGCTGGGGCGACCTTGGCTGCTACGGTCACCCGCGAATCAAATCGCCCAACATCGACGCCTTCGCCAAGCAGGGCCTGCGGTTAACGCAATGCTATGCCGGCAGCGGCGTCTGCTCGCCGTCGCGATCCGCGATCCAAACCGGCCGCACGCCCTATCGCAACGGGGTCTACCGCTGGGTGCCGGAGAATAGCGAGGTCCACCTCCGCAGCAGCGAGATCACCATCGCCAAACTGCTGCAAGACCGCGGCTACGCCACCTGCCACGTCGGCAAGTGGCACCTCAACGGCTACTTCAACTCGCCCAAGCAGCCGCAGCCGAGTGATCACGGCTACGACTGGTGGTTCGCCACGCAGAACAACGCCGCCCCCAGCCACAAGAACCCGCGGAACTTCGTCCGAAACGGCAAAGCTGTCGGCGAACTGAAAGGCTTCTCCGCCCCCTTGGTCGTCGACGAGGCGATCCGCTGGCTCAAAGAGGAACGGAACGACAGCAAGCCCTTCTTCCTCACGGTCTGGACGCACGAGCCGCACCTGCCGATTGAGTCCGACCCGCAATTCATGCAGCACTACGCCGACCTGGAAGAAGGAAAGCAGCAGCACCACGGCAACATCACGCAGCTTGACCACGCCTTCGGCAACCTGATGCGAACGCTCGACGAGCTCAAGGTCGCGGATAACACGATGGTCATCTACACCGCCGACAACGGCCCCGAAGGGCTCGGTGATCGCGGACGCACGCGGGGTTCGACCGGAGGACTCAGAGGACGCAAACGCGCGGTCTACGAAGGCGGCATCCGCGTGCCGGGCATCATCCGCTGGCCCGGCCACATCAAGCCGGGAACTGAAAGCGACACGCCGGTCATCGGCTCCGACATCTTCGCGACGCTCTGCGACGTCGTCGACATCCCGCTACCCGCCGATCGGGTCATCGACGGCGGCAGCTTCCTGCCCATGCTCCAAGGCAAGGAGATCACGAGGGCACGACCGCTCTACTGGCGGTGCTACTTAGCCCCTAAGCCCTACCAGGTGGCAATGCGGATCGGCGATTGGAAGATCCTCTCGGACACCAAGCTGGAGCGATTCGAACTCTACAACATCCAGGCTGACGCGCAAGAAAAGAACAACCTCGCGGAAACAGAAACCGCGCGGCTTGAAAAAATGAAGGCGGAGCTAACCAAGCTCCACAAAGAGATTGAGGCAGAGGGGCCCGACTGGTGGAAACGAGATCCACGCGGATAACAACACCACAAAGCGCGCGGTCAACGTGGCGGCAGCTGCGGTCGATCACGCTACGGCACGGCCGCGGAGCAAGCAAAAAATCGCCCCGAACGAAACGCCCGTCAAAAGCGGCAGGCCTAATTGCCAAACAGATCCTGCAGACCGCGATTGATGGCGTCATCGAGCAAACTGCCAGCGGCACTGCCCACCATCTGCTTCGCCAGGTCATCCAGGGCCCGCCGGTCGAGCCGCGGATTCTTCAAGGTTCCCCGCAGCGGTACCTTCACCACCTGGCCGGCCAAAGCCTTGAGGTGACGGTCGCGAGCGACCCAGGCTTCCTGGATCGGGATCTCGGCCACCATCTGCAACGAAGAGTCGAGCCCCACGGAGCCGGACGTCTTCACAGTAACATCGCCCACGGTCACCCGCAGATCGCGGTGATAGACGCGGCCCTCATGCAGCTCAAAAGGCACCTCCTGGGGCGGAATATTGAGAGCCAGCTGCTGCCCGCCAAGGGCCGAGAGCGGCCGCTTCTTCACAATCGCCTCGACCTGCTGGGCTACGAGAACCAGCTGCTCCGCTACGGGGCCTGGTCGCACTTGAGCGGATTGAATCGCCAACTTACCCGCCACGCTAGCCCGACGGCGATCGGTCAAAGGCACCCGGCAGCGAGTCAGGTCGACGAAGAAGACACCATCGGCCCGCGTCGCCTCGGCCAACAGCGGCGCGACATACTTCACCCAGGAATGACAGAGCTCGGCCGAGAGACGAACATTCTCGACCGCACGACCGGGATCGACGACAAGCTGCGGATAGGGCAGGGGACTCGCGCCCGCGGACGGCGATGCTCCTGCCCCACGAGACGATGCTGCGGACAACTCGATCCGCGACTTCGCCTTGAGACGACCTTGGCCCAGCGACAAATCGAACGGGGCGAAATGAACGACGCCATCGCGGAGCTCTGCCGTCAAATCGCCCTGGCCAACCGCGAGCCCGTAAACACTGGCCTGACTCCAGCCGACGCCTGCGTTGCCCGTCAGCTGCTGGAGCGAACTAGCCAAAGTGACCGGACCGCGAATGGCAAACGGCCTGGTACCCGTGCCGGCAAATTGCACCTCGCTACCCAGATAAGGCTGCAGCAGGGCGGTAATCTTGGCAAGATCGTAAATCACATTACCGGAGAGATCGACCAACAGCGGCCCGTCGGCCAAACCAATCGAACCGCGAGTCTCGGCAAGCTTCAAGGTATCGCTACTGACCTCGAGCCGATCCAGCTCCAGCCGGCGCTCGCGCGCCAAATGGCGACCGCGTCCCGACAGAAACACCTCTCGCTCGCTCCAGACGGTCTGCCGCGGAGAAGAACCAGCAGGTGGCCCACCACGAACGGGCAGCAACTGCGAGGCGGCCGGCTGCGTCACCACGAGGTCATTCATATTGGCCTCCCACTCGGCCGTCGTCACGCCGGCCTGATGAGAGAGCTCCGCCTCAGCCGTCAGCACCCCGGCCCACTGCCGCTCATGCGCAGCGGGAGGCGAACGGAACCAACCTTGAAGACGAGACAGGTCTGCGGCCAGGGCGACCTTGCCAGTGGCGGAAGGCTGCCGGGCGGCTGCGCCGTCAACCTCCAGATGGTCAACACGTATCGATACCGCACTACTCTGCCAGGTGCTGCTGCGAGAACTAAGCCGCGAGGCCGCACGGTCCCAACGAGCATCACCCACGAACACAATACGCGGCTCGCGAATCGACAATCCGTCGGCCGCGAAGTCAACCTGCGTCATCTCAAACTTGGACTTCTCCAGAGCGAACTCACTGGCGGTAAGTCGAGTACGGGCTTGTCCGCGAATACCGCCACGAACGTGCCGCACGTCAATCGGCAACTCCAGACCGAGTCGTCGCAGGCGTGGATACCACGAGTCGAGAGAACCACGAATATCGACATCGGCGAGAATGACCGGATCTGGCCCACCCAACACCAGTGGCCCAAGCAGCGCACCTTCCAACACGTCGCCCGGCGTGGTCAGCTGCAGCAGAACACGATCGATCTGCCGGACACCACCAAGGCTGGCTTGCCCCGTGGCATCGACGGCAACCGTCATATTCGGCTCACTCCACGCCTCTTCACCGGCTGGCTGAAAAACGAAATTCTGGAACTTGAGCTGACCTTGGGCGTGAATTTCGGTCTCGTTGGCAGCGGACGAGGGAAACTGCGGCGCTGCCGGAGCTTTGGCGTCACCAGCGGCAGCCACTGGATGAATTGGCACCAGAGACGGTTCCGGGGCCCCCTGGCGAATTCGAAATTCCGCTGCCACGCTACCCGCCAGCTTCATACCGGAAAGGTCAAAGAACTGCGAGAGATCCTCTCGCAGCCGACTCAGATCACTCGAACCGGTGAGCGTGACATCGACCGGCGTCCCGCGAGCCTTAAGATCGAGAAAGCCAGCGGTACAGGTCGCTTCGCCGCGGAGCTCACCGTCGCTCCCTTGCGTCGCCTGCCAATTGGAAACAACAGGCTCACGCCAGGCAATAACGCGACCACCTGCGATACCCTGAAGGTTCGTCGACTCGATCTGGCCCTGCCACTCTCTTCCGGCCTGCGTCTTGCGGCTAGAGACCGCGAGCTTCAATTCGCCGGCGGTGAACTGCGTCCCTTCGCGAACCTGCAACAAGGCCGGCAGCATATTGGCCAGCCGCGCGAGATCGATTCTCCCGCTGGCAGAATATTCTTCGTCGTTGAGCAGACCGCGCACGTCGCCTGCAAAGAGACGCCCCAACTCAAAGCGACCTTCGGCCGCCAAGTCACCGACGTCGGTCTTCAGCGAATGACGGCGAACCACCAACTCACCATCCTCGATCGCACAATCGACATCGAGCGTCAACCGCCGCAGGTCGATCGCATCGCCCGCCAAGAGATGATCGGACTGCAGATGAAACTGCCGCGCATCAGCGGTACCCAAAATCGAAAAACGAGGCGTCGCTCGCGAGGCTTCATACTGGAACTTAAGATCTGCGGTAAGCTCGCCACGCGCTTCGGCGTGACCACCCAACCGCTGCAGCAGAGGCGCCACCGCGGCCGCCCCCAATCGCTCCAACTTGAGGTCAAGCTGCGAATCAAACGTAGCGGGATTAAGCGAACCGGACGCCTGCGCGACGGCCGGATCGCCGCCTGGCTCCGCACGTGGCACCTTACTGGAAAAGTCAAACGCGAGCGGCTGCACAGCCGCCGGATCGTGCGTTACGGTCAATGCCAGGTCATGAAACTCGGCCGCTGCACCGGAGAGATCCTGGAGCATCACGCGACCGCCGGTGAGCTGGACCTCAAAGGCAGGCACTGTCGTAGGCGGATCATCAGGCGAAGAAGCAAGCAGCGGCAGGAACAAATCCTCAACGTTGCTGCCATCTTCGCGCAGGGTAATCGTTATCACGGGGCTGGAAACATGAATTTTGCCGGGCTGCGACGAGTCACT
>CAYLRE010000323.1:0-5240 GCA_964385715.1 uncultured Planctomycetaceae bacterium
GCGGAGTCGCTGATGACGACGGAGCCCAACTTCTACATTCTCGGCAGCAAGAGCTACGGGCGAGACTCCCGATTCTTGATGTCTCTAGGGTTCGAGCAAATTCGCGAACTTTTTGGACTGATTGGTGGTCGGGCAACGCTCAATCTTTATGCCGACGTTCAGGGGTTGTTGTCGAAGTAGGGCAGCTGTCGAAGTTGCCCACCTGATGGGCTTGGAAAGTCATACCGATGGCGGCGGAAAACCCTGCTCCGATGATCGACCTCGCCAGTCTGGACCAGCTCTGGTTTCAGGTTGCCGGCACGCGGTGCAATCTTACCTGTCATCATTGTTTCATCAGTTGTAGTCCCAAGAACGACAGCTTTGGTTTTCTGTCGCTACACGACGTACAGCGTCGCTTGGAAGAGTCCGTTTCCCACGGGGTTCGCGAGTACTACTTCACCGGGGGAGAGCCGTTTCTGAATCCGGAGATGACCGAGATTTTGATTGCGGCACTTCAATTCGGTCCGGCGACGGTGCTTACGAATGCGACCGTGCTCAAGGATGACTGGCTCAAGCGCCTTGCCCAGGCAGAGCAGGGCAGTAGGTTCAGCCTTGAGTTTCGAGTTTCGATCGACGGTTTCTCGTCAGAGACGAACGATCCGATTCGTGGCGAAGGGACGTTTGACCGGGCACTCGCAGGCATCATCAAACTTGTCGAGCACGGCTTCCTGCCAATCATCACGGCGGCCAGAACGTGGCCCGAGGAGGAAGACGCACGCGTGATTGGTGAATTCACCGCCATGCTACGCCGCGAGGGTTACTGTCGGCCGCGGCTGAAGTTGCTGCCCGTGTTGCAGCTGGGGGCGGAAGAGCAAAGAACGTGCGGCTATCGTGAGAGCGAACGAATTACCGCAGCGATGATGGTCGACTTTGATCGTTCGCAACTGCTCTGCCATAGTGCTCGCGTGGTGACCGATCGAGGTGTCTGCGTCTGTCCTATATTGATCGAATCGCCAGATGCGCTACTTGGTGATTCGCTTGAGGCGTCGAAGAAGCCGTTTGAGATGAGGCACGGCGCCTGCTACACCTGTTACCAATACGGTTCGATTTGCGCCAATCCGTCCACATCGGCGACATCAACAACGCAATCAAGGTCGTCGCACTAGGCTGGCCAGAACCGCCGCTCTTCCTGCGCCCGTACGTATCGCTGAAATCTAAATGAGTTTTCTATGGCAGCCGTCACATCTCGCATCGCTTTGTTCGGCGGGATTTACAGTAACTATCTGGCGCTAGAAGCGGCGATTGCCGATGTGCGGCGTCGGGGCGTCGACGAAATGTTTTGCCTGGGCGATTTGGGGGCGTTCGGGCCGTATCCCGATCGCGTGTTTCCACTGCTTCAAGGCAATGGTATCGCTTGCGTGCAGGGCAACTACGATGATTCGGTCGGTAATGCACTCGACGACTGTCAGTGCGGCTATGTCGATCCCCGCGACAACTATTTCGCTCAGATCAGCTACGGCTACACGCTCGCAAACACCTCGGATGCGAATCGCGGTTTCTTGCGAACGCTGCCTACGGAGATTCGCCTTGAGATCGACGATCGGAAGCTGTTGCTTTGCCACGGGAGTCCGCGGCGCACCAATGAGTTCCTCTGGGAGTCGACGACTTCGGACCATTTCTTAGAGAAGCTATTCGACGAGGCGAATGCGGATCTCGTCTTGGCTACGCATAGCGGCATCAAGTGGCAGCACGAATTGCCCTCAGGTCGCCATTTTGTAAACGTTGGCGTGCTCGGGCGGCCGGAGAACGATGGCTCCAAGAACGTCTGGTACACGCTGCTTGAGGTGCGCACAGACGGTTCGATCCAAGTCGAGTTCGTGCCGGTCGAATACGACTGTGAGCGACTTGCGCGAGAAATGGCCGCCGAAGGTCTGCCTGACGAGTTTCAGGAGACGATTCTGACCGGCTGGTGGACGACCTGCCTAGAAATCTTGCCGTCGAAGGAACGCCGCGGCGGCAAGTTCTGAGTCTAGCCGGAGAAGCTCTCGGCAGAAGCGACCGCAGCTGCCTTGGAGTTTATTCCGGGGCGACCGCGATCAGTTCTTCGCTGACCGCCTCGATCTGCGTTGCTCCGATGGCCGGAACCTCTTCCGCAAAGCCGACCAACAGAGCCAGGTCGCACAGACGATTGATCTGTCGGGGCGTCCCGTGCGTCAAGTGGAACAAGGCTTCCAGGGCATCGTCCTCAAAGATGGCCCGGCGAGCGCCGGCTGCCGCCAGACGATGGTTCACGTAGCTGATCGTCTCCTCCATGCTGAGCAAACGCAGCAGACACTTTACATCGATTCGCTGTTCCAGGTCGGGACGGCGGTCGAGGTGAGGCAGTAGAGAAGTCTGGCCAGCGAGGAGCAGCGTGAGCGCCGATTGTCCATCGGCGTCAAAGTTCAGCAAAAGTCGCAGGGCTTCTAGGATGCGAGGGTCTTCCAGTAGATGGGCTTCGTCGATTGCCACGACGGCATGTTGCCCTTGCTGTGTGTTCTGTCGTAAGTGTTCTTGGATCGCGCGAACGCTGGCCTCAATGCTGGTGCCTGGGCTTTGACCGTCGGTCGCTCCTAGCTCCGCTGCCAGGTAGGCGAGCAGCTGATCGGGTGGCATTTGCGGGAAAACAACGTGGACGAATGGCGCGAACTGTTCGGCAAGGTGACCGCGGAGCTGTTGAATCAACAGCGTCTTGCCGAGGCCGGCCGGGCCGCTCAAGATCGCCGCGCTACGACGTGCTTCGATCGCGTAGCGAATCTTCAGCATGGCACCTTGGTGCGGTTCGGCAGGATAGTAGAAGGCCGGATCGCACGTGTTCTCGAATGGCTTCTTTGCGATTTGCCAGTATTGTTCGTACATAGTCGTGTGTCCTACGCGATCTTCGCGGTAGAGGTAGTGTCTTGTAGTGAGTTGGCGGCCGCTAGCGACAGGTTCTCGACGACGCCGAGCACTTCGATGTTCGCCGCAGTAAGTCGGTTGGTTGCGTCCGTGAGCTCGTAAAGCGAGGCATCGGGATCGGCGGCCACGAGAATGGCCATGTCCATACTTGCCTGCGGGCCTAGCGAAAGCAGCGTATCGGCACTCTCCGAGGAGCACGAGGAACCATCGACCAGCACGATCTGGTATTGCTGCTTGAGGGCTGACATCGTGACGGGCCAATGCAGGTCGTTCATGAGCATCCGCGGCTCTTCCATCGGGCGTCGCAAAGGCAAGACGGCAAGATGGTCCTCTTGAGACTGGATCATCACTTCGGCGATGCCGTGTCCTTCTCGGGCGACGTCTTCCCAGCCGGCCACGGGCGCGACGCCCAGCGACTGAACGAGACCGGGACGCTCGAAGTCGGCGTCGACCAAGGCACAGCTCACGCCGATGCTGGCCAGTCGTTGTGCCAAGCAGAGTAGGACGGTTGTGCAGCCGTGGCCACGACCCGCGCCACTGATGTAAACTGACTTGTGTCCGGATCGCGTCTTCTTGAGAAGGATCTTGGCGATCGCGTCGAGCTGGCCTCCCGTGTTGGAGACGAGTTGCCGGCAGACGTCGGGCCAGATGAACTGCTCGACTTCGTAAGCTGGTCGCGCCCAGGACGGGGCTGGTTCACTCGCCTCAGGAGCCGGTTGTTCTTCTGCGGGCTGAGCAGTCGGCCAGTGCGGACCGCTGACGGAACCGTGGCCTGCGTCGACGCTAATGTTTCGAAGCTGGCTGTCTGTTCGTGGTAATGCGTCCTCGGCGGTAGGAAGATGCAAAGTTGCCGGAGGCGCATCCGCCGCATTCTGACCAGCCATCTCCGTAGACGCCGTCGGAACGTCCGAGCCGGCAGTGACCTGGGCAGACACGCCTTCGACGGGCGTTTTGTCGACGGGAATGCCACCAACGGGCGGCGACTGCGCAGCTGAGAACGATCGATGGGGAGACGCCACGTGCCGTTCGCCAGTATCTTTACGAAACGCCTTAATAAATGCTCGATCGATTCCGCTCATTTTCGGCTTTCAGATCCTTCTTGTTGATTGTTCCTCGAAGACGCGCTACGCCATGGATCGGTTCCCGTGGCGGGGTGCCGGCTTTCGATTCGGGGTTGCCTGTTCCGGCGTTACTATTTCGGGGTCTTGTTTCTGCCAGGGTCCGCACTTGGGTTGGAATACGATTCGTTCCTTCGGCCGCCGTCTTGGTGCCACCGGCTCGATCTTCCGGGATTCTCGGAAGATCGGGAGCATAGGGACGCTTTTCCGGCACGGTCGCAACGCGCGCCTCCGGCACGGTCGCAATGCGCGCCTCCGGCACGGTCGCAACGCGCGCCTCCGGCACAGTTTCAACGCGGGGCGTTTCCGCCGCGTGCGGATCGTTTGTGGTGTGATTTTGTGCGGAGCCTGAATCGCCGTGGTCGACCACGTTGGCATTGCTTTCCGGCCAGGTAGCTTGCGATTCCGGTGGCTCATCCGATGTACGTAGCATGAACAGGCCAGCGACGACGAACAGGGCGCCGGCAATCGAAAGCAGCGTGATCGATCGGCGAACGATCTTGTGTTGCCAAATGCCGTCGGCCTGCGCCACGCGAGGTCGAGGTGGCTCGGTTTCAGCCGCAGATTGTTGAATCTTTGGCGGTGATTGGAATGCGACCGAGGGCTGCCCTTCCACGGTTACGTGCTGATTCCACTCGTGCTCATTGCCTGAGGGCGCCGGCGCTGGCGGCCAACTTGCTGGTGCCAATGCTTCAGCTGGCTCGGCCTCAAAGTCCGCCGGCATGTCGATTGTCTCGGCAATGTCCGCTGGCGTTGCTTTCGTGGACGAGACATGAGGTAGCCTCGCGAGGATCGGCAGCGATCGGGGCGACGTTTCCGAGCGGGCGGCGGAGCGGCGATGCGTGGGAACGATTCTTGTCATTCGGGTGCCAGTGCTCGCGAGATTAGTACAGGCCGATGTGTTTGGCTAATCATGGTGGGGAGAGCCACGGGCGGACTCTCCGTAACCGCCGTAGCGCGCGAGATAGACCTTCGGCGCCAAGGCGACATCTTGGTTATCGGTTCCGCTTGGCGCGATCTTGAGTCTTGGCGAAGGTCTCGCGGTTATTGAGACTAGGCAAAGATGGTTGGCCAGGGGCCTTGTTGCGGTTGTGGTAGAGCGCTCCGTCAGAGATACTTGGACGATTGGATCGAGATAGAACGAAGCTGATCTTCGCGAACCGCATGGACTTGTCCGTCGGTGCCGATACTGGAGGCGGTGCCGCC
>CAYLRE010000324.1:0-5216 GCA_964385715.1 uncultured Planctomycetaceae bacterium
GGTGGCAGGCTGAACAAGCGACCTGTTTGCCGAAAAAGACCTTTCGACCGCCTTCGACATCGCCGCCTTGTCCGAGCGATTGGTATTCCTCTAGTCGCTCTCCCAACTCACCTGTGCGGCGGCGCAGCATTGCCAGGAGCTTTGTCCCTCTCTCGCGGACGATTTCGGGATACGGCTGCAAGGTCTTTTTCACCTCTGCCTCGGAAGGCCGTAGCACATCGGTTTCGATCAATCGCTCTAGCCGCGCGACCAGGGCTAGGCCTAACTCGCGATCGTTCGTCTGGCGATAGGCCGATAGCAACTGCGGCCAGATCAATGCATCATCCGGCGTTTTTTCAAGCACGACGTTCAATTGCGCGTTGGTCAGCTTGGAGCGGCCGAGTACCTCCGCGGCAGAAAGTCGAATCGGCGGTGCCGTGCGGTCATCCAACAGACGCAAAAGGAAGTCGAAAGCTGTATCGGAAATCGCCTTCTGGCGACTGGCGACAGCGCCCAGCGCTTCGACGCGTAGCGGTGTCGGCATCTCCTCATCTTCGGCGAGCTCGTCAAACACCGCATCGAGCTGCGGGAGCTGCAGGTTGGATGCCGCGTGGACTGCCGCAAACCGCACTGTCGCGTCCCCGTGTCGCATGGCCCGAGCGAGCCCCTCGCCCCAAGACCGCGGCGGCTCAGCGAGGCTGCACTGCCCGATCGCGCCGAGCAACAAGTCAAGACGATCGCGTGGCAGCTTGGGATCACTGAGCTTGGCGCCGACCAACTGCTGAACGGCTGGACGGGCCTGAAAGGCGACGACTATTCTTGGCAGTGCCGCGAGCTGAATATCTGTTAGCGTGGAGGCATCGAGCCATTGTCGCAGCAGCGCCTGCGCATCATCTGCCCACTGCGGATGACGCATGAGAATACGTAGGGCGGTCTGTTGCAATGCCTTATCCGTGGCTCCCAGCCGCGAGACAACGGCATCGCTGGCCAGCGCCTGGTGGGGGTGCTGATCCAGCAGCACCAAGGCGCAGCGTTGAACGGCCGCGTGCCGATGCCCGAGCGCCGAGAGCAACTGCTGCTGCGAAGCAAGCTGGTGAACCGCGTAGATCAGAGAGTGCTCTAGGAATCGATCTGGCTGTGAGGTCAAGGCGTCGAGCAGCGCCGACACCGATTCAGCCTGGCCGCAACGAGCGAGCGCCTCGGCTGCGGCCCGACGCACCTGGGGTTGGCTGGCTGAAAGCAGCTCACATAGTCGTGTTGCACACTTCTTATCGCGACGCAGAGCCAACGCCCGTGCCGCCGCCGCGATCAACCGGCTGTCATCGCTCTCTAATACCTGCCGCAACGGTTCGAGCGACGAGGGGTTGGTGCAACCTGCCAAGGCCCAGATCGCATGTTGCTTGGCTTGAATGCCATTCCCTTGCTGCTCCTGTTGCAACACCGCGTCAAGGGAATCGATCGCTTCCTCGTTGTGTTGCCGAAGGAGCAGACTCGCTCGATGGCGAACCATCGGCCGCTGATCGCTCAACATTTCGCACAATTGCCGCGGCGTGGCGCGGGCCCAGTCGACATTCAGCCCCCAAGCGTTGTCTCGCGCAGCCTTGTTCCGCGGTGCGTCGTCACGCCTGACCCGGTAAATACCGCCCGGCGTCCGTGAGTTGCGAATTCGCCCCGTGGGGCAATGCTGCACGTACCAACCGCCGGTATCGACTACCAACAGGCTGCCGTCGGCGTCTTGTAGCACGTCGGAGGGGTGAAAATCGGGACTGTCGCTCGTGAGGAAGTCCATCTGTTCTGAAGTGAAAGTGCTGCCGACGCGCGTTAGCAGATGGCGCTGAACTTTTCGCGAATTGTGTTGGGCAGAGAACAACTGCCCGCGAAACTCACGGCCCCATGCACCGCCTTCGTAACGCACGAGACCGCTCGGCGCAACGGCTGGAAGCAGCGAGATGGCCGGGAGCGGTGAGCCGGTGATCGGCTGCTGATCCCCCTCGTCATCAATGGCGAGTGGATACAACCCGCCCGGTGCGAGATCAACCAGCGCATCACGCAGTCCGCCAACCGGTTCTTGAAAAATATTATCGGTTCCGATCATCTCGCCCTGCGGCGTGAACACCAGTTCCACCAGGTTCACGAACCCCCGGCACAATACCACCGGATCGGTGCCATCGGCGCGGCAGCGAATCAGAGCGCCGCTCGTTCCCGTCAATACAGTGCCGTCTTGACGCTTTAGCCGGTAGCCATCGGGCCGGCCCATGGTCATATAGAGCAGGCCATCGGGACCGAAGGTCAGTCCGTGCAGGCTACCGTTGTCGGTATGCCCGAAGCCCGTAAGGATCATCTCTCGTTGTTCCGCGCGACCGTCGCCATCCCGATCCTCCAACGTCACCAGATTCGGAGGGTCGGCGACGTACAGCTTACCATCGTGCCAGCAAAGCCCCATCGGGAACACAAGCTTGTCCGCAAAGACCTGGGATGTTTCGAATCGGCCGTCTCCGTCCCGGTCTTCTAGTCGCGACACGCGACAGCGCCGCGTCTGCGATTGCAACTCCTCGTACAGATCGCGCCCGGAAGATTCCGCCACATACAGCCGCCCGCGATCGTCGAAGGTGGCGAACATCGGAAATCGGATCTGCGGCTCGCCGGCAACCTTCTCGACCACAAAACCCTCGGGCACATGCAGCTGCCCATCGAGTTCGCCGCTGCTGGCGACGGAAGCCTGCACGATGAAGGCAGCACAGAAGAAAACAGCCCGCGATTTCATCAATGTCCTCGGTACGTCTGAGATCGATTCGACACAAGAAGACATTGTACCAGGTGACCAACCTTTATTGAGAGACGGTTGCGTGCGGTGAGGATCTGCTATGCGCAATCGGTGAAGAAATCCGACCGAGCAAGAAAGCCGAGGAATGAGCCCTCGGTTGCCATCCCCGACGCAGGTTGGCCAATGGTAAGTAACCGCCGGGGCCGGCAACACGTGTGTGCAATAACCGACGCTCTGAGCTTGCTCCGCGAAATGCTATCGATGGACATTCGGACTCAATCTCGTCGCCGCGGCTTCACTAAGTCTTCACGCATCGTCAGCATTTCGGCCTCTTGTCGTAGCGCACTCGCTGCCTATAGAGCCTTTGAAAGCTCGATCGTGGCAGCCGCTTGCCAGCCCGCGGGAACGGTAGCCGAATGGCGATTGTGCCTGCCCTGATCCGTGCTCGTATATCCCGCAACACAAGGAAACCGATCATGCGAAGAACTAAGAAGCATTTTGCCGCCATCGCGGCCATCGTCCTTGCATTTGGGCTGACCACGCAAGCTAGTGCAGAGCAAAAGGACATTGTCGACACGGCAGTCGGAGCCGGGTCGTTCAAGACGCTCGCTGCTGCCTTGCAGGCTGCCGGACTGGTCGACACGCTCAAGGGAGATGGTCCTTTTACCGTGTTCGCACCCACGGATGACGCGTTTGCGAAACTTCCCAAGGGCACGGTCGAAACGCTGCTCAAGCCGGAAAACAAGGACAAGCTCATCGCGGTCCTTACGTATCACGTTGTGGCAGGCAAGGTGCCGGCCGAAAAGGTTGTGACCTTAACCTCTGCCAAGACCGTCAACGGCCAGAACGTCGACGTGAAGGTTGCCGATGGTAAAGTAATGGTTGATGGAGCCAATGTCGTTGCCACCGATATCGAGTGCTCCAACGGCATCATTCACGTTATCGACAGCGTGATTCTACCTGCGGCCGAGGGTGCGGCTGCCGTCGAGCCCCATAAGCAGATTGAGGAGGCCGTCGCTCACGGCTCTAGGCTCTATAATCACGGGCATGTGGCCAAATGTGCGAGCCACTATGCCAAAACGATGCGGGCGGTGCTCGACCGCAACGACCACGGCATGCCCGAGCATGTGGTACACGCCATGCTCGCCAGCCTGGCACGCGCGGAAAACACCCATTGCCACGACTCGCAGGCGTGGATTCTTCGCGAGGGCCTTGAGGCGGCGTACCATGCAATGTCAGACCAGATCGTAAAGACGGCTGCAAATCGATAGCTGACATCTGGATTCATCCTCCACGTGAGGTTAGGTTGACCGGTCTTCGCTGCTTCCGCGGCGAGGGCCGGTTCGCCTTATTGCCATCCCAATCCTAGAGAGAAATTAAATGACGGACCTGATGGTTCTTGGGCTGATGAATCTTGGCTTGGCCCTCACGCTGATGACGGCATTGTGGGTCGTTAGCCTGGTCAAACGTGACGCAAGTATTGTGGATCCCTTTTGGGGTCTTGGATTCGTGGCCATCGCTTGGGTCACTTTCGCTTGGAGTGAAGATCGCGAAAATCGGTCAATTCTGTTGGTGGCCCTGACGACCATTTGGGGGCTGCGGCTTTCGGTGCACCTTCTTATCCGGAATCGTGGCGAGGGTGAAGATTACCGCTACCGCACGATGCGCGTGAAACATGGGAAGCGTTTCTGGTGGGTCAGCTGGTTAACCGTCTTCGGTCTGCAGGGAGTCATTATGTGGTTCGTCGCCTGGCCGATTCAGTTTGGCGGACTCGGTGAGCGTGCGCACGGGCTCGGCTGGCTCGACGCTTGTGGCGTGTCCCTTTGGATGGTCGGATTCTACTTTGAATCGATCGGCGACTATCAGCTGGCGAGATTCAAGGCCAACCCCAATAACCTAGGAGGCGTAATGGATCGCGGGCTTTGGCGATACACACGCCACCCGAACTACTTTGGCGACTTCTGCGTTTGGTGGGGGATGTTTCTAGTTGCCACTGCTGGTGGAGCGTGGTGGACGATCGCGTCACCGCTGCTCATGAGTGTCTTGCTCATGAAGGTTTCCGGCGTCACGCTACTCGAGAAGACGATCGCCTACCGGCGGCCCAAGTACGCCGACTATTGCCGGCGTACCAATGCCTTTTTCCCGTGGCTGCCAAAACGTGTTACTAAGTCGGGACCAGGCTAGGACGAGAAACCGGCGTGTGCCTGAGATTTGCCTCGCGTCGCTGGGGATTAAGCAGGTAGTGTCCGACTCCCCATTCGTAGCCACCGCTGTAACGAAATAGCTCGCTGCACGCCATAAAGAACATCCGCCAACGTTGTAGCTGTATGCTGGCGGCGCGGCTGTCGAGATCTTTGGCCAGAAGCTTGCGTAGTTGACTGGCATTGGCGTCCAGATTGTTTAGCCAGGCTTCGCAGGTGCGGCTGTAATGTAAGCCGTTGATCTCCCATTGCTCCGCCACGTACATGTCCTT
>CAYLRE010000325.1:0-5150 GCA_964385715.1 uncultured Planctomycetaceae bacterium
TTAGATAGTTACCAGACTTGAGGCGTGAGACTTGAGTGTGCGGTGGGGTGCCATGCTCCCCCTTGGGTGAGCATGCGTTCGTTAAGCTTTGATCTACATGTCCACGTAAACGTGGACATGGCACCCACTCGCGGCGTATACCATCGCTCGCACGCGAGCCTCGCCCTCCCGGTCGTCGTATGACACTGGCACATGCTGTGGGCAGGTCTCCTGACCAGCCCGCTTGGTCGACCGAAGGTCTCCTTGCAATCTTGTCAATTTGGAGACCTACGGTCCTGGCAGTGGGGCGGTCGGGAGACCACCCCACAACGGAGAGAAGTGCCGACTTTTTTTGCGTCACCTTCAAATCGGCGCAAATAACGCTAACGGCAAATGGCCAAAAGAGTTGCGGCCAGAAACCGCCAAGACGGCAATTCGCGCAAGGCCCCACGCGGCAACAGCTTGGAGTTTTTTCACCCCAAGTCCGTTTTTCTGTATACGGCAAAAAAAGTCGCCGCGATTCGGGAAGTTACCCGTGGCGGCCGCTACTCGTTGTTCTGATCCGCTTGCTCGAGCGTCTTGCCATCGGCATCGATGAGCACGACACCGGTCGGCGTGTTCTGAACCCTGATCCCGCCAGGCAGTTCGACGATTTGAACGTTACGGTTCTCGCTCGGCAATCGCTTCGCTTCGACCGGATCGTCACCGAAGCTGATCACGGTCACAAAATCGACGTTCGCTCCTTCTTGGCGAGCAATCAGCACCGGACGCTGCTTGCCTTTCTTCTTGAGCTTGATGCCGCGACCGGTCGTGACGTCAGCCCGATGCAGCATGCGAATGTGGCCGTTCGGGCGGAAGCTGACCACCTCCGGGGCTTCGCTACGACGCAGCTCCGTGATGTGCTTGTAACCGTAGGCGTCGGAAAAGGTGCCTGCTTCGGCTTCTGTCGGATCGGGAAACTCACCTTCGATGTGCAAGGCATAGTCATAGGTGTGCCGCTCGTCGCTCAAGCAGCGGAAGAAGTCGACCAACACCGAATCGACGAGCACCAGAGTTCGCTCCAGTCGTACGCCAGGGTTGCCATCGACCATCTCGGCACGGAAGACCTTCATTCGTTCGCCAGGGTGAAACAACATCGGCCGGCCACGCACGATCTCGCCGGGAGCGGGAATCGCCCATTCGTTGTCGCCGTCGCCCTGCGGGGCTTGCGAGGTTTCATCAACCGTGACCGTGTTGTGAGCGATCGTCTGACGATCCCAGGTGAGGTACTCGCGATCGCCGTAGCCGAAACCTTTGACCTCGCGAATCAGCTTGTCTTGGCCATTGCTGACCACGATCGAAAGCTTATCGGCGTGAGAGTGACCGGAACCCCAGCGACCGAAGGTCATACCAACCCCAACGGCATCGGGATCGGCACTCTGCCGAAGCATGGCGTAACCACCACTGGGCATCAAAGAACAGGCGTTCTTGTGTACGCCGGTGTTTCCAATCTTGGCATCATCCGCCAGGCTAAAGTGACCTTCGGGCAAGTCCGGCACCATCCAGACCAACTCGGTCGGCGAGCGGAGCCGCGTCTTTTCGGCCAACTTGGGATCGGCCCAAGGTCGCTTCGTACCACCGGGAATGCGGGCCGCGAAGGCAAACTTGGGGTCTTTGTATTCCCGCCAACAGGCTTCGTAGTATCGCCAGCCGACGAAGTCATCGTTGCCGGCATTGGCCACGACCGGTACCGTGCCATCGCTAAAGGTGCGATAGAACAACGCATCAAACATCGGCTTGATGGTCTTCGCTCCAGTGGGACCGAAGGCACGTTCGACGTCGGCACCCGCTCCAAGCGGATGAGCCGGCACCGCGACATGCCAGAGATCGACACCGCTGTGGCGGGCCGCTTCCATAAGAATGCAGTAGCTGTCGGCCGTAAATGATTGGTAACCATAGGAGCGTTCGTAGAAGATGCCGTCGGCGAGCACCGCCATCGAAATGTGATGCAACAGACCATCTCGCACTACGCGACCGCTTTCGTCGCGGTAGCCGTGAATCGACTCTTCGATCAGATCGCGATCGTTGATGCAGAAGCCGACCAGACCGGCACCCGCCAGGGCACGGGCCCGCCAGTTACTGCGGTACCGGTGATTACAAATGCGGAGCACCTCGCCACACGGCTTGAGCACGTCGCGTTCGATGCCTTGCTTTTGCTCTTCGCTCAACACGCCTGCCGAATAGACCAAGTCGTAGGCCGACGCGTAATCGACCGCCCAACGGGTTTCGTCGAGCGTGGAGGACATCGCCTTGCCCTTGGTTCGCGTGACGGGATAGTTCTTGTAGAGCGGAATGTAGGCAGTGAGGATCTTGGCCGCCGCTTCCGCGAAGGGCTTCTCGTCCGTGAGCACGTAGGCAATGGCCAACTCGTGAGCTCGCGTGGCAACGCCCCGATTGTTGTGGCCCTTGTCATTGGGCATCGGCAGCTCGCTCAGCTGCTTGCGACTACGATCGAGGAAGTTGCCGACAAACTCCTTGAGCCACGGCTCCCGCTCGATGAAGGCCTTCAGCTTGGCGATCTCGTGGTTGTTAAGAAACAACCGCGGATGGGCCGGCAGCTCAGCAGGGATCTCAACCCGCGTGACGGCCTTCTTGGCTCCTTCTGCAGCTGGCTGGGCAGTGGCCGGTATCGCTTGCACGAAGAGCGTGCAGGCGGCGGCGACAAATAGCAGAGCGGCGCGAACGGCGAGCGAGCGAGTCGAAGGGAGTATGGTAGGCACAGGGCGTTCCTTGTTGATGGTGGAGGCGAGTAGAGCTGTAGCTCGGCCTTTGCCGGCGAAACCGGCAAAGGGAGGCAGGGTCAGCCTCGAATGAAGGTGAGCAACGACACGAACGAGGCGATCGGATGGCTCTTGGCCAGCGGCAGCAATTGCCTGACCGGACGCTGGTAGTGCCCGGCCGGCAGCTGGTAAAGCCGCTTCTCGTTCGGGCGAAGGCAGGTGGGATACGTGGTGGGACTTACGAGGTAGGAGGCCCTATTGTAGTGAAACCGGGCCATCGCCGCATGGCCGGATTGGGCACCACGTATCTCCTACAAAACCAAGGACTTGCGCTGGAGAGAGGGCAAGGCGAGACCGCCCAGGTAGAAGACGGGGCCGGTCACGGAGGTGAGATCAGCGTTTCTTGCGGGCAGCGTCAACATCAATCCTCAGCTTCGGCCGCTGACGCTTTAATCGGTTGACCCCGCGAGCGGTAACCTTCGTCTGCTCAGCATTAACGTAACGCAAAGTCTTCATCTTTGCGAAGTGTTTGAGTCCGTCATCGGTGATCTTTGTCCCGGTTAGATTCAGACTTACGACACCTGGTAATTTGGCGATGCCTGCCAAACCATCGTCATCAATGGCCGATCCTTGCAAGGAAACGAATCTGAGCTCTTCTAGTTCACTAAGGTTCTCAAAGCCCGATCCCGTGATTGCCAAACCGTGAACTCGCAATGTGCCTAATTTTTGAAGGCGTCCCAGCGCACCGACGCCGGCGTCGGTGATGGCAGTTCGGGAGATTTCCAACTCGTGGAGGTTTACAAGATTGCCAACCGCCTGCATGGTTTCGTCACTGATGTTCTGGCCCGCCAGGTTCAGCCACATAACTTTCGTCGTTTCGGCCAGAAACGCGAGGTCATCATCGGTGATCTTATCTGAATCGATGTGGACTTCACCGACTCTCTGCATCTGATCGATTTCGACGAGCGACTCAGCGAGCGAGTCGGCCGGATCTGCTGACGCGCCAATGATTATCGTGATGTGCCCCTTGGTAACAGGCGGGGGGCCAAGCCCATCCGCAGCGGTGGCCGCGGAGTTGCCTGGCTGCTCCGGTCTAACCGGCGGACGCGGTGGCGGCGGATTGAAGCGAATCTCAACGCCTGGACTTTCCGCCACGATTTCTTCTGCCAGTGCCCGCTCTTCCGGCGTGAAGTGTTTCCAGCTCGGCGGAGCTGGGATTGGCGTCTCGTCTTTGGAACAACCCGTGAATGCAACTATGAGTGGAAGAACGCCGGCCAGCCATGAGCCGTGCAATCGCCTCAATCTCGCCATTGTTTCCGACAAGCCGCTTCCTTTCCTACAACGAATCAGGCACCAGGTAGGCGCGTCTTTCGAACTATCGATCGCCATGCATTCGCTCACCGTGGCAACAGCCTAGGGTGCCGACAGCGTCTACTGCCCACGCGCGAAGCGATAGTAAACTTCCAGGCACAAACTGCCACAGACGGTATCCCAGAGGCGACCGCAACTGGAGCTCATAACCCCGACTTGATTTCCAATGAGCCAGCTTCCGCGTTCATGGTCATCCGGATCCGAGCTCGGCTTGATATTACCGGGACCGTCCCCGATCAGGTAATCGAGCATGACCTCTTCGGCAGTCGCCCAACCCTCCCCACCCATGGAACGCAAGAAGGAATAGGAGTAATAATTCTTGTAAGCTTGCCCCTTGAATTCATCATTCGCGAATCGGCTTGCCTCACGGGCGGCCATTTCCCGAACGCCATAGGCGCTGGGCGAGGCGCCGGCATGAAGCGTTAAGTACCTCCCAATTTGGTCTCTTGCTCCGAGTCCACCTTGTCCTCCGCGGACGCCGTCATTCTCGTACTTGTACACAAAAATCGGGCAGTAGTCGCCGTACGCCGGATCGGCGTACTGTTCAGCGCACCAATTCCCATACCATCCAACCTTCTGATGAACTCGAAGCTCAAAGACATGGTGGGCTAGCGCCCCTTTCGTAGGATTGGGCGACAGCGCCTCGTAGTTGATCCCGGCGGCCTGGGCCGCGCGTAGCGCTTGAGTAACCCAGGCAGCGGTCGAAATATCACCGTTGAAATCCCACGGATTACACTGATAGTCCCACCCTCCCCAGCTACTTAGGTTGTGGGGAGTGGCGGGAGTCCCGGGAGGAACTTTAGCCGGATCCACATAGTGATTTTGACAATCCACAATTCGACGAATTGAGGCCAAGCAAGCGTTTGACAATTCCTGTTCGTTGATGGAACCGAACCCCGAGGCACGGCAAACGCCCAACGCTTCACACAACGCGAGTGCCCCCAGTCCTTGAGAGTAAACTTGATGATGTCCGCCAGCACTATCAATACGCCCCTGGTCATCCATATTATCCAGGATGTATTGAACGCCCTTGGTTACCAC
>CAYLRE010000326.1:0-5054 GCA_964385715.1 uncultured Planctomycetaceae bacterium
GCGGCGTCGTTGTTCTGGGCGTCGAACGTACCGGAGAGGGCACGGGCGGAGACGAATTCGTCCGAACCGTAAGCACTCGATCGTAGTTCGAGGACCGAACCGTTGACGGTCGCTTCGACACCGGTCGAATCGGAAACCAGGTCGATGGCGGTTTCGATCTGATCGATCGTGGTACCGGAACCGAAGTTGAACACCTCGAAACCGCTACTTCCACCAACCTCCAGAATCAGGTCGCCGGTCAGCGTACCACCGGAGTAGTTGAGCTGGGCTCGGGTAGCCTGCGTGTCAACATCGACCTGGATCGCAATCTGCGAAGCCGTACCAAAGTTGGCCTGCTCAATCACGAGGTTGTCGAGGGCGGCAACACCCGTCGTGGCACTGCTCAATACGGTCGTCGTCGTACCGGCACTCAGAGTACCAAGTCCCGTTCCTTGAGCTGTGGCGGTGAACTCGTCCAGCGTGCTGATACCAGCGGCAATTTCCGCCGCGGTAGCATTCGCACTTGCGGCGATCTCGATCGTTCCACCGGACAATGCGACGGCGACAGCCGCGTCAACCGTGGCGAGCGAAATCGATGTACCACTGTATCCGACTCCGCCCGAAGTAGCCGAAATCACGATGTTGTTGTTGAAGGTACCGGAGGCCAACGAGGTCGTTGCACTCTCAAAGGCACCCGCATTCGTTACCGTCGCCGAGAACAACGTCGAAACAATCGCGTCGGCATTGATCGCCGAAGCGACATTGTCAGCCGTTGCGGCTGTACCCGACTCGAGCGTTACGGTGATCGTATCGCCGCCGGTCACGGTCACCGAGGTATCGGCACCACCGGTACCGGTCGTGACTACGAAGCTGTAGGCGTTGGCGGCGGTACCTGCGCTCAAGGCCGTGATATCCACGGTACCGGGGTTACCACCCGTGTCGGAAAGCGAGAAGACAGCGGCCGTATCGGTCGTGGCCACACCACCGCTTCCGTTGTAGGTACCCGAAGCGAACGTATCGACCGTTCCGCTCGAAGTGCTGAGGAAGTCCAAGCTACCGTCGAGAAGACGACGACCTTGGAAGACCGTCGTTTGAGCGATACGGTCAACAGCTTCCAGCGAGGAGTCAACCTGCAGCTGGTTAGCAGCAATCTGCTCTTCGCTCAAAGCACCCGTATTGGCTGCTTCCGAGACCAGACCACGAATATCGTTCAACAGACCCGAGACCTGACCCAAGGCACTGTCGGCCGTGGCGATCAGCTGATTGGCCCGTTCACTATTCGTGATGGCTCGTTCCACGCTGATGATATCGCTGCGGAGTACTTCACTGGCAATCAAACCGGCAGGATCGTCCTTACCCGTGTTGATTCGCAGACCGGTACTCAACCGCGTGAGAACTTCGTTCAATTCCGCGTTCGAGCGTTGCAACGTCTGCTGAGCAACGATCGAGGGGACGTTTGTGTTAATACGAGTCATGCCAGAGAACCCTCCCGAAAAATAAGGAAACTGTGTTGTCGCTCAAACCTGACACACACGGCGGGGAGTGAGCCGCCTGAATCAGGTTTGGCCATCTGCCTCTTGTTGGCAGTTAGCACCAAAGGAAAATAGTTTGTTTCGTATCGTTCGATGTCCGTCCGATCCATCAGGCCGACTTCATCGCAGTCAATGACTGCATGAGCCGAAAGACGAAGGATCTGCCGGGACATCTACGAAGGAGTATCGACCAGCTAACCTGACCCCTTTAGGTAAACTGGAGGAATTAAGTTCCGACGCACCGATTCTTCTCTCAATGATCATTTCGACGCTTTGCAGCGCTCAGTAAAACCAAAAGGGGTATGAACTTGGCAACGGTCCCGGGCGCCTGCGAAAAAACCGTCAGAATCGTTACGAACTATCACAGGTGGTACTGAACACGCTAGAAAACTTTTCCTAGCGGCGAAATTTTGCCAACTCGCAATGCGCAATCTGGCAAATCGATTACTGGCGCAACCTGCGCGATAGGAGTAATCCGAATCGGCCGCTTCGTGGCGGTTCTGCTACCAGGAAGAATCCAGGGCAGAAACTCGAAGAGACGGGATGAATACCCGTAGAAACAAGAAGAAGGCGAGACGGGCAGCCGAGACGGGCAGGTGCCCTGTCCATTAACTGACGATCAGGCGTTTTGGCCTGCCTGACCAACGTCTCGCGGTCGCGTCGACGCCACCGCCCGATTTTCGCGGGCAATCGCCTCGTGAACTTCTTGCCGATGAACCGGAACCTCGGATGGAGCCTCGATACCCAATCGCACCTTGTCTCCGCGGACGTCAACCACGGTGACCACGATGTTGTCACCGATCATGATGCATTCGTCACGGTTTCGGGAGAGGACGAGCATGGTAAAGAGTTCCGATTATTCGCGTTAGAGGTGACAAGAGCTGAACGGTCTAGGCGGTACGTCGCAGACTACCGGGCGTGCCGGCAATCAAGTGCCGAATCGACCAAGCTTCCGGGACAACAACCTGACGGCCAACGCGCCCCGAGAGATTGATTACCAGGGGAGCCTTGAGATTGATTGTTGGCAGGCTGTCGATGTGGTTCACCGTCACTAACACCTGGACGTCTCGATCACGATCGATGGCAAGTGACGTCAACTCATCCGCATCGACGCGAACCCGGTATTGCGGAACGAAACGCGTGGGCGAGACAACCGGCAGGGCGATTTCGGCCCGGTCCGCTGACTGCAGCCACAACAATTCCGCGTCCAGGCTGTCGGCCAGAATCAACCAGTTGTGGCAATCTTCCAGACCAGCCAGGCCTTCCGGAAAGCGAATGATATCGCGATCCGTGGCGCTGATAGTACCAAAGTTGGCGGTGCAAACTTCCACGATAACTCACCTCTGCTTCCATGCGGTGTCGCGCAGTCGCGACAAGAACCTCACTATCCTCCATCGGATAGCAGCATTCGCGCAGGTGAGAAAAAAGAGAATAACGCGAGCGTACGAAAGAAAGAACGATCGCGGCCATATTCGCAACGGTGGCCGAATATGCCAATTAGAGAAAATCAAGCAGCGTGAGCCGGGAAATCGCCGCCGACGTTTGCAGCGTGGCCTGAAGGGCCGCCTGACGTGCCGTGAAGTTGGTAATCGCCTCGGCAATATCGACGTCGATCTCGTTCGACAACGCCGTTTGCAGTTCGACTTCCTCGTCCTCCAGTCGGATTCGCAGCACGTCGCTTGCCTGTTGACGAGCTCCTAGATCTGCCCGAGCAAAGTTGACCCCGATGGCTGCGTCATCGAGTTGCTCCACTACCCGGGTCATCTCTGGCAGATCATTCGCCTCCAGCGACCTCGATAGGCGGATCATAGCGTTAAACACGCCAACCACTTCGCGTGGATTCACATCTCGACCGGTGATTCGACTTCCTGCGTCCGTAGGAGCGTCACTTTGACTCTCTCCGACAGGAATCAGCCCCAAATCTTCAGCCGCCGTGGAGCCGTTTCTCGCAAGGACGGCGAGCGTGGCATTGGTCGCGGTGTCGGCCGTAACGAGCTCAATTCCGTTGCCCGTTTCGGCAAGTTGAGCGGTGACTCGGGTCGCGGGAGCCAGGTTATCGGCATGGTTATTGATCGCGTCGATGACGTCTTGAACCGTCGCATGGGCGGACACGTCGAATTCCAGCAGTGTCCCGTCGCGACGCCGAACCACAAAATCCGTTCCGTTGACGGTGTTCACACCTCGCCCGTGATTCAGATCCGTCAGCTTCGTATCTCCCGCGAAACTGCGGATGCCTAAATCAGACGCTGTGGAACCGCCATTCTCTCCAATTGAGAAATCGGCCCCGGAAAGTCGCGAGCGCACATCAATGCCATTGCCGGCGGCATTGATCGTAGCCAACACCGATGCATCCGAGCTGTTGAGTGTATTGAGAACGTCCTCGACCGTTTCGGCCGCGGACAAGTCAATCACGTAGGTATTGTCTCCGTTGGTGATCTGCAATCCCGACGTCTGGTCCAATCCACCGCCGACGATATCCACCAACTGCGTCGTCTTTCTTAGCCGCGGGTTCACGTCGTCACCGACAAGTGGGCCGGTACCAACACCGGTCGTCTCGCGGATGCCCAATTGCAGAGCCGCTTCCCCCTGCCCGACATCGTCGATCACTAGATTCCCGCCCCCCGCGGAATCTAGCGAAAGACTCAGTCCTGTAGCCGTAATCGTGGCCGTCAAAGTTCGACCACTTGGTGGGTTCGCTTCCAGAATCGCAGCCACGTCCCCGATGGTCTCGGCGCCGCTTAGATCGACGGTCAACTGCGTGATCGAGTCGGATACAACGATGTCCGATAACTCGATGCCTTGACCACCTCGCAAGTCGGCAAGACGGGTATTGGCGTTGAGCGCCGGATTCAAATCGACGCTTCCTTCAACCGCTTCAGAGAAACCGCCAAACACTTGATGGCCATCGATGCTCGTTTCAAACAAGCTATTGATATCCGAAAAGCTGAGCAGTCGTTCTTCGTTTCCGTTATAGCGCACGTAGCCGTCTACCAGTTCGAATGCTGGCTCGGTCACTTTGGAACCGGCAAACAGATACCGCTCTCGAAATCGCTGGTTACCTGTATCGACAAGCTGGCGCAACGACTGATCAACTTCCGCCTGCACAGCCTCGCGCTGCTCATCCGAGCTGATCGTATCAACAACGCCGAGCGCGGCCCCGTGTGCCGACGCAAGCAGTGAGGACACGTTGGATAGGGCCGAATCGGTCGCGCTCAAAAAAGACTGACTCGTCTCCAAGTTCCTGCGTACTTGGTCCTTTCGTTCCAGCAGGCTCTGCAAAGCCTGGCCGCGCATCGCGGCACTAGGATCGTCACTGGGGGCAAGAATTCGCCTTCCGGTACTGACCTGCGTTTGCAATCGGTACAGATCAACCTGATCGGCATTCAGCTGTGCCAATAGACGCTGCTGCGTATAGACGCCTGTCACGCGCGTCGTCGGAATACCGGAAAGAGGATTGCTCATGGACGTTCAACGAGGTCTGCGACACACGGCCGCGCGACAACGTTCCAAACTACAAGTACTAGTTACAGGTTAACGAGGATA
>CAYLRE010000327.1:0-5035 GCA_964385715.1 uncultured Planctomycetaceae bacterium
GTTCGCGTTTGGGCAATGCCCCGCGAGCTTCGAGATAACAACACAGCACGCAACGACTAGAAAAAATAGGTCACCGCAACGAGAACGCGGCACCGTTTGCCTAGCGAGGGAATGTCGGCGGCACTGACAAAGGGACTCTTGTCACTGTCGCCCACGCGGCGCAGCGGGTTAAGCAGCAATGGATTGACGCTTAGCTCGCTCGCCACTTCGCCACCGTGGCAGGTGCACTGGCTTCTGTTGCCAAGACAACGCGGCGATCGTACAGGGAGGTACGCATGGGTCTTCTGAGTCAACTGCTCGGCATTGGTCAATCGCGAGTCGACGAGGCGCACACGCCGGTGAAGGCACCGCACTTCGCCAAGGATGCGTCAAAAGCCGCCACGCCGAAGACGCACGTTTGTCAGGTCGAATCGCTCGAACCCCGCTGCATGCTGGCCGCCGATATTCACTTCGGCGGGTTCTACTTTGAGGAAGCGACCGGTGATGACTCTGCCGGCGATACCATCGAAGTGACTTTTGAAGGCGGAGCCGCAGGGACCACGCTCGACCGCGTCGTCATCAATGGCGATAAGCTCGACGACGGATCGGTCACGCTGGGCGATGTGTTCTTTGATCTCGAATCGGGTGGTCTCGGCGTCTTCAACGCTGTCGGGCTCGATGTGCAGACCCCGACGGGCTTCACGATCGACAACATTACGTTCGGTGACGGAATTGGCAGTGGCGACGGGGCCTATGAACTGGCCTTCGATCTGACTGGTTTCACCGCTGGCGATAAGCTGATCTTTACCGTCGATGTCGACGAACAGGGCCTGTTCAGCTCCACTGCTCTGGCCGAAGGTGGTGAGTTTGAAGGCACGCGGCTGACCGGCTTCTTCTCGGCCGATCACTATCTCGACGCCGAAGGAACTGCGACCTATTTTGATCGCTACGATGACAACTTTGCCGCCGCCGCCCTACAGACCGGAAGCGTGCTTAATCTGCCGCCCGACGACTTCATGCCGCCGGACATCCAGGACCGCAGCGACCGTACCGCCGGGGCCGTGCTGCCGATCACGCAGCTGCCCGAGCCGATCACCATCGCCGGTACCGTGTTCGAGGATTTCAATCGCAACAACAACCAAGATCCAGGTGATCCGGGTATCGAGAATGTCAACCTCGAACTGCTGCGACTCGAAAGTGGTACCTATATCGCCACCGGGCTGACGACCGTGACCGACGCCAATGGCGACTATAAGTTTGAAGGCCCGGAGATCACTCCAGGTGATTATCGCGTGGTCGAGACGCAGCCGGCCGGATTCTTAAGTGTTGGTGCTCAGGCTGGTACCGTCGATGGCGTGACCGAAGGTAGCGTGCTGACCGCGGACATCATTACGGATGTCACCGTTAACGGCGGACAAGACAGCATCGACAATGACTTCGCCGAAACGAAGCCCGCGGAGCTGTCAGGCATTGTCTACCACGACCGCAACAATGATTGTGATCAGGATGCCGGGGAAGAAGGCATCGCAGGCGTCACCATTGAACTGCAACCGGTCAATGTACCGGGCCTGACGTCTTCGATCTTCACCACCACCAACGCCGCGGGTGAGTGGAGCTTCACAAACTTGATGCCAGGTGAATACCGTGTTGTCGAAGTTCAACCGGCGACCTACCTCGATGGCTGTGATGAAGCGGGCACGGCTGGCGGTTCGGCGGTCAACCCGGGCGATGAGATTAACGGCATTGTGCTGGCCGGTAATCAGTCGGGGCGCAACTACAAGTTCGGCGAGTATCGTCCAGGTAGTATCAGCGGTCATGTCCACGCAGACACCGATGGCAACTGCGAGATGGACCCTGGCGAGGAAATGCTCGAGGGTGTTCTGATTCAGTTGCTCGACAAAGACGGCAACGTCATCGCCGAGACGACCACTGCCTCCGACGGTAGCTACCTGTTCGACAACCTTGAGCCTGGCACCTACGGCATTCGCGAGTTCACGCCGGTAGGCTACTTCGACGGCGGTGAAAAGGTCGGCACCGGCAGCGCCACCTACAACGGCCTGGTCAGCGCCAATGATCTGATGACCGAGATCGAGGTCAACTCCGGCGAAAACCTGGTCCACTTCGACTTCTGCGAAGTGCCGCCCGCCAGCATCTCCGGCATGGTCCACGCCGACACTAACGGCAACTGCGAGTTCGATCCGGGTGAAGAACGCCTTTCCGGCGTGGTCATCCAGCTGCTCAACGCCGATGGTGATGTGATCGACCAAACCACGACCAATGTTGCTGGGCGTTACGTCTTCGACAATCTGCCGGCCGGCACCTATAGCATTCGGGAGTTCACGCCGGATGGGTACTTCGATGGCGACGAGAAAGTCGGAACTGGCAGCGCCACCAACAACGGAATCGTGGCGGGCAACGACCTGTTAAGCCAGATCGAAATCAACCCCGGCGAGCGACTCGTCAATTATGACTTCTGCGAACTGTTGCCAGGCAGCATCCAAGGTCGCGTCCATGCCGACATCGACGGCGATTGCCAATACGATCCAGGCGAGCCGCTGCTCTCAGGTGTGGTTGTACAGCTTCTCAACTCCAGTGGCGATGTGATCGATCAGACGCTTACCGACGCCAATGGTGAATATAAGTTTGACAACCTGGCACCCGGTTCATATGGCGTTCGTGAGTTCACGCCGGTAGGCTACTTCGACGGCGGCGAGAGCATCGGTACCGGCAGCGCCACACACAATGGTGTCATCAGCGGCAACGACCTGATGACCGAGATCGAGGTCAACTCCGGCGAGACGCTCATCGACTACGACTTCTGTGAACAGCTGCCAGGCAGCATCCGTGGTATCGTCTACGCCGATCCGAATCAGAACTGCATCGTCGACAGTGGCGAACCGCGTCTCGAAGGCGCGCTCGTTCAACTGCTCAATGCCGATGGCGACGTGATCGGCCAGACCACGACCGACGCCAACGGCGAGTACGTCTTCGATAACCTGCGCCCTGGCACCTACGGAGTTCGCGAGTTCACGCCCGACGGCTACTTCGACGGCGGCGAACAGATCGGCACCGGCAGCAGCACCAACGGTGGTGTCGTCGGCGGTAACGACCTGCTCACCCTGATCGAGATCAACTCTGGCGATGATCTCGTGGACTACAACTTCTGCGAATTGCCGCCCGCCACGCTTTCCGGTTTCGTGTTCCAAGACGGCGATGTCATTCTCACGCCCGACGGCCTTCCGCCGGCCGACTTGGAGTCGATTCGCGACGGACAGTTGACTCCGGACGATACGCGACTGGCTGGCGTCCAGCTAGAATTGCGCCACGGCGTGACTGGCCTGCCGATCTCGTCGAGCAGTGCCCTGCCTGGCACCTACAGCGGAACCACGATCACAACGACCACCAATGCCAACGGCTTCTATCAGTTCACGGGTCTCCGCCCCGGCATCTACGCCGTTTACCAGGTACAACCCGATGGCTACTACGACAGCCTCGATACGGCCGGTTCGCTCGGCGGTTTGGCGATCAACCCACGTAGCGGGCTCAACCCGTTTGTGCTCAGCCAACTGCAGGTCAATCCGCAGGACGACGCGATCATCCGCATCGGGTTGGCGGCCGGACAAAACTCCCGGCTCAACAATTTCAGCGAGATCATCGTCGACAAGGAACCGGTCATTCCGCCGCCGCAGGATCCCGATCCAAACCCGCCATTCCCAGCGAACCCGCTCGCTGCTCCGGCGCTGCCGCCTGAGTTGCCGTTGGTCGTGAATCCGCTGCCAAACATTCTGCCTGAGCCGATCGGGGCCGGTGGCGACATCGTTTGGTACACCTGGCACCTTAGCGTTGTGAATGCCGGTCACCCGCGGAACGTCCTCTCTGTGGCCAACATGAACAACGACGAGATCTTTGAGCCGAGCGGATTCGCCATGGCTTCGCAGATCGCCGATGCTCGTTGGCAGATTCAAGACGTTCATGGTCAGCAGTGGCAGCCCAGCTTCGGCGGTCGCAACTCGATTCCGGTCACCGGCGACTTCAATGGCGACGGTGTCTCGGAGATCGGCGTTTATGTCGACGGACATTGGTACATCGACGTCAACGGCAACGGCGTCTGGGACGAAGACGATTTGTGGGCCAAGCTTGGTACCAAGGATGACAAGCCCGTTGTCGGCGACTGGGACGGCGATGGCAAAGACGACATCGGCATCTTTGGTCCTGCATGGGCTGGCGATCCGAAAGCCGTGGCGGCCGAACCTGGCCTGCCTGACGCCAACAACCTTACCTCTGGCAAGCATAAGAACTTGCCGCCTCAAGAGGGTGAGGCGACGCTCGGCGATCGAACGCTGCAAAGAACCGCTCATGGTGTGCCGAGAAAGGACGTCATCGATCACGTCTTCAACTACGGTAGCCCGCTCGACGAACCGGTCACCGGTGACTGGGACGGCGACGGAATTCACACCATCGCCATCTTCCGCGACGGCGTCTGGTACATGGACGTCGACGGCTCCGGCCGTTGGAGCGAAGGCGATCGCAGCTTCCACTTCGGCAAGATCGGCGACAAGCCGTTGATCGGCGATTGGAACGGCGACGGCATCGATCAGGTCGGCGTCTATCGCGACGGCACCTGGATCCTCGACAGTAACGGAAACGGCCAGCTCGACGACACCGACAAGGTATTCGAACTCGGCGGTGCCGGCGACAAACCGGTTGTCGGCGATTGGGATGGCGACGGAGCCGATCAACCGGGCGTCTTCAACTCGATCATGCCGGAGCGAGCGGCCCAGCGCGAGTAATTCTGGTCCTCTCCGCGAACGCGAGAGCGCCCCACTTTTTTTGCCGTATGGCGGAAAACGGGGTGGACGCAAAAAAACTCCAAGATGTTGCTGCGTAGACGGTTATGCGATTGGTCGTTTTCGCATGCGCTGATCACAACTCTATTGGTCGTTTGCCCTTAGCGTAAATTTGCCCGTATTACGGCAGACGCAAAAAAAGTCGCCTTCGTTATGAAGCGGTCTCCCGACCGCTTCACTCCTTGGACCGTAGGTCTCCGAATCTACAC
>CAYLRE010000328.1:0-5033 GCA_964385715.1 uncultured Planctomycetaceae bacterium
GGCTGCGCGGGGTGTGATGGCTGGTGTTGGGGTCGTTGGACTGGGAGTTGTCAGAGACGTGGTATCCTCAAGGTTTCCGGCTGTGGGGCCGGAGTCTGGTTTTTGGCTTGCTATTGGAGGATACCACCGTGACCGAACTCAGGAAACGCATGATCGAGGACATGGAGCTTGCCGGCCATTCGCAGGGCACGCAGGAGGCCTACGTCAGGGTCGTGCGGCAACTGGCCGCCCACTACCACCTCTCGCCCGATCGGCTCAGCGAGCGGCAAGTACGCGACTACCTCATGCACCTGCGTGACGGGCGTAAGGTCGCCAAGGGCACGTTCCAGGCTCACTTCTTCGGCATCAAGTTCTTCTTCGTGAACACCCTGGCTCGCGACTGGTCGCTGCTGACCAAAAAAAAGTCCGTCAACCCAATCGCAAACGCCTGCCCGACGTGCGCAGCCACGAGGACTGCCGCCGCCTGATCGCCGCGATCCGCCAGCCTGTCTACCGCGGCTGTTTCGCCCTGATCTACGCCTGCGGCCTGCGTATCAGCGAGGCCGTGGCCTTGCCGGTTTCTGCGGTCGATTCCAAGCAGATGCTTCTACGCATCATCGGCAAACGCAACAAAGAGCGCGCCCTACCACTCACCGAGCCGACACTGGCGATGCTCCGCGAGGTCTGGAAGATCCACCGCAGCCCAAAGTGGCTCTTCGCCAACCGCAACGGGACCGATCATCTTTCCAGCCGGACGGCCCGACGGGCTTTCAACGGCGCACGGGATGCGTGCGATTTCAGCGACCAGTTCACCCCGCACACCTTGCGTCATAGTTTCGCGACCCAACTCCTGGAAAAGGGCGTCGACCTCCGCCTGGTGCAGATCCTGCTCGGCCATTCCAGCATCCGCTCGACCGAGATCTACACGCATCTGAGCGAGCCCTTGCGTCGCGACCTGCGCGAACTGCTCGCCAACGTCTTCGCCGGCCTCTTTTAACGGAGGGACCGGCCATGAAAGACGACCGTATCGAGCTGGCCGACGTCGTCCGCCGGTTCAAGGATGACTATGTCACCCAGTTTGGGCATCTGATGATGCCATCGCAGAGAAGGGCCCTCAATGACATCGCCGCCTGCATGACCGCCGAGATGGGCGGCCATCAGTATCGTTGCCGCGATTGTGATCAGACGTTCTGGGTCTACCACGGCTGCCGCAATCGGGCCTGTCCCGCCTGTCATGGGCGCCAGATGCGTGACTGGCTTGACGCCAGGCAGGCGGAACTCTTACCGTGCGACTACTTCCACGTCGTCGCTACGGCCCCACAAGAGATTCGCCATCTGTTCCTGTCCGATCAGAAGTTCATGTACTCATTGTTCATGAAGACCGTCGCCGGTGCGGTCATCGATCTGACCCGCGACCCGAAGTATCTCGGGGCCACGCCCGGTATCCTCATGGTCATGCACACCTGGACCGGCCAATTGCAGTAGAACCCTCACTCATAATACCCGGCATTATCATCTCCTTGTTTTTCAGGGAATAATCCCAGCTGGTCGGCTGAATCACCCCCTTCGATCATCAGTTTTCCGGTGCTTCGCAAATGATCGAGGATGCTCTTGACCGGTTCTGCGTCTAAATCCGATCGGCGGATCTCCCAAGGGGCTCGCGGGGCGACCTGGGTCATGGGTAGTTTGCCGCTGGCAACCAATCGTTCAATTGATTTGTTGCTCACTCGGCAGTACTTGGCTGCCGCGCTGAGGCTCAGGATGTTCGCGTCCACCTTGGCTCGCTTCTGCCCGGCAATCTCGTGATTCCGCCGCGCCGTCTTCACGCGAGTTTGATTCCACCGCAGCCCTTTTCCGGTACGATGGCCGAGCCGGTTGAGCACCGAGGCAATCTGATCGTCTCCGTAACGCACCGCCATCCTGCGGATGATTTCCAGCGCTTCCATCGACGTCTTATGCACCGTGCCGGGCTTCGGTCGAGGAATCGTCAGCTCGGTATGCACGCCGCCCTTCCAATGAATCACAAATCGCAGCGTACTGCTGTCCACGTCACTGGCGATCACTTCCTCGATCACGGTCCGGGCAATCTGCTTCTTCAACGTTCCGGAGCAATACTCGCTGTCCCAGACGTCGGCAAAGCGCTCTCCCAAGGCACGAATCCGTTCCTGGTCGGTGTCGGTTAACGACGGCCTCTGCTGATCGAGGCTGGCCAGAACGGAGCGGATGTGCTCGACCTCGTCAAGCTTCCCGTTCCAGCGTCGCTCCAGTTCCGCGGCAGCCAGGCGATTGCGTGGGTCGACCTCGTTGTACTGGTCGAACGCACGCTGGGCGTCGAATTCAAGTTGCTGCAACCGTCGCTCGAACGCCTGACGGCGGTCATCTTCATCACGAGCCAAACGGTCGATCGCTTGCAGGCTCGCCTCGATGCCGAGTGGCGAGATCACTCGTAGAATCTCTTCCGCGACTCGACGGTCCACACGGTCACCACCGAACCCCAAACAGTACTCGCCGCCGGAATCGAACTCACCCTTACACAGATAGCGAGCATTCGTGCCGCGTCCTCCCCAGTAACGAACATGCAACTTCCGTCCGCAATGGCCGCAGCGTAGTAAGCCCGTCAACAACCCGCTCCCTTCACGTGCGGCCGCCATCGCTTCGGTCGTGTCGAGGTTCATATTGTTGGCCTGGATGATCTTCTGGTTCTCTTCGTAGGTCTGCCACGTAATATACCCTTCGTGATGGTCGGGAATGAAGACGCGGCACTCTTGCGGTTGCCGCAAGCGTCCTTGTCGCTTTCGTAGCTGACCATCCACAAGCACCGTCTCGACCGGCCGGCGTCCCCAGACGTACGCTCCGGCGTAAAACGGATTGGCGAGGACGTCGCCCACGAACGCTTTCGTGGGAATCTGCCAAATCAACTGGTTGCCACCACGTGCCGGATTCACCGGCAACTCGACATCATGGTCGCGAAACCACTGAAACGCCTGGCGAATCGTCCGCACTTCGCGAAACTTCTTGAAGATCAACTCGATTCCTTCGCGCACACGCACGTCCGCCGTGATCCTAACGTTGCCATTCATATCACGCTCGTATCCCGCCGGCAACCGCTTCAACAGCTCACCGCGCCGTGCTTTCTCTTCCTGTCCGCGAAGCATCCGCATACGCAAGACCTTCAGCTCGACGACGCTCATGGTTCCCTTGATACCGAGGACCAATTGATCATCGAGTAGATTCAAGTCATAGACGTGGTCCTCATCGCCAATCAGCGTATGGAAGATCTGACACACTTCGAGCAGCTGACACCAATCCTTGTCGGTGCGCGATAGCCGAGAGACCTCGCGGCTGAGGACCATGCCGACTTCGCCCTTGGCGACCGAACTGATGATGGAGTCGAAGCCGTGGCGATCGTCGGCGCCCAGTGAAGCACTTTTCCCGAGATCGCAATCAATCGTTTCGACCTGCCTGAAACCCAACGCTTTCGCGCGATCGGCCATCGCATACTGGAGCCGCTGGCTTTCCAGGTTCTGATCGACTTGCTTCGGCGACGATTGCCTCAGATAGACAATCGCTTTGAGACTGCGGTGTTGCTCCGTGATCTTGGTGTGAGTTTGCGCGTCGTTCATCGCCGGTTTCTCCATTGGATTGTCGAAAATGTACGGCCTCGATCGCTTGGGCCATCAGTCCTCGTAGCTCATCACGTGTCTTCGGATCGAGCGGAACGGCGGGTTCCGTGTCGCCGACCCTGCTTAAATCCACCAACCAGAGTTGCTTCATGGCGCTGCTCCTCTTGAGAACGGACTTCCATTCCCGGAAGCGTATCGCCGTGGAGCTCAATCAGCTCGACAAGCAAAAGAAGTGATCGAGCGTCGACCGTCGCATGCGCAGACAATTCACAGCGCACTGCATCCACCGCGACCATCCATTTCGGAATCTTGAGGCGGCGACCCGAAGCATCCTGGACTGTCACCACCCCATCGGTCGATCGACTGGAGAGAAAGACCGGAAGCTCACAACCGTGCAACGGATGAAACGGGTAGCGGACGGAAACCGTCCTGGAATGCGCACCGTGGGTATTGTGCGGCAGTCTGCTACCACCCGCACGCCCACCTACTGGTAAGCAGCGGCGGAGTCACTGACCACGGCCAGTTTTGGCGTGAGCCGCCGGGCCAATTCCTGGTGCCAGTCAAGGCCCTCTCCAAGCTGATCGCAGCCCGGCTCCGTGACGCCCTCAAGAAGGCCAAGCCGGATGCCTTTGCCGGTCTACCACGAAAGACCTTCAAGCGAGAATGGTGCTCGTTCAGCAAGCACTACGGCCGGGGCAAGGGGGCCGTCGTCGCCTACCTGGCCCGCTACGCCTTCCGCATCGCGATCACCAACACCCGGATCGTCACCATGGACGACACCCATGTGACCTTCAAGCACAAGCAGCGGGACACCGGCCAGTGGGAAACCTGCCGATTGACCGGGGTCGAGTTTCTTCGTCGCTTCCTGATGCACGTCTTGCCCAAGGGTTTTCACAAACTGCGATACTATGGCCTCTGGCACCCTTCGAAACGCCATCTTCAAGAGCGGGCCCGACTGCTGTTGTCGTTGCTCGGCCGCGCTGGGTCGGCCGAGTGCTTGCTCGTCGCCGATGTGGCGGCCGAGGCAGAGGGTACGCCGGAATACCAGAACGCTTCGGAGGAGCGATGGTCGCCCTCCTGCCCCTATTGCGGGAGTCATCGAGTGGAACATCTGCAACAGCGTTGCCGGGGGCCCGGCCCATAGATCCATAGCCGGCCGGTCCTGACCCTCCGGCCATTTGCCCTCGACGTGCGCCCATGCCGCCTGGTCCTCCAACGCCCCCGGCTGCGGAGACCAGCGTACCGGTCAAGCACGCTCTTCCACTACGCTCTTGCCCTCCGGCAGCGCGGCCCCGGATCCCGCTGCGCCACAGCATACCCAAAGCACGCGCCCGCCCGAGGTTCTCCCCAAGAACGCAGCCGATTCCCTCCGGCCAACATCTTTCCCCAACGATCCTGCGGCGAGGCGCTCCGTGCAACAAGCTTTTCGGG
>CAYLRE010000329.1:0-5030 GCA_964385715.1 uncultured Planctomycetaceae bacterium
AGCAATGGAAATACTCCGTTCAGGTTTGGAACGTTAACGACAAGAAGTTGCAATTCGAGGTGCCGTGGCAGAATGTATCATTTGGTCAGTTCGCGATTACTTCGGATGGAAAACGCTTGTTCGCAACGGATGGCAATGGCGGGCTACGCCAGTGGAATCTAACGACCGGTAACGAAGGTGCCAGGCTTGTCGAGAAAGGAAAGAAAGTCGGATTTATAGCGCTTTCGAACGATGACCGAAGGCTGGTGATTGGTCACGTTGATGGCCTGCGAATTATCGATCTTGCCGCGGATAAAGTTCTTGCTGAAATAGACGCTGCCACCGGGGCAACCTGTGGGGCGCTCTCCCATGACGGCCAGTCCGTTGCGGTCGGCGGATTGGGTGGGACGGTCCACATCTTCGATGCGCAGAGTGGCAAGGAGTTGTTGCCGCACACTGGCTTGGAATCCCCAATACACTCGATCGCGATCTCGCGCGACAGCCGATTCGTGATGACCCACCCGGGGCAGGTGTGGGATCTGCGCTCCAAGAAGATGGTGCATGGCGGCGATCGATCCATGAACGCGTACAACATCACCTCAGGGCCTGGCACTAGGGAGTTCGTATTCTCGTTCGGTTTCGACCATCGAGTTGTCAGTCACGGAGATTCCCAGTGGCAAGAGACGCCTGCAGTTTTTTCTGTTCCGCGCAAGGGTTGCTTTGCATTCTCGGCCGACGGCAAGGAATATGCGCTGGGACACGAGGGGATCGAGATCTTCGGATGGGGCGATAAAAAACCCCGAGTCACCATCGCTAAGGAAGCGACCGGCGAAGTTAACAGCTTGGCGTTTTCTGGGGACGCAGCGCGTATTGCGTCCTGTGGCCAGATGAGAGGAGTCCGAGTTTGGGATACCAAGAGCGGAGAGCTAGTGCGCATTGTCGACACAGGCCGGAGAATGCAATCCAAGAAACTCGCCTTCATCGGCGAGGACCAATTTCTGATCGCATTCGATGGTACGGGAATCGGGCATGACGTGAAGCAGAAGACGCTTACTGCTTGGCGCCTCGGCAATGGTAAGAAGTATGGCACATTTCCTCTGCCGTTTGGGACGACATCGTTCGATCTGTCTGTCGACGGGAAGTCGCTAGTTACGGGTAACTACGACGGCACGTTCGTCTTGTGGAGCCTTGAGGACATGCTCATCGAGACCGAGCAATAGGTGGGCTGTCATCATTGGACGCGAGCGAGAACTTTTGGCGTCGCCACGTGAGCCTCACGCCGCCTGGCGTTGAACGGACTGCAAGAACGCCTCTTTACTCTCCGGATTGGCGAGTGACAGGTCGTGCGGGAATTCGCCGAGCGGCACCGTGTGAATGATCGTCGGTGGGTTGTCGGTGCGGAAGTAGCACGTCTTGCAGGGCTCGGCTCCTTCGTTCTCAAGGAAGTGGAGTCGCTTGGCGGCCGATTCTTGAGACTTCCAGACCGATCGGAAGGGCACCTCAGAAATGTCGCCAAACATGTCGCTCTCATCCTTCGCGTAGCTGCAGAACGCCACCTGTCCGTCGGAGTTGAGTGTGGGGGCGTAGAGTGGCTTTCCGCAACGTAGCGGTCCATCGTTCATGGCGATCCGCGAGTTCGAGTCGGGAGTGCCATCGCCTTCGTACGCAAAGCGAGCAAGGTCCTTGCTGACTGGGGCCAACTCGTTGTCAAGGTCCCGGCCACGATAGTCGTAAGGACGAAGCGTCTTCACCGTAAAGGAGTCGGCTCCCAGGTCTTCGGCCATGTGCAAAAGCTGCGGCATGTCGTGTTCGGTGTACTTCGTGGCCAGGGTGCGAAACTCAATCACCGGGTACGGCGAGTTCTGGCGTTCTTTGGCTGCCTTCAGTCGGCGGATTGTGTCCTGGACGTCGGTCAATTTTCCGCCAACCCGATAGGTGCTGTATGTTTCCTGGGTTGCTCCATCGACGCAGACAATCACGACGTCCGGCCGGGCGGCCACTAGTCGGTCGATTTCTTCTTCCGAGTTGCGAATGGTGGCGTTGGTACTGATCACCGTCTTGATACCGCTCTTTCTGGCGTGGGCGATCATCTGGGCGATGTTGGGGTGCAGTAGCGGTTCGCCCCAGTCCCAGAACAGCATGAACATCAACGACCCGCGAAGTTCGTCGGTCACGCGGCGAAATACGTCAAAGTCGAGATGTTCGCCTTTGCGCCCCAGGGCTTTGGTGCCTGTCGGGCAGCCGGGGCATTGCAAATTGCAGAGGGTTGTAACGCCGACATGCAGGATGTGCGGTAGCGCAATCTCACGACGATGCAGCAGCCGTTTGTTGACATGCTGCAAGGCAAGGTTGTGACGCTTGCGCATCGTCAACGGGCAGTGGAAGAGCACGCCTTCCTGTTGGATCGGGAACGTCTTTTTCTTCATCAAGGCCTTTAGCTGCGCGCCGTAATCTTTGGCGAAGGAAGCCCCGTAACGCTTGGCGAAGGAAGCCCCGTAACGCTTGGCGAAGGAAGAGAGTTTGGACATTCGTATTTCCCACGTAGAACGTGATGCGTCTTTGTTTTCTAGGAAGCGTTTCGCCACGGCCAGTTGCGCCGCGGAGCCACCTCGCACTTGGTGTGACAGCCTTCGGTGACGAGGGACCAAAACTTGTCGTTCGCTTCGCGGCTTGCTTGCAGCGGATTGGGCCACGACATGGCGCCGACGCGATCGCTGGCCAGTACCTTGCAGCCACAGGCCAACGCTTCGACCGCGATACGGCCAAAGGCGTGCAACATAACCGGATCGACGACCACGGCCTGATACTGGTTGTAGAGGGCCGGCATTTTCTTGTGTGGGATGCTCAAGTAGTCGACCGTCTCCGGTTCGTAGCCGTGATCACGGGCCCGCTGTTCGGCCGAATCGGCGACGCGAATTTCGTCCCCGAGCACGAGCGCCTTGGCGATTCTTTTTTCCGCCGGTACGGTGGCGCGAAAACGATCGAAGTCGATCGGCGCGGCGATGACGTGCTGTGGAGTTCGCACGTCGATCAGTTGATTAATTGCCTGTTGGTGGACGGGAGACAGAAACTGCACGGCGCTGCAGGTGTTGTAGAGAAGCTCGTTGGCGTCGCGCATGGTCGATGTGCAGTCGCACGCGGTCTTGCGGAGACTCTGTCCAATCAGGCAGCGGCCGTCACGGTAGGTGCAGGGATGGACGTCGCGTTCGCTGCGAAGGGAGAAGCCCAAATAGGTGCTCAGTTGCGCCGCCCAATGAATGACGGGGGTTAGTTCTGCTTCGGCACCCAACCCTCCATGGGGGCGGAGATTGCCCAACACCACGCCATCGTAGCGATCGAGATCAACCTGTTCATCGGGTTCGACCATGTCCACGCGAACCGAATGAGGCGCACCCTGGATGTGATGGCACAGACTCAACTCTGCGCCACCTGGGCGACCCTTGGGAACGGTATGGACGAATAGCACTCGGAGCATGGTCTTCCTGATGCCAGTCGCGGTGGGATTCTAGACAGAACGGTTGGATTCTAGACGAGGAAGAATGTCAAAAAATCTCGATCTATGATAGGTCAATGCGAGCCCAGGTATCGGGGGTAAAGTGGGGTGATTGCCGGATGGTCCGGACAGAAAAGGGGACTATTGCTAGAAACCGTTGTACCGGTATCGACGGTCCAAAAACGCGTGAAAAAAATTGACATCACTGAGCAAATGACACTAGAATCACGGCGCTTGATAGCCGCCATCGCTTGTCGGGCTGCCGTGCTTATGGTTGCCCGTGCTTGAGGGAACGATGTCGGCCCGGTTCGTTGTCAAACAGACTCGCGTTCGTCGCGTGGCATGTAACGAAGTAAACATGGAACGAAGGAAAGGGAGCGTCATGATCGTTCGCAGGATGTTAACGGGACTCGCTTTGTTGGCTTTAGCGCCTAACGCGTGGGCCGCTTTGACTCTCGATATCACGTTCGATGACAGCAATCAGGGCGTTTGGAGCCAGCTGCAAAAAGACGTGGTGCTACAGGCAGCGGCCGAATGGGAAGCGGGATTTGCTGCCTACGACTTGGACACCACCATTTCCTTTGGCATGGACTTTCGTAATGAAGGTGGCGCGGCCGCGGTCACCTACGGTTGGGTTTGGGGTGGAGTTCCGGGGCCTGGCGAAGACACACGTCCCTGGCTTGGCACGGGGCATTTCATGGGCGTTCACCCCACGGCTCTGTGGTGGGACCCGACTCCGGCAACCGATGGCGATGTGCCGGGCGGTTCGTACGACGCGCTGACCGTTATCCGCCACGAACTTGGGCATCTGTTGGGATTCACCGGCGGTCTGTACTTCGACGATTGGGGTGGTCCCCAGTTTCGGGATGTCTGGCAAGACGCGATTGTGGGAGGCGTCTTCGATCCGGGCGGGCTCAACGTCAGCATGACCGGCGCAAATAACGAACACACCAACGGCGCCGGTTTAATGGACACGTTCATCTTTCCCGGACAGCGATTCGACATCGATCTGACGATGGACATGATCGCGCACGCCTATGATTTGCAGCTGCTCCCCACCTGTGCGATTGGCGATGCCGACTGCGACGGTTACGTTTCGAACCTGGAAGACATCCAAGCGGCGTTCACCAACTTCACCGGTCCTGGTACCACGAATTGGACGACGCCGAAGACGCGCGCCGAAGGTGACGTTCACGGAGACGGCACCGGGGCGACGACGGATCCTGCCGGACACGATGAGGACGTCGACAACTTGGACATCCAGGCGATGTTCACCAACTTCAATCCGGCGCCGGATGCGGCTGGTGACGTGCTGGGTGCTGCCGGCGATGGCGATCCGGCGATTCCGGATTTGATCTACGACCCAGCCACCGGTGAAGTTGTCATCGACTGGGAAGGTAACACGCTGATCTCGTACGTGCTCAAGAACGCTACGAACAGCTTCATTCCCGGCAACCACAGCACGATCCTCTTGGGTTCGTTTCCGACCGCGACAAGTAACGAACTTTCTGAGTCAACGTCGTTTGCCGAGCCGGGCGTGACGACGCGCAGCATGGGC
>CAYLRE010000330.1:0-5004 GCA_964385715.1 uncultured Planctomycetaceae bacterium
CACCGAAGCACGCCAGGCGATGCTCGAGGCGCTCTCGATGTACAGCGATGATCTTATGGAATCGCTGCTCGCCGAAGAAGACATCTCGGAAGACCTGATTCACCAAATCCTCAAGGACGCCGTTCAGGGCCAGGATTTCACGCCGGTCTACCTCGGGACCGCCGTTAAGAATAAGGGTGTGCAGCCGCTGCTGGACGCCATTACTCGCTACTTGCCGTCTCCGGACGAGCGTGACAAGACGGCCATGAAGTACGACGATCCGGATGAGCGCATTCCGCTCGAACCCGATTCGTCCAAGCCAACCGTCGCCATGGCGTTCAAGATTGTCGACGATCCGTATGGTCAGCTGACCTTTACGCGGATCTACCAAGGCAAGCTCGAGAAGGGCGAGATGTACTACAACCAGCGTACTGGTCAGAAGCAGCGCATCAGCCGCCTTCTGCGAATGCACGCCGACGATCGCGAAGAGATCGATGTCGCCGAGCCCGGTGACATTGTCGCTGTGATGGGTATCGACGCGGCCAGTGGTGACACGTATTCCTCGGAGCAGAAATTCTGCACGTTGGAAAACATTTATGTGCCCGAGCCGGTCATCAAGATGGCCATCAACCCCTTGAGCCGCGAAGGTGCGGACAAGCTGGGCAAGGCTCTGGCTCGTTTCCGTAAGGAAGACCCGACGTTCCACGTCGCTACCGACGAAGAGACGGCTGAAACCGTCATCGCCGGCATGGGCGAATTGCACCTTGAGATTTACGTCGAGCGTATTCAACGCGAATACAAAGTGCCGGTGGAAGTCGGAGCTCCGAAGGTGAGCTACCGCGAATCCGCGACTCGCAAGGTCGAGTACAACTACAAGCACAAGAAGCAAACCGGTGGTTCCGGTCAGTTTGCCCACATCGTCGGTTACCTCGAACCGCTCGAGGAGGACGCTGAAGAGAACTACATCTTTGAAGAGAATATTTCTGGTGGTCGTATTCCCAAGGAATACATCCCCAGCGTCGACAAGGGATTCCGCCAGTCGCTCGACAAGGGCCCATTGGCCGAATTTCCCATCGTTGGCCTTCGTGCGGTATTGGAAGACGGTTCCTACCACGAAGTCGATAGTAGCGACATGGCCTTCCAGATCGCCTCTCGCGCCTGCTTGCGTGAGACGTTCCTCAAGGCCAAGCCGGTCTTGCTGGAGCCGGTCATGAAGGTCGAAGTCGAGGTGCCGCCCGACTTCCAAGGTCCGGTCGCTGGCGAGATCAGCAGCCGTCGTGGAATCATCCAAACGACCGAGATGCAGGGCGATTCCGCCGTCATCTTGGCCGAGATTCCGCTCGCCGAAACGTTTGGTTATTCGACCGACTTGCGGAGCATGACCCAGGGCCAGGGCACGTTCAGCATGGAGTTCGCTCGTTACCGTCAGGTACCGTCGACCATCCAAGAAAAGGTCATCGCCGAGCGTAAAGCCGAGAAGGAAGGTAAGCAGCTGGTCTCCTAGAAGTCGTCACCCCTAGGATCTCGAACCGGCAGCTTCTCTTGCGCACGCAGAATTATCACTCTGTGGGGGCGCGTGCGCGCCTTTGTCTAACGGCGGGGGCCAGTCCGAGAAATCACCCGTTCGTAAGAACGTGGCTAGGAACCAGGCTTCTCTTCCGATTCACTGGTCCGCAGGCCCAGCTTCCCTTCAACGGCGGGCCAATCGATGCATTCACGTAACGTCGGCCAAAAAAGCGCGAATCGGCGATGCATAAGCAGATGGGCAGCCAGCATTCCTCCCACGGTTCCAAACGCGACTGGGATAACGCTATCGTCGGCCGGAAGGTAGATCTCGGCGACGAATATGATTCCCACTAGCGCGATGCCCATTCCAATGATTATCGGAATCAATTGCCGTGTAATCGCCCAGCCAACTCGCTTGTCACGATTCTGCAAGTAGAAGTCGAGTGCCTGGCGTTCCCACTTCTTCAGTTCCGTCTGATCCGTGGACGGTTCTTCTGCTTCCGGAGAGGGCGATTGGAACGGATCGGACGATGGATTCAGATTGGACATGGAAACCTAATTCAAGGACGGATCATCGGGAATATTTTCAATGTTGAGCGCGGACTGAAGAACGTCGTCCGTGATTTCCTTGCCGACGGCCTTCCAGAGATCTTCATCCGTGCTAAAGACGAGTCGCTCCTCGGCCTCGCGTGTGAGCCAGCCACCCGCCTCGAGTTCGTTGTCGAGTTGCCCAGCTGCCCAGCCAGCGTATCCACTAAATATCCGGAACGATGTGTCGGATTGCCTAACCAGTTGTTCGAGCTTTTCCTTTTGGGTTGCCATGTAGACGCCTGGCAAGATATCGGACTCCGAAAGTAACGCATCGCCGTGCAACGCGATAAGCGGGCCGGCCACGGGGCCTCCGAGGTGCACTGGCTGCTGACAATCACAAGGCTCGTCGCTAACCTGCTCCCACAGTTCCCCGATGGACGTATTGCTGACTCGATTGAGCACGACCCCCAAAGAACCTTCGTCGTCGTGCTCCAGCATCAACACCACGGTACGGGTAAAATTGGAATCGCCGAGCTGGGGCACGGCGATCAACAACTTGCCTTTCAATTTATCTTCGGCCATCGCGCAAGTGTCCCATCGTACAAGTATCGTAGTTAAGTAGTGGTTCGCGAACGAAGTGCTTCGATATCCGAGCCCAGCACCCTGGAGGATACTACGCTTTCTATATTGTCCATCAAACGGACCGCGCGTTCCAGAGCAACGACCGATTGGTCTCACCTCGACCGATGGACGGGTGAAGGAGTGTCTCTTCAGGTGGGTCGGTGAATCGGCTATAACGGCGGGCGACTGGCTTAGCACTATCTTGGAATACCATGACGGCGAACGATCACTTGGACACTAGGGCAGATGGGACGAGTGTTCGTGGGACACTTGTTCGTCCGCATCAGCGGCGGTCGGCTCGTACCGTGCTGGCGATCCTTGTGCCACTGGCGATTCTCGCCGTATTGCTATTGTCGCCACTCCCACGGCTCAATCGCGGTTTTCGGGCGGTTCTCGACTTGGGGCATGCGCCAGCATTTGCCGCGGTGACGGTCCTGCTTCATCAAATCGTATGTCGACTGCATCCTGCCAGCGGCGCACGGTCGTTGCTCCTGATCACGCCACTGATGATCGGATTCGGGTTGGTGACGGAAGTCTTGCAATCGCAGACCGGGCGGAACTTTACGCTGCATGATGCCGTCGCCAACACGATGGGCGTAGCAGCTGGTGTTTGCTGGTCCGTTCGGTGTTACCTGACGCACGGCGGCCTGCGAACGCGGTTGTCGATCGCCAGCGTCTTGATTCTTGTCATTCCATGCATTTGGCCCGCACTAACGTTCGTCGACATCATTCGACAGCAAGCGGAAATGCCTGTGCTGGCGTCCTTTGAGACCGATGTGGAACTTCGACGTTGGGCGCCACACGACAGTCGTATGACGAGGGTGCCAGTCGGCGTGACTCACGGTGAGCGTGCGTTGCGCGTCGATCTTTCGGTCACAGAGTACCCAGGCGTGACTTTAGCCTGGCCGGTTGATGATTGGTCGGCTTACGACCATCTGGTATTCGACCTGTTTGTTCAGGACGAGGATGAGTCCGATTTAGGCGAGTTGATCGAACCGGATTACCTGATCGTAAAGATCGAAGACATCGAACACGATGGCGAGTACGAGGATCGATTTCATCACCATGTCCCGCTCAAGCCAGGCAAGCAGGCAGTCCGAATTCCTCTCGAAGATGTCGCGGCGGCCCCCGAGAACCGCTACATGGACTTGCGCAATATCAGTATTTTGCAATTCTTCGTCTATCGCCCCACGAAAAGACACACGTTCTACATCGATCACGTGCGATTGGAGTAGATCTGGCCCGAGTCCCAAGATTCTCCAGATCCCGAAATCCAGAGTCACTCACGCGCCAGAGGCTCTCACGCCGCGGCTTCGGCTTCGATCGAAAGTCGAACCAGGGCGGCCAGGGAATCGACCCCCAGTTTCTGCAGTAGATCGTGGCGTCTCTGTTCCACGGTGCGAAGCGCGACCCCGAGCTGCTTGGCGATCGTCTTGTTCATCTCCCCCGCGACCAACAGATCCATCACCTTTCGTTCGTTCTCGCTCAATCGCTCGAGAAGTTGGCGAGTCTCCTCAGCTCGGCGGTTGATGGTCCTCGATTCGGCATCGGTGCGGATCGCGGTGTTGATCGATTCCCAAAGATCCTGCCCTCGAAAGGGTTTTTCCAGAACATTGGTAGCTCCATTGCGCATAATCTGAACGGTCGTTGGCACGTCTGCATATGCCGTAATAAACACAATGGGAAGCTGCATGCCTTGGGAACGCAGGTGATCCTGTAGTTCTAGGCCGCTCATGCCGTGCATCCTAAGATCGGTGACAAGGCATCCATGGCGGTCAGGATCGAACGTCTCGAGAAAGTCCTCGGCCGACGAGAATGTCTCGCCAACCATGCCCATCGATGTGACCAATGCAACGACGCTGTTGCATACGTCGGGTTCGTCATCGACGATATAGACGGTTGCTTGATCGGACATCAATTACAAAGCTCCACGGAATGTGCGAACGAACCAGTTGCTCTTCAAGAAATTGCCGCTGGCAATACGGGATAATAGTGGCCAGCGTCTAAAAACCGCAAGCCGATCTTTTGCGATACAGAGAAAATGGGGAGCAATCGCCGCGTTGGATGCTAGCAGGTTGGCGCGGCGCATCAAGTTCCCGAATATCTAGAGATGTACGCGTTAACGCAACCGCTCAATCGCGGGCTTCCGCGAGTCGTTGTAAATGTTTGGTGAAGTCGTCTCGCCAAGCTTGAGACAAAGCTGGCGTGTCGATCGCTCGCTTCACGAGTTCGACGTGGTCGCCCACATGGTAGTAGGCGTCGAGCAACTCACTCAATGTCGGTAGGCCCTGGCCGCCTTGAAGATGTTCAATGGGATCTCCGGCCGATAAGCTGCCCGATTCAATCACTCGCAAATAGAAACCACTT
>CAYLRE010000331.1:0-4998 GCA_964385715.1 uncultured Planctomycetaceae bacterium
GCGCCGACTGTTCGGATACCCCGTGCGTCAGGCGGCTTCTCGGCTTGACGGAGCCCCCTGTTGCGTTTTCGAGATTTCCGTGCGAGTGAGCAGAGACCAAGGCACTTCATCCAACACCGAGGAGAGGCGTGAAGAACTCTGGACAGGAGCATCTGCCGATGATGACAGGAGTCACCTTGAATGCCCCGAGGAGACTCTCGAGCGAGGCGCACCCGAATTGCATCGTGTGTAGCCCCGATCATCAGTCCGGGCTGCACCTGGAATTCACGTTGTTGAGAATGGCAGTGTAGACGCAGCCTTTGACTGCGGCGGCTCCGTGCGCCGGTTGATTGGCATTGGAGTGGCGGTTATCTTCAAGGGTTCGGGATGCCACGCCACCGACTACCCGAAAACAACCACCTGATGTGGCCGCGGAACGCCGTGCTGCGGACAATCTACATCGTGTGATCGCCCTTAGTGTCAGTCGCGGTCGGTGGCTGGTCCATATTCTCGGTGTGGCTGGCCAGAACCGCGATGGGATGATGGCGGGCGGGTGGCCTGAGGAGCGGTTACACTGGAGGGTTGGTAGCTGCCGACGGGAGGGAATAGCGGCCGGTAAGAAAGAAGACGCCTCGCCGCGAAATTAGGGTTTGGCGGCGAGGCTTGACCTTCGGGGAGCTGACACCTCCCTTGGGCCCACTCCAGCGTTGTTCACGATCGCAGTCTTTGCAAGACGTCCCTTGGCGTCTGGGCCGTCGTGTTTGCCTTTTGAAGGGGTGTGAAGAGACGTTTCAGCCCCGGCATCCACTCAGCCGCTATTGCGGTTCGGCCTGTCGGGCGGCAGCCCGGCGCTGGCGGCGACAAGGAGCCAACCGCCGCTATCGAGCCAGCGAGCAGGGAAAGAGTCGCCGTCGAGCCCAGGCGTGTCGGTATCGGCAGCGTGTTCGGGAACGGGGGAGCAGCAATTCTGGTTCCCGCGAAGGTCGCGAGGGCTATCCCTACGCGGACAAGGCAGGATTTTTTTCTTGTTCACGACCAGGCTGCTACGACAGGTTTCTCAGAACGGCCCGTTCACCTCTGCAGAAGTTCTGTAGTGCCGCCTGTCGCCAGGCTTTACGTCGAGTCTTGGTTCGCGAGCGGCGGTGGCGAAGGCGGTTGCGGGGCAATCAGAAAGCGGGCTGGCCGGACGACGATGGTTGTTCCCCCTCGCTGATTTCGAGTGCCGCATATTGGTGAGTCAACTCGTTCGACCTATTCTCAATGGTCATTTCTGCCATGTCCGCCAGGACGGGTTCCAGGAAAAGGGGCACGAGAAGAGGCCTTTTTGATGACGGCTCACCAAATGAATTGGTTGGAGGACGAAGTACGCCTGCTCCGATTGGAGCGGATCGACGAGCGGCTGCAGCGGTATCGGCTCGCGCAGCCGCAACTCGAGAAGCGGATGGCCCAATCGCTGGAGCGTTATGGTCAAGTTTCGCCGATCGTAATCTGTGTGCACGATCACGAGTATGTATTGATTGATGGTTTCAAGCGGTTGCACGCGGCCCGCAAGTTGAAGGGCATCACGAGTCTCCGATCCCGGCGGCTGGAGGTGGATGAACAAGGGGCGAAAGCGGCGATCTACAACTTGAACCGTATTGGTGGACGGCCGTTGGAACTGGAGGAGTCATGGATCGTGCATGCGCTGGTACGCGAGGACGGCCTCTCGCAAGTGGAAGCGGCACAACTATTGGGGCGTCACAAGAGCTGGGTCAATCGGCGTTTGGCGATGCTCGAACGTCTCTGCAACGCCGCTCGTGAGGAGCTTCGACTGGGTCTGTTGATTCCTTCAATGGCCCGCCAGTTGACGCGGTTGCCCATGGGCAACCAAGCGGACGCTCTGCGAGCAGCACGCGAAGCATCTCTCACATCCACGGAACTGTCCGCGGTGGTCGACTTGCTGTTGGCCAGCAGTACCCAAGAACAGACCACGTTCGTCCTAGACGATCCTCGTCGTGCGTTGCGGCAGGTGGACGAACGCTTCGTGCATCAGTGGGATCCGCGTCTGAGCGTCGCTGGCAATCGTGTGGCCAAACGGCTGGGGTGGCTGCTGGACGGTCTGGCCAAGATGCAATCCTGGCTCCGCTACCAGGGGCGGAGCGAGTTGCAAGCTTGTGATCGAGAGCCATTGGAGGCCGGCTTCGCCCGGTTGGCGGACGAAGCCCGGTTGATATCGGAGTTAACCACCGACTTCTTGCAGGAGTTGAGGTTGCCATGAATGAAAGCGTGGACAACGAAATCGTCCATCGCTGGCGAGGGGGGCAGTCGATGCGCAGTATCGCGCGAGAAATGAACATCAGTCGCTGGCGTGTCACGCGTGCGATTAGGGAGCATCACGCGGCACGAGACGCCGCGGACGCGAGCCCTACCAACAGCGAACTGCCGCGGCCGACCTCACGCTACAGGAGCAAGCTGGATGAGTTCGAGTCCAAAATCACCGCGCTGCTCGATCGCTATCCGAATATCACCGTGACGCGAATTCTCGAAGAACTACGGAAAGAAGGCTATGCCGGCGGCTACACGATTCTACGAGAGCGTGTCAATACGTTGCGCCGTCAGCCGAACAGGCCCCTGGTTGTGCGGTTTGAAACGGCACCGGGTGTGCAAGCTCAAATGGACTGGTCCGTCTACGATATCGACTTCAGCGGAGAAGGTCGACGGCGCGTCAACCTATTCAGCTACGTGTTGTCTTGCTCACGACGACAGTATCTCTGCTTCACCGAGCGTCAAGATTTCGACGCGACGATTCGGCAGCATATTCAGGCGTTTCGACATCTGAGCGGCCTGGCGGCCACTTGCCTCTACGACAACATGAAGGTGGTTGTCACGCGGTGGGAAGACGACGAGCCCATCTACAACACCAGGTTTTTGGCGTTTGCCACGCACTATGGTTACCGACCGTGGGCCTGCCGCCCTCGGCGGCCCAGAACGAAGGGCAAGGTGGAGCGGCCGTTTTTTTACGTCGAGCAGAGCCTATTGAACGGTCGTACGTTCCGCAGCTTGGAGCATCTGAACGAAGTCACTCGCTGGTGGTTGGCAAATGTCGCTGATGTGCGGACGCACCGCACGACCAAGAAGCGGCCCGTCGATGCGCATGCCGACGAGCAGCCGCACCTGTTACCGCTTCCCACGCATGACTACGACACGGCGCGGGTGGTTTACCGGGTGGTGGATACGGAGGGCTATGTTGTTTACGAATACAACCAGTACTCGGTCCCGTGGCAGTTGGTCGGAGCCGTCTTGCCGGTTCGCATCACCGAAACGGAACTCATCGTTTACGATCGACGGATCCGGCCGCTTGCGCGCCACTTGCTTTGGCAAGGAGAAACAGGCCAGAAACGCACCGATCCGAAGCATCGTCCACCGAAAAACCACACTCGCCAGCTGGAGCAACTGCGGCAGAGTTTTGGCCAACTGGGAGAAGTGGCGACTCGCTTCTTGGAAGGCCTGCTGAAGAAGCAACGGTATGGCAGGCATCAGGCGGCACAGGTACTGGCGTTGGTCAGCGCTTACCACCGCCCGGACGTACTTGCCGCCCTGGAGCGTGCGGTTGGCTACCATGCCTACTCGCTGTCTTCCTTGCAGCGGATACTGGAATTGCAGGCGACACCCAAGCCAGCGTGGCAACTGATCAACGCACAGCAACAGGAAACTTTGCGGAAGCTGTCAGGCTCGGACTCTATCGAGGCCCGCCCCAGCGCGGATTATCAGCACCTCTTGTTCGAACAAAACGATTCCAATGACGCAACCGAAGATCACGAAGCAGACACTCCGCCAACAGCTTCTCCAGCACCTGGAGACACTGAACATCCCGCTACAGGGTGAGCAGCTTGACGAGCTCCTAACGGCTGCCACCAAGTCCAAGCTGTCTTACCTGCAACTGCTGGAGCGTTTTTTGGCGGAACCGGCACGTCTCCGCCGCGAGCGGAGCATTGAACGACGTCTCCGCGCGGCCCGCTTTCGTGATGCCGCTACGTTCGAGTCGTTCGATTGGGACTTCAACCGCAAGACCATTGACCAGGTAACATTCGAAGAATTGGCCACCGGTGACTTCATCCGGCGTCGGGACAACGTCGTCTTTGTGGGAGACAGCGGCCTGGGGAAGACCCACTTAATTCAAAGTATCGGCCGACGCTGTTGTGTCTTGGGATATCGCGTCCGCTACGTCACCAGTGCCGGTCTGCTGGAAGAGCTGACCGCTGCCTCGGGCGATAAGACCTTGTCTCGCAAAGTGGGGTATTACTGCAGATTCGATCTCTTGATCATCGACGAATTCGGATTTGAGAAGCTAGAACGCCGCGAGTACCCGGAATCGTCGAGCCTGCTTTATAAGATTATCGACAGTCGCAGTCGCCGCGGCTCAACGGCCTTGGTCACCAACATCGAATTCGAAAACTGGACCGAATACTTCGAAGACCCCCCATTAGCAATGGCGCTGATCGACCGCATGGTCGACAATGCGATCATCCAACGGTTCCAAGGAAAGTCTTACCGAGCCCATCGCGCCGAGGAAAAGGCCAAGCAGAACGGTAAGAAGCAGTCGCCCAAGAATGCTAAAGCAAGCGATTCCTCATCATGAGCGGCCTCGACTACGCAGCGATTCGACGACAGATTCCGATTCGCCGTGTGCTCGAACTACTTAACTGCGAACCGATACGATGCCGTAGCGAGCAGTGGCGTGGCACTTGCCCGTTCTGCGGTGACGGTTCGAGACGAAAACGGTGCTTCTCGGTTCACATCTCGCGGCATCTCTTCCGGTGTTTCGCTTGCCACCAATCTGGCAATCAGCTTGATTTGTGGGTCGTGGCGACCAGCCAACCGCTCTACCAAGCCACAATTGATCTCTGTCGGCGCCTCGGCATCGAACCCGTCATACTCGACAATCCGCAACCACCGAAAGTCCAATAACCAGCCACCCGACCCCGATTCTTCTGGCTGGCAAAACCGCGAAACTGGTACGCGCGAAAACCGCGAACGACA
>CAYLRE010000332.1:0-4968 GCA_964385715.1 uncultured Planctomycetaceae bacterium
CTCCCATTCAAAGGCCCCGCTCAACAAGAAGTTGAGGTAAACACGAACCATGAATCAAGATGCCATTCGAAAGGCGGCGATTCTTATCGCCGCCGCTGATCGTGAGACGGCCGACACCCTGCTGGATCGGCTCGATCCGGAGCAGGCGGCAGCCGTGCGGCGTTGCGCGATCCAGTTGCAAGAGGCCGATGTCGCCGAAAGCGACGACGTCTTTTCGGAATTCGCCCAGAGGCATGTTGGCAAACCGAGCACCGTCGCTCAGGCATATGCCGCGAGTAGCAACTCGCCCGAAAGGATTGCAAATCCTCTAGCGCCAACACCAAAGGCAAATCGATTGGTTCCCGATCAAGATCCCGGCGGCATCGATCTTGGCAGCGACGCGGTCATTCATCTCCGTCTTCCGAATAGTTCCTTCAGTCAAATCGACCAGTCGCAAGACGTTGCCCGCAGCCTAGATGACTCGCTCACGCAAACGTCGCCGACGGACTTAGCGGCATTTCTAAAAGGTGAGAACGCCCAGACGATAGCCGTCGTGTTTTCGCGACTCGCGTCGCCACAAGCATCGGCCGTGTTGGAAAAGCTGCCGGCGGCGCGACGGGCTGACGTTCTTCATCGACTTGCGCGCTTAGACGAGCCGAGTGAGGAGGTCATTCAAGAGGTGGAGGCAACGCTACACAACTGGCTCCGCGATCAGGCTAAGCGGGCTGGTCGTCGTCGCGCGGGAGTCTCGGCGGCAATTCGCATCCTCGAAGCGACAGATGGCGGCATGCGTCGCGAACTGTTGTCGGATCTGGCCGAACGAGACTCCGATCTTGTTTCCCAGGTGCAAAGGAACGTCATGCCAGCGAACACGATGGCTGACGGACGCGACGACGCCGAGACTGCCGTCGAACCGTTGTCGCTGGATCAAATTGCTCACCTGAATTCCGACACTCTGATCCGAATTCTCGACGCTTGTCATCGCGAGACGCTGGTGTTGGCATTGGCGGCAGCGGATCCGAAGATCGTCAGCGATCTTCTAGCTGTCTTGGGGCTGTCCGATGGTCGCCAGCTGCGCGAAGAGATTGCCTCGCTGGGGCCGGTTCGTTTAAGCGACGTCGACGAAAGTCAGCGACAGCTTGGTCTCCTGGCGGCGGAACTGTCGCAGCCCGTCCTGAATACTTCCACGTCAGCAGAAAGCTTTCTCCGAGCAGCATAGTGGCCCGTTTGTCACACCGACTAGGTAAATAGAGAACTCATTAACGAGCCCCCAGTCTTTAGCGTCAACACAGTGACGAGAAGCATAGAAACATGTCCACGATCATTAAGGCCAGAGCGAGCGGCGGTAACACCGATCGCGTCGCCTACAACTTGAACGACATCTCGCACGAGGTCGATCGTTACTTGGAGCAGGCGAAGGCCGAAGCCGACAAGATTGTGCAGCAAGCTCACCAGAATGCCGATCAAGTTCGCGCTCAGGCAGAGCAGGAAGGCAAACGAGCGGCGATGGCGGCCATGCAGGACGCGATTGGCGAAGAGATGAAGACACTTGCTCCGGCTTTGGATCAAGTGATTGAGGATCTGGGTCGTGCCAAACAGGATTGGCTGGCCCACTGGGAAACACGTGCAGTACACCTCGCGACCGCGATCGCCGAAAAGATCCTTCGCCGCGAACTGGAGAAGTCGCCGGAAATAACCCTTGATCTTGTCCAGGACGCCCTGCGACTCACCGAAGGAAGTACGGATCTGAAGATTCTCATGAGTCCAAAGGACGTGGAAACCTTGGGCGGACAGGTCAAGCAACTGACCGAGAACATGTCGCGGATCGCATCGGCGGAGGTTGTTGCCGATGATCGAATCTTGCCAGGCGGCTGTCGTATCGAAACCAAACGTGGTGCCGTTGATAACACCTTTGCAGCACAGCTCGCTCGAATCGAAGAGGAGCTGTCGTAAGCATGTCGGAATTAACCGAACAACTTGACGAGATCTTATCGACCGCGGTCACCGGGAGTGTGGTTCGTACGGTCGGTATGACTGCCTCGGTTGCTGATTTCCCAGTTCCGTTAGGAGCCGTGGTAGAAATCCAGCGTCACAATGGGGAACCGGTTCCGGCCGAAGTCGTCGGATTCCAGGACAGTTTGACGTTGATCTACCCCATGCGTGCGATGACCGGCGTTCGTCCGGGAGATCCGGTTCGACTATGCAAGACAACAAGTCGTATTCCCGTTGGCGAAGGATTATTGGGACGAGTCGTAAACTCCGAAGGACAGGTTACCGACGGTTACGGGCAACCGGTTGCCGAACAGAAGGTGCCACGCGATCGTCAGCCACCCGCGCCCGTCGACCGTCCCAGGATTGATACAGCGCTAGGTACCGGGATCCGTGCGATCGATGGCATGCTTACCTGTGGACGAGGCCAACGCATGGGCATCTTTGCCGGCTCTGGCGTCGGCAAGAGTGTTACGCTCGGGATGATGGCCAAGAACACGTCGGCCGATGTGAATGTCATTGCCTTGATTGGCGAGCGGGGTCGAGAAGTCAACGAATTCCTGGAACGCGACCTCGGTCCGCGCGGTCGGGCTCGCAGTGTCGTGGTGGTTGCCACCAGTGATGAACCTGCCTTGGCTCGAGTTCAGGCGGCATTTACGGCGACGGCGTTGGCCGAATACTTTCGGGATCAAGGCAAAGACGTGCTGTTGTTGATGGATTCCCTGACACGTTTTGCGATGGCCCAGCGCGAAATTGGGCTCGCGGCAGGCGAACCGCCGACGACGCGGGGTTATCCGCCGTCGGTATTTGCACTTCTGCCCAAGCTGGTAGAGCGAGCAGGACGTTCGCGCAATGGCAGCATTACCGGATTCTACTCGGTGTTGGTCGAAGGTGACGATTCCAATGAGCCAATCGCGGATACCGTACGCGGTCTACTCGACGGTCACACTTGGCTCTCTCGCAGCATTGCCTCGCGAGGACATTATCCGGCGATCGATATTTTGGAGAGTATTAGTCGATTGATGCCGGAGATTACTTCGCCGGAGCATCGTCAGGCGGCCGCGGCGGTTCGCGAATGCATGGCCACGTATCGAGACAACGAGGATCTGATTTCCATCGGAGCGTATCGAGCGGGTACGAATCCGAAGATCGATATCGCAATTGCGATGCGAGATGAGATCGACCAGTTTCTGAGGCAGCAGACAGACGATGCGTCATCGTTCGAATCAGCGCAGCAAGCGCTGTTGATGTTGGGACAGCGCCTGTTGACCGTCAACCAACAGGCGATGGGACAGCAAGCGATGGGGAATGCAGCGTCACGAGTTGGGGCGGCCCCGGCGGGAGTCCCGGCCTAAAGAGTTCAGCACCGATTCCTTCGCGTTGTTCAGATAACCACAAGTAACAAACAGAGCCATGGCCAAGTATTCGTTTCGACTGGCGACGCTGTTGAAGCTCCGCGAGCAACTTCGCGACGAGCGGCGCGCGGCCTTGGCCGAAGCGTTCCATGCAGAACAGCTGCTCGATGAGCGTGAACTTGAAATCAACCAGGAAAACGATTCGCTTCGGGAGCAGCGGTCCCACATCAGTCGGTCGGAGAACGTCGCGGTCGATCAGCTATTAGAGATCCAGAGGTACGAGGCGATCTTGATGGCGGAGAAACAGACGCTCGCAAAACAGCGTGAGATGTTGGCGAGCGAGATCGAGCGCCGACGCGAGGCGATGTTGATGGCGGACCGAGACGTTCGTGCTTTGGAGAAGCTTCGCGACCGGCAGCAGGAACGACACACTCAAGAAGAAGAATCGAGACTCCGTAACGAGCTTGATGAATTTGCGGCGCAAAGCCACGCCAGAAAGGATCGAGCCACGTGTTGCGACTAGTTGGAATGTTGGGATCGCTTATTGCCTACTTCTGTGTCGGCACCGTGCTGGCGCAGGGGATTGTTGTTGGCTATATCGTCATGCAGGGGACCGTCGACAAGACCAAGATTGTGGATATGTTGGCCGTGGCGCACGGGATTGAACTCGATCCTGAATCGGAGCTTGGTGATAACATTGAGCAGAACAGTTCGGAGCAGGTCTCGCTTGAAGAGAAGGCCCGCGCAAGTGCCGAGGTGGCTCGTGACATCGAACTGAAGTCGCAGCATCTACTAAGCAGCAAGGCCGAACTGGCGCAGATTCAGAACAGCCTTGTCATTGACCGTCAGGAATTTGATCGCCACGTGACGGCGTTCTTTGACGAGCTCAAGGCGGAGAAGGAACATGCCAAGAAAACGGCCCAGCTTGAAGTTGTGAGCATTTTGCAAACAGCCAAGCCTGGTCAAAGCAAGGCACAACTAATGCTGATGTGGGAACGTGGCGAAGTGGATCGCGTCGTCGACCTGATGATCGCCATGCCGGAGCGAAGTCGTAAGAAGATTGTTGATGAGTTTAAGGGCGAGCAGGAAGCGGAGACCCTCTCGGAGATCCTGAAGAAGATTGGCGAAGGGGGCGCGATCGTCAACCTAGTCGAGAACACGGAAGAAAATCTCGAACAGGACGGAATTCGCCGCGAATAGGAAAAACATCATGTCCAACATTCAATTACCACTTGGTTCCGAATTGCCACCGGTTGAGCCAATCAATCGCACGGCGCGAGTGAATGACGCCGCAGGCCCGCAGCCGTCGTTCGATGATCATCTTGAACGGGCGAGTCGGCCAAGTGAAGAGCAGACGGCGACGTCGAACGACTTCGGCAATGAGACGCCGAGGGAGGATGCCGCAGCGCAAGATCGAACGACGGAAACACCTCCTGCCGATTCGACTTCGACCGATGGCGACGATACCGGTCATGACGAGGCCAGTGGTGACTCGGTTGAAATCAATAGTGATTCACATGCTGACAGCGATGACGGAGAGCCAAGCGCGGAGAGCGTTGGTGACGAAGAACAGGGTGACGAGTCCAAAGAGGTTTCGAGCGACGTGCCTGCGGCCGCTGTATCGGTGGTGCCTGAAGAAAACATT
>CAYLRE010000333.1:0-4964 GCA_964385715.1 uncultured Planctomycetaceae bacterium
TCGTATCGCCGCAGGTCGATGCGGCCATCGCCCACGGCATCTCGCACCGCGCAATCGGTCTCGTGCGTGTGGGTGCAGTCGGGAAAGCGGCAGTGACTCACTAGTGGACGCAGGTCGCGAAAGAACCCGGCGACTTCTTCCGGAACCACGTCCCAAAGTTGGAACTGGCGAATGCCCGGCGTGTCGACGACGTAACCGCCCATTGAAAGCGGCAGGAGCGTGGCTGTCGTGGTGGTATGCCGACCTTTGTCGGTGTGACTACTGACGTGCGATGTCTTTAGTTGGAATCCGGGATCGATGACGTTCAGCAGCGACGACTTGCCGACTCCGCTTTGCCCGGCCAGCACGCTCTCGCGATCAACTAGGCGGGCGCGCAGTCGCTCGATGTTGAAGCCGGTTTCGGCACTGACCGGAAGTACGTCGTAACCCATCTGCGCAAAAACACCGATTGTTGGCTGCAAGTCGGCCAGGTCGACCAGGTCGCTCTTGTTGATGCAGATCAGCGGTTCGATGCCCGCCTTTTCGGCCGTTAGCAAGTAGCGATCGATCAGATGCGGTTTGAGGTCGGGTTCGGCCGCACTGGCGACGATCAGGATCTGGTCGACGTTGGCGACAATCACATGTTGTCGACCGCGACTGGTGCGCGAGAGAACGCCGCGCCTCGGTTCGACCCGTTCGATGATTCCTTCGTCTCCTTCAGGGCGAAACAATATTCGGTCACCAGCGGCCACGACGTGCCGCTGATCGGTGCTCAGGGTCTTCAACAATCGTCGTGTTGCACAGGCATAGTCCTTTCCGTCTTCGGCGCGGACATCACTGATCAGTCCCCGCACTGAAAGTACCCGTCCGCGGAGACAAACCGATTCGTCAACCTCGGGCAAGACTTCGATCGTGCCGTCTTCCGTCTCGACCGCTTCGCCGACAACCGTTCGTTTGCGAGTCAGTTCGCCTTTGCCACTGATCCGCTCGTCCCGTCGCGAGTCGTCTTCCTCGAAGCCGTGATCTTCAAACTGCCGTTCTAGGCCTCGCTCGCGAGTGCGCACCTGGCGGTTCTTGCGGAACGAAGCACGAACTTTCTTGGTCTTCTTTTTTTTCTTCGCCATGGTGAAGAGCTAGCGGATCGCTACCGGGGCCTGTGGTAGATAGGGCGGCGAAGAGAAGGCTGGCAAGTGGGTCGCATCATTTGTCGAGCTTCTTGCGTGCTTCCAATTGCCCGGCGGAATCGTCCAGGACTTCGTAACGACGGGAGGCGGCGCGTCGCTTGTTGACCAAACCAGCCCGTTCGAGCAGCGACTTGTTCATGACGTCGTCGAGCGGTTCCTCGGGCATGGGGGGGCCGACGGCGCCGAGTTCGATGGGGGCGTACTTCAGCTCGTATTCGTGCTTGGCAATTTTCAGGCGGTCGCCCGGTTTCATCTGTCGTTCGGTGATGCGAGTGCCATTGACCTTGGTGCCATTTCGGCTGTCCAGGTCACGCACGAACCAGTAGCCACCGTTGACGGTGAGCTGGCAGTGGTGGGCCGAGACATTGGAGAAGCGGAGTACGATGTCGCAGCTCTCACGCCGACCGATGAGCAGCGATTTCTTTATCAGCGGGATCGTATCTCCACCGCTGAGCGGAATAAGTTCACCGAAAATTGGGTTTGTCACAAATGCCTCACTTCTGCCCATGTCTCGCCGTTGGCCCGGCTCTTCGCTGCCTCGCCACAAGTTCACTCCCTGGCCGGAAGCGTTATCTCCTGACTTGAAGCGGTCGCGCCGATCCGAGATAGTAGGCCGTGTGTGGCGCACTATCTCCATCTGTTTTTATAGCCACGCTCCCGTGCTCGGTCAATGAACGAATGCCACTGACAACCCCTGGTTCCTGATGTCAAACGAGTCCAGCATTTCCGTAGAAAACGCGCCTTCTGAGGTAGCTGGAGCCCCGTTTGATTGGCGATCCGAAGGCCTTCGCTATTACGCCTATAGCTATTATCTCAAGCAGCTATTTGGAGAGCGTGTGCAAAAGGTCAGCATCGACGCCGGATTCACGTGTCCCAATGTGGATGGGACCGTGGCCAAGGGGGGCTGTGTGTTTTGCGACAACCGCAGTTTCAGTCCCAGCCGCCGGATGCCGCGGGCCAACGTGATTGGCCAGATCGACCAGGGGATCGCGCGGATCAAGAAGCGTTACAAGGCCGACAAGTTCATGGCCTACTTCCAACCGGCCACAAACACCTACGCCCCGGTCGAACGTTTGCGGCCGCTCTACGAGGACGCTATTAGTCATCCGCAAGTGGTCGGTATGGCGATCGGCACACGCCCTGACTGCGTGCCGGACGACGTGCTCGATTTGCTCGAGGAAATCGCCGGCAAGACGTATCTCTCGGTGGAACTCGGCATGGAGTCAATGCACGATCGCACGCTTGACTGGATGAATCGTGGGCATCATCACGATGCCTTTATCGACGCGGTAGAACGCTCACGCGGACGTGGTTTTCAGATCTGTGCCCATGTAATGCTAGGGCTGCCAGGCGAGTCGCACGAGGATATGCTTGCCGGGGCACGAGAACTGGCCCGACTGAAAGTCGACGCGGTGAAGATCCACAATCTGTACGTGGTAAAGAATACGCCGCTGGCGGATGACTACACCTCTGGCAAGGTGACGTTGTTTGAGCTGGACGAATACATCCGCACGCTGGTCGACTTCTTGGAACTGCTTCCGCCGGACTGTGTGGTGGAACGCATCAGCGGCGAAGCCCCGCCTGACTACTTCCTCGGTCCGGATTGGAGCATGGACAAACCGGCTATTCTACGCGGGTTCGAAGAGGAACTCTTGCGGCGAGATTCGTGGCAGGGGAAGGGGTATGCGGGATAGCGTGCAGTCAGGGAAGATCATCGCTTCGCCGGCGACTGCCAGGCATAAGAGCGATGTTGGCGCGGTACGGATTGCGTGCGGCGTCCCTTTGCCGATTCGCCGTTCATTTCACTCTTGAGGGCCTGTCCCGCATTGGACGACAGCCGCTCGCCAGGGCGCGGCGGCCTCAATCAGAGGGCGGTGCTACTATATAATGAAGTTCTTCTGTTGAACGATCACGGGAAGAGGCGTTCCTCAGGGGCTAAGTGGAGTCGATCGCCGCAGGTGCGTGATACAGCTCGGCTGATTCTGGCAACGTAACCGTTCGCCTTCTTCCGCAACCAAGTCGAACCAATCAATTTGCGAGCAAGAAATGGATATGGGTGAAGTCTCCGGCCGCTTTGAGGCAGACGGTAAATGCCGCCGCGGCCGAAAACCGAAGGCTCTGCTTGAGTGGGCCGTCGCACTGCTCGTGAGCGTCAGCGCGTTGGTGGGCTGTCAAGATTCGGATCGCAGGCTAGGGAACAGCTCAGCAAAGATGAAGCAGTTGCCCGAATCGGTCGGTCAGACATCTGATGAGCCGAGCCAGAGTTCGCCGGTGGACGTCCAGGCCAGTGGGCCCGTCCAGCCTGACGGTCATCAGAGGATGATCAAGGAGTTGCGTGAGCTAGCAGGCAAGGAAGAAAACAAGCGAAGCGGCTGGAACGTTCAACGCGCCGTCGCCCAAGGTCGCTCGCCCTCAAAGTCAAAAACCAACGGCAACGATCCGAAGGCCGAGTGGCACGATTTTTACGCCAAAGCGCAAATTGCGGCCGAAGACGGCGACGAGCGCCAGGCAATCGAGTATTTGAAACAGGCCTACAGCCTCGCCGATAGCATTAAAGCTCGCGATCTCCGATTCCAAGCATCGTTTCGCTTAGGCGTTGCCTACATGCGTCTTGCTGAAACGGAGAATTGCTGCGCCTCGAATACTCCGGACAGTTGTATTCTGCCGATACGAGGTGGTGGGCTCCACAAGAACAAGGAAGGCTCGACCCGCGCCCTTGATTATCTCACGCAGGTCCTGCGGGAGTCGCAGCGGGGTTCTCCGATCCGCTTCAAAGCCCAGTGGCTGTTGAACGTCGCCTACATGACGCTGGGCGAATATCCCGGCGGGGTGCCCGAGGAGTATCTCATCGATCCCAAACAGTTCGAGAGCGAACAGCCTTTTCCTGCGTTTCGAAACGTAGCCAAGGATAAGGGGCTCGACAGCTTCGACCTTTGCGGCGGAGCGATTGTCGAAGACTTTGATAACGACCTTGACCTCGACGTCGTCAGCTCCAGTTGGGATGTCGAAGGCCAGCTGCTGTTCTTTCGCAACGATGGTGACGGAAACTTCAGCAATCAAACGGTATCAGCGGGCCTGGCTGGCATCTACGGCGGGCTGAATATCAATCAGGCCGATTACAACAACGATGGCTTCATGGACATCTTGGTTCTGCGCGGTGGATGGTGGCGGAAAAAAGGCTCCATGCCGAATTCGCTGCTGAAGAACAACGGTGACGGAACCTTCACCGACGTGACGTATGAAGCAGGCTTGGGAGAGAAATGGTATCCAACGCAGACCGCGACCTGGGCCGACATCGACAACGACGGTGATCTCGATCTCTACATCGGCAACGAATCGGGGTTCGGTTACAACGTTCCGTCTTGTCAGTTGTTTCGCAATAACGGCGATGGCACCTTCACCGACATTGCCCGCGAGGCTGGCGTCTTGAACGACCGCTTCACCAAGGGGGTCTCCGCAGGCGACTACAACAACGACCGCTGGCCGGACATCTATGTCTCGAATCTCGATCAACCGAATCGGCTCTATCGAAATAACGGAGACGGCACATTTACGGACGTCGCGGTCAGCGCGAATGTCAGTCATCCCATTGCCAGCTTTCCCTGTTGGTTTTGGGATTACGACAACGACGGCCAACTCGATATCTACGTCGCTAGCTTTCTGTGGGCTCGTTTCCAGCATTGCCTAGGAATCGTGTCGGCAAGCTACTTGGGCGAGCTTGATCGCCTGCCGCTGGGCAATGCGGCTGAGACAGCACGACTCTATCGCGGCGATGGTAAGGGCGGCTTTGAGGACGTCACG
>CAYLRE010000334.1:0-4964 GCA_964385715.1 uncultured Planctomycetaceae bacterium
ACCAGGAGTTCGACACCATCGGCGGCTACATCAGCTCCGAACTGGGCAGGATTCCCGAAACCGGCTTCGCCGTGACCCTCGACGGGCTCCACGTCACCATCGTCGAGGCCGACCGACGCAAAATCTGCCGGGTCAAACTGCGCAAGCACGAACGGGCCGAGGCGAAAGCCGCCTTCGACTTCGCCCGCGAAGCGTACCGCAAGATTCTCGAAGAATCGTACGACGACACGAAGTAGGGCTGTGACATAGAAACCTGTTTCCCTAAATCTATATCTTTCGCAATAGGGGCAAACCATGCGACTACTTTCATCGAGCATCGTACTGCTCGCCGGTATCGCCTTGATCGGCATCGGAAAGTTCAGTGGCGACCACGACTACGAAGGGTGGGGCATGTTCACTGCCTTCGGCGGCGGCGCGTTATTTCTCTACCGATACTACGAGCTGTGGAAAAATGACCAAGAAGATCGTGACAAAAGCAACCCGGGGGCGGCATGATCGACAAGGACTGGGCAAACCAGCTCGAACGTGACGGGCACTATCTTGTGCGGGGCGTGTTCGACGAGGCAGCGGCTCGTGAACTACGAGACGAGTTGCTCACGGCGATCGACACGGCCGATCGAGACGGCGAGTCGATCCGCAGTCGCGGAGGCAGTGTCTACGCCGCTCGCAACATCCTGCAGGTCTATCCGCCGGCGGTCGATGCTTGGCAGCGAGAACCACTGCTCTCCGTTCTGCGGGAAACCTTGGGCGACAACTTCGGCCTGGTCCGGGGACTGTTCTTTGACAAGCACCCCGATCGCAGCTGGTCGCTCCCCTGGCACAAGGACATGACGATCGCCGTGGAGCGAAACGACCTGCCGAGCGAGCAGTTCCACAATCCGACCACGAAGGCCGGCATCGCCCACGTCGAAGCCCCGCGTGAACTGCTCCGGCAAATGCTGACTCTACGAATCCACCTCGATGAGATCACCGAAGAGAATGGTCCGCTGCTGGTCATGCCCGGCTCACACAACAACGACGCGGCCTCGGGCGCCGACCAAGGCGAGATCCACACGGTGACTTCCGCCTGCGGCGATGTGCTGTTGATGCGACCGCTACTGAGCCACAGCAGCGGGAATTCGGCGGAAGGAACCACGCGACACCGGCGGATTCTGCACCTGGAATTCGCCGGACAAGAAGAACTGCCAGACGGATATCGCTGGAACTTTTTTCAGCCGGCGGGCGCAATCTGAGAACGGAATTCATTCGACAACGGTCCATGCCAGCGAGACAATTATGTGGGATTTGGAAAGTGAAATTTGGATTGCGGTCATTTTCGCGACCCTGGTGATTATCCCGCTGCGAATTACGTACAGCCTGAAATACTTCTCGCGGCTGCATCAGAAACAACCGTCGTACTGCCTGCTTCCTAAGTACCGCCTGTCTTTACCGCTGAATTCCGCCGCTCCCTCTCAGGAAGAAGCTGCGATAGAGGAAGAGCTTGACGCGTTGCTGACAGAACTTGGATTCACTCAAACTCATCAGGATGAAAACTTCGTCAGCTATCGACGCGGAAACCCATTCTTCGGATTCTCGATTAATTCAGTCTGCTTGATCGTCGCAGCCAAACTACCACTTACCAATCCGGTCGACGTGCGAGTTCGCTACAGGGCCGTTACCGGGGTGCTATTCGACACAGGCGACCTATGGAGATTCTGTCAGGATTTGAAGCACCAGGCGGCGGTTTGCGATTCCTTGGCAGAGATGGACATGGTCGCGCCGACCGAAGAGGAGGACGAAATGGCCCCCAACGCGCCACCGGACTCTCGTTCCGAATCCGACAATCCTTTTCAGTCGCCGCTAGATTAGAAAGAACCGTGAGAAAAGAAAATGATCGACCAAAATTTTCTGTTCGGGCTGATCGTTGGCGGCCTCTGCGCCCCGGCCATGGTCCTGGTATTGCGATTTCTAGTAGATGAAGCCCGCGAGATGGGAAAGGACCGCCTCGGCCGCCGTGGCTGGAAGCCGAGCGACGAGCCGGTGTGTGAAATCACCATTCATCATGACAGCCGACTAGGCGATTTCGCGATTCTCCCGCGGCTCGATGCGGCCACCGACGAGAAAGTCCAATGGGAGCGTAGTGAGTCACGCCTCAACATCGAACGCCGACAATTGACCTACGAGGGCGAACAGCTGCACATTTGGTTTTTTGCCTCGGGTCATGCCGACGGTCGACTTGCTGGCCTATTTAAACAATGTGACTTTACCGTCATCGACAAGACGTAAGCCCGTATATTTGTGCTCTCAAGCCGCTTGCCGCTGCGGCCGCAATCAATCCGACATCTTTACAACCACCAAGGAACCCTCGCATGCCTGAATGGGTCGTATCATTGATCGCGGTCGGAATATCCATGGCCTCATTCTCGATCGCTTATCGCTCGCTTTCGACCAGCGTGAAACCTATCCTGGTGTTCGTGCTCGATCGCGACAAAGAGAAAGACGAGAAAGGCAAGGAGAAAGAGGTCGTTCGCTGGAAGGTCGAGAACGTCGGCAAGGGCCCTGCGCTGAACGTCGTGATCTACGGCGGCATCAAGAACGAATGGGGCGAAGCGCTCAACTACTATCACATCTCGGCCGGTGTGCGGAGCAAGTTCCCCATCCCTGGCCAACAGGCACGCCTCGGCGCGTCGTATGAAGACGCCCATGGCCGCAAGTACCACAGCATCTGCGAGAACTACCGTTCGCGACTGGGCGAAGAAGATCGTCCCGCCGAATGGACCGCAATCAAGCCGGTGACCTGGCCGTTCCAAGAAGACAAGGAACCGGCCGATGGTGCCCCCTCGGCGGAGAGCAATTCGTAGGCCAGAATAGCGACTCGCATGAACCACTGCCTGATCAACAACGCATGCGTGCTTGGTCTGTCAGTCGTTTGGGCTGCGCTGTGTGGGCTCATCTGCACCTACTTCCACCGCGCTCCCTGGAACGGGCCAGATCACTGGGAGAGCACCATGTGGATCTTCGTGGCGTTTCCGCTAACGGCCATCATGCTTGGCGTCTACTACGACTTCTATCGCTGGATCGCCTGGACCATGTTGTTCATGACCGGCATCTATGCGATGGCACTTTTCTCCAACCTATCCCAAGGTTTCGTGGACGACATTGCCCAGACAAAATTCTTCGCCCTCACCTATGGGCTACTGGCCTGCGGTATTCGCTGGTTCATCGACGGGCAAGAAGAGAAGCGCGAGGTATCGACCTACCAATGGCCGGAAGACCGCGAGGAAGAGGACGGCGGCGGCGTTACAGAACTCGGCCCCACGCGATTGAACATTCGTCACATTCTCGCCGCCACAGCCATCGTCGCCTGTTCGCTCGGCTTCGTACGACTGCTGGGTGTGGTCAGTGGGGAAATCGTTCTGTTCTCGTCGCTCCCCGTAACCCTGTTTGTACTCTGCCGCTGGCAAAGCGTGGCGCACGGCAAGCTCGGCCTCACGGTGACGGGCATGGCCGTCGGCTGTTCGCTCTTAGTAATGATCGTGTCGACCCATTGGTTGATGTCGTGGAGCAGCATAAGAGCGATCGACTGGGATTCGCCGGTGGTCGTTCTGTATCAGCGGTACGCCAACGGATTCGTCGGGCTGTTCGCAATCGGCGTCCTCTTGATGGGATATGCTCTCTACCGCTGCGCACGATCTAGAAAAGAGTGATTCGCACTCTCAAGATCAGCAAAAGGCGCTCGTTGGTGCCCTATTTTTTGCTTGACTCATCGCGTGATGAATGGGAAAATCGCGCCAGCGAACGATACGACTAGCAAGATCCTGCCCGCGTGAATAGCACGACACAAGCAGCACCCCCCTCCTTTTCAAGAACTGTTTTCCATCGGTCGGCAGCTGGCCGCGAAAATCGAGAGAGCAATCATGCAACTCCTGAACACCCACCTTAGATTCGGCAACTCCAAATTCCTCGTGATCGCAGTCACCACCCTATTCTGCTCACAAGTTTCCGTAGCAGACGCCTTGCCGCTCCAGCCCCGTTCGATCATCAAGTCGTACTTTGAAACGGGCGACATCCCCACCCAAGATCAATTCATGGACCTGATCGATTCGTTCTTGGACCTGCGCTTCACGTTCGGTTCCTTCAACGACGGACACACCATCAGCGCCCTCGCCGGGGGCATTTCTGTAACAGGCGGTGGCGCGACATTGCACAGCGCCGGTGAGACCATCGGTCCCGGGCTAAGCTACTCTCCAACAGGCGATGTTGGAACGCAGTCGTTATGGCCTGGCCGATCCGGCTTTCTCGGCGTTGAATTCGATATCGACACACCAGGTTTAGGCGTCAACACGCACTACGGCTTTTTGCAGATGTCGGTCGACGGCCCCGGCAGTGCGACCCCGTACGCGATTCGCGTCACAGGTGTAGCGTATGAATCGACGCCCAATACCCCGGTGCAAACGGCCGCCATCGCAGCGGTCCCCGAGCCGGCAACGTGGGCGTTGGCCGCAATCGGACTGACGGGACTTGGATTGCTCGCCAGTCGACGACGACGCGGGTAATCGCACGCACTCGGACTTTCTACGGTCGAAACGAGTGGCGGGATGTCGCGTATTCTTCATGGCAGTTACTCCCTTTGCTGCCCAAGCGACCTCTTGCGCTCACGGCCTGCACAACACTTGAGACGTCGCCGTTAAGCCGACTTTTTCCCTATACATTGAGGACTTTCTGGCGATAAAAAAATCTCCGAAACTTCTTGCCAGCGAAAACTGCGTAGGCATAATGAGGGAGCAGCGTGCGAACCAGCACACCCCTCAAGAGAACACGGCCCGCAGCCTTTAAATAACGGTGCCGCGTTTTTTCAGTAGGACACCGATTAGAACGACACCAAGGAATCGCTAGTTAACAAGAAAGCTGTCTAGATCCTCCTTAGAGCGCGCAAGCGCGCGGCGAGGTTCTAGGCAGCTTTTTTTATTGTCACGTTTTCGTTG
>CAYLRE010000335.1:0-4955 GCA_964385715.1 uncultured Planctomycetaceae bacterium
GACCCTTGGCCAAGCAGTCACTCTGATGGAGTGTACGATTGCCGATCTCAGCGATAGATCCGAATTGCCAAACTCATCGAGAGGAACTCGATGAGTTCACTCCCACAACTTGTGTAAACGGCAATATAACACGTGCTGCAGGCGACGCCGCTTCGCGGCCTTGCAGCGCGGCACGATTTGGTTATGAGAGGGGTCTTTTCAAAAGGGGAGTTATAGGTCGACGAGACGAGAACAGCGCTTGCAGGTGTCTCGCGTAACCCGCCCGCCGCTCGATTCGCGGGCCGTTGGGACAGAGAGATGGATGACTCGAAGATAATTCCGGCATGGGCTCCCCGGGTAACTCAGAGTGAGGTCCGTAGGCTCTACGAAACAGATGCCAGAGGAATCTACGACGAGGACCTGATTGATGAGGTAGGTTATGGCCTGCTAGCCAGGTGCCAAAGCTTCATAGACGCCAACGAAGCCAGAGCGGGCAGAGCCCGATGCCCATGTTGTTCCTCGATCGTGAACCATGATCACAAGCTTCTTCGTTGCGATTGCGGCTGGGAGTTACGTTGGGGAGACTATTTCAGGACGATAAAGCATATTCAGCTCAGCGGCGCGGAACCTGTTCTTAAGCAATTCCGCACCTTTATGACAGAGTTTCCGTCAGCACGCATGCCGCAAGAGAAGATGCTTGCAATAGACCGTCTTATTCATGGCTTCCATTGGTACTACAAGACGAATGGCCCAACACGTCCCGTGGCAGTCAACCTGATTGAAGGTCGCATGAGTGAGGTTGTAGCTTTCTTGGATTCCTTGACGTACAGCACCAAGAGTACACCCGGCACAAGGGAGAATTATGCCGAATGGGACAAGAACATCGATGTGAACAGGGACTGGTACCGTTCTCGAGGGAAGATCATCCAACCAAAGAATCCACCTGACAAGAAATAGCCGCGCCATTTCTTGCAGGTGATTCACGCCGTTGGGCAGCACGAAATGGGTCTGCCAATTCTGTGAGCAGTTGTCAGTGAACAAATGTAAAAAAAAGGAGGGATAATGAAGAGACAAGTGTTAATTGAAGCCGATTCCGTCAAAGAAGCCAGGAAACAAATCGAGTCCCAACTAACTCAAGGACTTGAAGTGCATTCGATGGAGGTGCTGCGGGCAGAATGGCCTGTTTCCATTGAATGCGAGGCTCAAACTGCTGATTCCGCATTTGAGGAGTTGGAGCGACAGGTACCGTCTGAAGCGGTTGTCTTGGAGCGAGAGGTCATCAGACGACCCAGTCAGCGCACCATTGTGGTCGAGGCACTTGATGAACGTATGGCAAGAGATCTAGCGACCAGTGAGAAACAAGACGATGAACAGGTTGATGCGATGGAATTGACTGTGGAAGGAAAGAAAGGGATTCTGGGCATTGGAAAGAAGCCCGACCGTTATGAAGTACAGTTGGCAAAAAGAGCTCAAGTTAGGCTAACCTATAGAGAAAAGGCGCAGGTTAGTTTTACTATCGGGCCCAAAAAGAAACAGGCCCGCTTCACCACTGAGCCCAAAAAGACGCAGGCCAGTTCAACTATTGGGCGAAAAGATTTGCTGGAAGTCGTGAGGGCAAAAGACCTACAAGGTTTGAAGGAGGCCCTGGAAGCTGGTGCCGCAGTGAATGTGTCGGATGATGGTGGCTACACGCCGTTGATGCTAGCAGCTCTATATGGCGAGGAAGAGATGGTTGAGCTCTTGATTGCCGAGGGAGCGAATGTCAATGCTGCCACGAAATGGGGAGCAACGGCATTGACTCGAGCTGCCCAAGATGGGAAGACGAAGATAGTTGAATTGCTTTTGTCCAATGGTGCTGATGTCAACAGGCGTGAATATGACGGGTACACGGCCTTGAGTCGGGCGGCCATGAATGGGCATGAAAAGATAGTACAAATGCTGATAGCAAAAGGGGCCGATTTGAATATCAGGACCAAACATGCTCACACTGCATTGACTTTGGCGCAGGAGAATCGTCGCTCTCGCATTGTGGAGCTTCTTCAAAACGCTGGGTAATTTGACTTGTTGCTCCGAGAATGGAATCAAAACGTGGGATGATTTTCACTAAGAATCGTTTTGCCTCAAATTCCAAACAGAGGTACAATCACAGAAGTCGGCTTGATTCAACCGTGGATTATGTGGCGGCTGCGCGCCACATGAATCCTTATCTTTAGGCCCTACTTTCGAGGAGTACTGACAGTGAGTGTCGATCTGGCCCAGGCTCAGACATTCCTGGCGACCCGATTCGGCGGCGACAGGGGCGATGTCGCACCTCTTGGCATGGGTGTCTGGTCGAAGGCGTTCGCCTTCCGACGGGCAGGTCGCGACTATGTCATCCGCTTCGGCGCGCATCAGGAGGACTTTGTCAAGGATTGCCTGGCGGCACACTATGCCAGCCCTATGCTCCCGATCCCCCGCGTCATTGAGCTTGGCGAGGCGTTCGGCGGATACTATGCTATCTCCGAGCGCGTTTTTGGCAGGTATATCGACGACATAGATGAGACCCAGATGCGTGCCCTGCTGCCCTCACTGTTCGCCGCCCTCGATGCCATCCGACTCGCCGACCTTTCCGGGACGACCGGCTATGGTACCTGGGGTGCCGATGGCACCGCGCCATACCCAGGCTGGCGAGCCGTTCTTCTGGATGTCGCCAACGATCGGCCGCAGGAGCGCATACACGGCTGGCGCGAGCGCCTGGCGGCTTCGCCGGTGGGTATCGGGTTGTTTGAGGAAGCGTATGGGCACCTCCTGGCACTTGCTGACTGCGTCCCCGAGGGGCGCTATCTGATTCACAGCGACCTCCTTCACTACAACGTCTTGGTCGAGGCCGAGCAGATCACTGGCGTATTGGACTGGGGCTGTGGGATGTATGGCGACTTTCTCTATGATCTGGCCTGGTTCTGCTTCTGGCAGCCGTGGTACCCGGCGTGGCAGCGCATCGATTTTCGAGCGGAAGCCGTGCATCACTACGCTTCGATTGGCTTTCAAGTGCCCCAGTTCGAGGAGCGGCTTCGTTGCTGCCAGATTCACATCGGATTAGCAGGCCAGGCGTACCAGGCCTATGTTGGCAACTGGACTGACCTTGAGGGCACCGCCCGGCGAACTCTTGATGTCGCAACATGATGCGAGTCCATCTCTTGCCAAGGCCGGGCCTAACCAGCAGTTGCGGCGGATGAGCCGCAGAACCGTCGCATGAATGGTCTCGCTTCGCTCGCCATTTATGCGGCCAAACCTGCGGCTCATCCGCCGCCTCGTTAGCCCGCTTATCCGTCCCAACCCAGGTTACGACGGTCACGAGAGGATAAATGGACTTCACTTTTTTGTTCAAGGGGCTCGTCATCGGCTTCTCAATTGCTGCGCCCGTTGGGCCAATTGGTGTGTTATGCGTACGTCGCACGTTGGCTGAGGGACGTGTCTTTGGCCTCGTTTCTGGTCTGGGTGCTGCCACAGCTGATGCAATCTATGGGTGCATCGCTGGATTCGGTGTGACCTTCGTTTCCAGTTTCCTAGTCCGCCACCAGATGTGGCTGCGCCTTATCGGGGGCGCGTTTCTCTGTTACCTGGGACTCAAGACGCTATTGGTAAGGCCCAAAGAGCAAGCTGTCGTAACCAAAGGGCGAGGGCTTATCGGAGCGTATGCTTCGACCTTTTTTCTGACGCTCACGAATCCGATGACGGTGATTTCGTTTGCGGCGATATTTGCGGGTCTGGGTTTGGCGGATGCGGGTGGAGACTACGTTTCAGCAGGAGCGCTGGTCTTGGGGGTCTTTGTGGGCTCAGCTCTATGGTGGCTGATTCTGAGCGGTGGAGTTGGCATATTTCGGAAGAGATTCAGCTTTCACGGGCTGAAGTGGGTGAATAGAATTTCGGGCGTGATCATCACTGGGTTTGGATTGCTTGCTCTTTTGAGCGTGTTATGAGGAGAGGGCTTTGTGATATTCCCCCGAGAAAGTGGGTACAAAAATAAGTCAAAGCGTGCATAATACCACCTTCGGAGGAATATGATGACCAAGAAAAGGAGAAACTACACACGTGAATTCAAGCTCGAAGCTCTGCGGCTGCGAGAGAGCAGCGGCAAGGACGGCGCACGAAACACTCGCCATTACTGACTTAGACGACAAAACATCACGGAGCTGAGCAATGACGCAAGAGAAAATACAAAAACCTGGCTGGGAGCTCTTCAACCCACCTGAAGAATTAAGACAAGTACTCGCCAAAGCCCCCTGTGTACAATGTGCCGGCAGCACCGACGATCTGTTCGGCTTGGTCGCAGCGCAATGCGAGCAGGATAGCGCATGCGTCGCATACGATCTGCCCGATGGCCGGCGCTACGAAGAGGCCCACGTCGCCGGGGTCCGCAACGGCATCGTCGTTAACTATACTGAGCCCTACATGCGCCGGCGCGACCCGGACAGCATGGTCATTTCCGATAACCTGCCCACCAATAAGCCGACATTTCTCAATCGGTTTGGGTACGACTTTAACCAACTCCGGGACGAAACGTTTGCCTGGTTGAAAACGCAGTCGCTGGCGATGTTTGGCTTCATTGCCGGTCAGCGTGGCATGGGGGGCGATTCACTCGCCATTATTCCGGCTAATACCGGATTTTTCGGTCTGGCCCTGGCGTATCTGCAAGGCATTATTGCCTATGATGATATTCCCGAACAATTTCAGCCAACCTCGGTGATTTATGTCGCGCCCCCCTTCCGGCATACACATTTTGCCGGTAAACAGGTTGTGGTACACCATCGAGGTGAAACGCTGCATGAATTGTTTTCCTATAATCTGTACCCTGGTCCAAGCGCCAAAAAGGGCGTCTATGGCGTGCTGATCGGCCAGGGGGAACGCGAAGGCTGGGTCACGGCCCATTGCTCGACCGTTCAGGTCGTCACTCCTTATGACAATCTGCTCACCATTATGCATGAAGGCGCTAGCGG
>CAYLRE010000336.1:0-4941 GCA_964385715.1 uncultured Planctomycetaceae bacterium
TATGTCCGAGAAGATGAGGCGTTCTTCAACGAACAAGAGCGACATCATCCAGACTGGTGTCGAACCAAGATGGATCATCTAATGTTCGCCGTTCAGCAGAATGGCGAACACAAGTACGGCTACGACTTTGAAACGATGGAGGCGTTACTGAAGGATGCTGGCTTCAGCCGCGTGATCAACAGCGGGTTTAATCAGAGTGAGTTCCCGGATCTCCGCGTCGACTATCGTCAAATGCAGGATCCCAGCGGCAACGATCTGAGCTTGTGGGTTGATGCCGTCAAGCAGTAGGTGGATGCCTGGCGTGATCGCGATCGCCGGCGACTAACGGTTTCGCCAGTTCAGCGCACGGATGTGATACACGTCTTTGCTGTCGCGACTCTAACGCCGCCGTCGCAATCGGTAGGCGAACATGCCGACGAGGCCGATGGCGGCCATCGCATAGGTCGAAGGTTCTGGAACGGCCGCCGTTTCCACGATTTGAAATCCAGAGATGCCGGTGCGACTGCCTGTTCGCCGGATCAATTCCAGCGTGAAGGAGTTGTCGGTAAGTCCTTCAAACAGCACGTAGGACGCCAGTGATGCGCCCGCGAGCGTTGTCGCGGTCGCTTGGACGTAGCCGTCGGTGTCGAAGTTGGACGTGGCGTCGTAATAGAACGTCTGATCTCCGATTCGCGCACTCGAGGTCGTGTTGAAGAACTCACCCACGTAGACGTAGACGTCGTACTGAGCGTAGGGGACGTTGTCGACCGTGACCTCAATCGGAATGGACGACAGCGCGTGACCTTGAATGATTCCTTGGAATAGCTTGCCATCGGGCGTTGCGATCGATGTGCCGGTGCCGGGATCTCCATCTCCACCGATCCAAGTGAGAGATGCCCCCGAGTTGACACCGGCGTCGTCGGCCAGCAGACCGGACAAGGGACCGAAAATGTCGGCTTCGGTTCCGCTGTACGGACCGTTGGCGTTGTTCCAGTTCGCTTGTGGCACTAGCCCTGCAACTTCGCCGGGAAGTAGATCGTTCGGCTCATCGCAAAAACCCCCGTCGCAGGTGAAATTCATTCCGATCGAAGCGGCCCTGACTTGGGTGACCGTGGTCAGGACGCAAACGACTAGAAGGCTCAAGATAATTCGTTGGGGCATAGTTGATTTCTCGTGATGCAAAGGTACTTGCGGCAGCTTGTTGGCCAGCTGGGTGCGCATGCGACCCGCAGTGGGACGTTCCCCAGGAGCCTGGATACGTACTTGGGGCGCACAGGTCCGCGCAGGCCGATCGGCTCCCGCCAGCGAATGCAAATACCGCGCCCCAATCACGACGAAAATGGGACCGAAGTCGCAAGTCCTTGTGAGATAAGAGCTAGGGACTACGCGACGAATCTTGTCGGTGACCGGGCGCCCGATTGCCTGTCCAGATCCGGACAGTTGGTCATGGGATTGGCCGGTTGATAAGGCAGAGCAGGTGTCCGCTAGCGGACAGTCCTTGACCTGGCTAGCGACGCCAAAGTCGTTGCTCCACAAAAAGTTGCGCCGATGCGGTCGGAACATTTTGTCCAACGTTCAGAGCATGCTTTCGCAGATAGTGGACCGGTAAGCGTTCAGGTGGCGCCCGAGAAAAGCTCCGGAAGCTCTCAACGTGAAGGTTGCCTGTTCTAGCTCTTGCCAGATCAACAGCGACCGACATGCTGACCGGTGTATCTCTAGCATTCGTTGATTTCGACGAAGTCTTCGACGGGCAATGCAGCAGCCATAGGGCACGGCGTTGCCGTGAGTCGTGTCGGAAGCCTGTGTCTGGACGTGGGTTAGGGGGAGGTGTTGGGGCGCATTTCTTGTTTCCGTCATCTGGAAATGTGCGGTCGACCGCAGTACGGCGCTCGTGCGGGGACGCGCCATGGATACGGCTCGCCGCTGCATGAGATTAGGGGCCTTGGCATCGGTCCAATTTCTGTAAATTCAAACAAGGAAGCTCGGAGAATTGGAAGAAAAAATTCTGAAACTCTTGAATTCGCCTGACGCGACGGCTAGTCTTGCGGGCGGAGTCGAAATCGCTCATTGGGTGTGGCTTCTTTTGGGGGGACATCGTGATTTTCGAATTCTGCGAATTGTCGCATGGAGAGCGACTGTCGCCGAGGAGAGACCCGGTGATTGTCGTGAAAACTCCTAGGGCATGGGCCTCCATTCGTCCTTTCTTGTCACTTTCTGTCGCGGCTACTCGGAGGACTCAAGTGTTCTCTCGGGGGCTTTCTGAGGAACGATGCCGGCGTTTCAGCGGTCCATTCTGTCGGCGTAACGTCTTTCGCAATGCGTGCCCAGGTGCCAGGTGTGATCGACCGGGGACAGCGTTTGGCACTCGCCTTTCGTTCAACCGCATTTGCCTCATCGAAGGGGAGGTGAACTGTCTATGAAGAAAGCTAAGCAGACTACCGATCCCGCTCACGAAGAGAACCGCGACGCCATTTTCGAGCCGATGACCTTCAAAGGCAGTGGTCTGAAGGTTGGCAACCGTCTGTTTCGTTCGAATCTTTCCGGAATGTTTGATGACTATTGTGGCCACGGCGGCAACGCGCGTCTCAACTGGGAAGAGTCGTTTGCCAGGCATGGTGTGGGCTGTGTGATTTCGTCATACACGCCGATCACGCCGGAGGGACGGATTCTCACTCGCTATGCCATGATCGATAACAACGACAAGATCGGGTTCTGGAGGGAAGTCGCAAAGCGGGTGCAAGCTCATAATGCGCTGACTATCAAGAAGAAGGAATATCCCTGCCGGTTCATTATGCAGCTGAGCCACTCCGGCCGGCAGCAGGACTTGAGTGGCTTTGAGAATCAGTATCGCACGCCCGGGAGTTCGACGAACAAGAAAGACTTCTTCCATGGAATTCTTTGTCATGCCATGGACAAGGCGGAGATTCGGAAGACGGTCAAGCAATTCGGAGAGGCGGCCCGCAGGGCGCAAAGAGCCGGGCTCGACGGTGTGGAGTTGCATGGTGCGAACGGCTACCTGATCACTCAATTTCTCAGTTCAGCCATCAATGATCGTAAAGATGAATATGGTGGCAGCGTGGAGAATCGAGCCCGATTTGTTCTTGAGATTGTGGACTCTATCAAGGACAAGACGGAAGGTGAATTTCATCTCCAAATGAAGATCAATGCCGCGGATTACAACGACTGGTTGTACCCTTGGCAGAAGCGAGGCAATGAGCTCGAAGACACGATTCGCATCTGTAAGTTGCTAGAAGATGCCGGCGTGCATGCCTTTCATATCTCGTCGGGAAGTACGTTCCCGCATCCGCGCAATCCGCCTGGCGATTTGCCGACCAACGAGCTTTTGCGTTGGTACGACGGAATGATCAGTCAGGGGGTCCGTGCCGGCTTTAACTACAAGATTTTTGGCAATCGTGTGACGGCCTGGCTATTTCAAAAGCTCTGGAGATGGCGTCGGGGGACGGTCATCGAAGGGATCAACTCCGAACTTGCCGGCGAGATCAAGAAGCAAACGGACCTGCCAGTCATCGTAACGGGTGGATTCCAGCACGCGGACAAGATCGCAAGCGGCCTCCGTGGAGAATTGTACGACGGCGTGTCGATTGGACGTCCGTTGATTGCGAATCGTGATTTGCCCGAGATTCTGTTTCACCAAAATGGTCCCGAAGAAGGGAAGGAGTGCACTTACTGCAATCGTTGCTTGGTGAATGATCTGGAGAATCCGCTCGGGTGTTATGAGATTGCTCGCTACGAGGGTGATTCTCTCGAAAAGAAATGGAGCAATCTTGTCAAGTCGGTTAACTCGGTATTTGAACCGCCGACGTTTCCTAGTGGCAAGGATGACCTTATGCCGGATGAGACCGGTCCATCCGACGACGATGACGAGGGGTCCGATGACGACGAGCACGAAGACGATGGGGAGGGACAGGCATCATGAGCGCCGAGTACCGTGAATCGTCTCCTTTGACGCCAACCGAACAGGCTATCCGTCGCCGCAAGCGTGTGGGATGTCTGGCCTGGATCGTGCTATTAGTTCTGATCGTGTTGTTCGTCCGATCTTGTTTCCGCGGCGACGAGCGACAGGCTACCGAGGAGGCTCATTTCAAGTATGGCTCGATTGGCAGTGATATTGATAACGGGTTGCCGATCGCACTGCTCAACGTTCTTCCCAAGATGTTTCCCGAACACTTGCCCGCGGGAACGCAGCACTTGGGGGATTTGCGATCGTTTGGCTTCATTGTTGAGCCGGGCATGGAGTTGCCGATCGGTTTTTCGATTCGTCATCAGGGAATTCGGCTCGCGGGTCTGAACTGCGGTTCGTGCCATACCGGAGTCGTGCGTGACGTAGCGACAAGCCCCGGAAAACAAATTCTGGGCATGCCGGCCAACCAACTGAGACTGCAGGAGTTTTTTGGCTTCCTGTTCAATTGCGTTTCTGACCCGCGTTTTTCTGTTGACGCGGTATTGCAGGAGATGAGGCAGCATGGACATCGTTTCTTGCCGGGCGAAGAGACGCTCTATCGGCAGGTGGTGATTCCGCAGTTTCGGGGGCAGCTTCTCTTGAGAAGTTTGCAGATTGGTCCCATCTTCGCTGAGGAGCATCCCAGCTGGGGAGCCGGCCGAGTCGATACGTTCAACCCGTATAAGTACATACAGTTTTCGGAATACTATCGTGATGGTGTCCCGCTGGATGAACGTATTGGCACGTCCGATTTCCCGTCGTTATGGAATCAAGGGATCCGCGAAGGCATGGAGCTGCATTGGGATGGTAATAACGCTTCCGTTTTTGAGCGAAACTTGAGCGCCTCTTTCGGAGCGGGCGCCACGCGAGATAGTGTCGACTTAGCGTCGATAGAGCGAATTCAGAAATGGATGGCGGATCTGCCTCCGCCGAGATTTGAAGATTACTTCGGCTGGAAAATCGATACCGAGAAGGCGGCTCGTGGGCGGACGATTTACCAA
>CAYLRE010000337.1:0-4928 GCA_964385715.1 uncultured Planctomycetaceae bacterium
TGCCCCGATCGCAATCGGCGGAGCACCGTCGGGAGACCCCTATAATCTCGGAACAACCATGGCCGAGTTGGTTCTCCGCGAGGCAGGCTGGAACGCCGTGTCACTGGGAGACAACCTACCCTTTGAAACGCTAGCCGCGGCGATCAAGGAACATCGTCCTAGACTCTTCTGGATGAGCGTCAGCCATGTCGATAGCAGGGACCACTTTCTTCAGGGCTACAGTGATCTTTATGAGACATTCGGTCTCGACGTTGCCTTTGCTGTCGGAGGCCGAGCCCTTGATGAAGAACTCCGCAAAGAGATGAAGTACGCAGCCTACTGCGACAATTTCGAGCATCTCGAGGCGTTCGCCCGGACTCTTTATGCAAGCGAGTAGCAATCTCGTCGTGTCCTCTCCAGCGTCCCGTCAGTCAGCTTCTTAGTGGGACGTCTCTCTTGCACATTGCCTGCGGTTCTACTTCGAGGCATGCCAACAACGTACCCGCACTCTACGGGGCGGCACCGAGACCATCACTACCGCGAAAGGAGTCTGACCTTACCCCCAAAGGAAACTGCATGTGCAGCTCGGTCGCAGTAAGTAAGAATGGCAAGATAAGGAAAACGCAAAACAAAAGCCGCCAACGGGTTACGCTGACGACTTCTACTTAGAGCTCAGAGGATAGTAACCGAACTATTGCCTTAAACGCCCAGAATACGGCGATTTCTCTTTCGGGCGGCGCTAAATGCGGCGCACTAGAAGTATAGGTGGAAATCGATGCCGATTTGGCAGCAACCATCGAGGCCTGGCCGGTGCCGTCGGACGAGATTAGGGCGTGCATTGCCAGTTTGGTTCGCAGCGATACGAATCAAACTGGATGTGCAGGTTGACAAATCAGGAACCCACCGAGATCGCCATCGCCGGCGCACTTGAACGAGTCAAATGGGCCGTTCAGGGAACCAGTTCCGGTTCGCTTATCGCTTCCCCTGTACAGGGCACAAGGTGATGGCCGGCGTGTTCGGCAAGGCGACGGGAGGCCGAAATGGCCGCAAACGACAGAATCCGGATCAATCGCTTCTGGTCGTTCTCGTCGCGAAGGATGGGCGTCACCAGAGTATCGTCAAACTGGTACGAAGCCTTGGCCACCACGAGCACGAGTTTGGCGATGTGGTAGTCATCGCCACTGAGGCCAGCGATTTCCTTCTCAACCCAGCCTCGACTGATCGGCGCTTTCTCGCCGTTCCATGCACCGAGGCTTTCTTTCACCAATTGGCGTACCTGAGGCGAGATCGCCTTCTCTGACTCTCTATCGACCGCCGCCGACCATCGCGACAAGGCATCGGCGACACGAGGACTGGGGCGAGCCCAGGCCAGATCGTTGGCAACCGGAGCCGGCGGAAGCAGGTCCAAGGAGCGACCCGGCTGGATATCTCGCTCCGTTGTTTCACGAAGTTCGTGCCCGAACAGACGCAAGGCCGTATTCTTGAACGAATTGCCGACAGGAGAGCCATCCATCACGACGTGGCTGAAGCGGTTCACGTAGTTCAGTGTGAACAAGGTTCCAATCGCTTCGGGCAATTGCTCGGCTGTGAACGGAGCGTGCTTGGCCGCTTCCGGGCCTTCGGTCGCGACCTTCCGCACCCAACTCAGCCGCTCCCGCAGCTGTGGATCGGAAATGTCGTTCTCATCGGCCTTGAAGATTCCAGTCGCGGCGCTGTGCTGGCCACTGCCATGAACGAGGCTGACCAACATGTCGGCGCAATAGGGGCAGTCATTGATGTAGGAGAGGGTGGCTCCCATCGCCTCTTTGGTCGTTCGGTCGATCCGATCAGAAACGACGACAATCTCTCGTCCACCCAGCCAGGTGCCGGCGAATAGCTCGGGAACTTGGCTGTGGCTGCTGAGCGAACCGTTGACGAAAAAGTCTTCGGCGATCATGTCGTAGGTGCGACGGACCAGCCCGGTCGCCGATCGGATCGGAACGGCGTCGACGTAACGCATTGTCTTGACCGATGCCTTTTCAAACAGGTTTTCGCGAAGTCGTTTGGGTAACATGATCGTTCTCCCGTGTGGGCTGTGAATGATTGGTTGAAATAGGTGCCGCGAGGAGGCCACGGTCGGATTCCACGGCGTGCGTGAACGCCCGATCGTGGCGATTCTCGGGCGGCAGGTTGCGTCAGCTCGCCTGGCGGAACTGTTGGACTTGCTTGGTCGTCAGTGCTTGACCGCCGACTCCCCAGTCGCCGCTCTTCGTCTCCTGGACGATAACGACGGTTTTGTCCCGCAGTGGTTCTCCTTCGACAGCGATCAACGCCTCGGTAACGTTCTCAATGATCTGCTGCTTTTCGATGTCGGTGAAAACGCCTTCAATCACTTTGATGTTTGCTAGTGGCATTTCAGTTCTCCTCAAATCTTAGGGTTCATGGATGGGCGCAGTGGCCCGGGGAAAATAGCGGCCAACGGCTGGCCAGGTTTGTTGCAACTCTTAGCGGTGACAAGCGAGAACGCAGTCGTTCGGAGTACCGTGTACGAGTTCTTTCTCGCGCGGCGTCGTGACCTTCCACTCCAGTCCGGTATCACTTGGCTTCGGATCGAGCAGCGTCTTGTCGGCGAAGGCTATTCGCATCAAGGTTCCGAATAGCCAAGCACCACGAGCACGCGACAGGATACGTTTCGTGAGCGACGCGAAGACCTTGTATTGCAGGCCGACCACGACGGACGGTCGACGGCCCAGGTTTCTGAGAGCTGTCTTGGCGACATGATCGGCGTTGAGCTGAATCATGCCGATCCGTCGGAAAATGATCGCTTGCTCCAGACGCGCCACCATCGGTGTCGTCGTGAGTCCGGGAGACAAACCGAGTACGTCGATTCCGTGTGGTCGTAGTTCGTAGAACAACGCCTCTGCCAAGAGGACCTGATGTGCCTTCGTGGCGGCGTAGTTTGCCAGATACGGAACGGCCTGATAGGCGATGCTGCCGGAGACAAAGATGATGCCGCCTCGTTTCTGCTGCACGAAGCGACGCCCAAATCGATGCCCCAGCTCCGTCGGCGCGGTCACGTTCAGATCGATGGCGTTTTGCAATTCCTCGAAGCTGTTCCGCGTGAAGGCACCGCGTTGTTCGACGGCCGCGTTGTTGATCAACAGGCCGACGTCGAGATCAAGCGTCTCCCGGTCGAGCGTTTCACGAGCGAGCGGCTCGCTCAGGTCGAGGGCCAGCACCCGCGTCTGAACGGCATATTGGGAACGGAGTTCGTCGGCCACCTGCTGAAGCGCCAGTTCGTTGCGAGCGACCAGCACGAGGTTCATTCCGTCGGCTGCCAAGCGATTCGCGAAGCTACGTCCGATTCCGGAAGAGGCTCCCGTTACGACCGCCCAGCCACCATATTTCGTTGCGAAGGATTGCATGATTCACTCCTGCTTGTTTCTTTGTCGCGGCCCGAACGGCGACCGGTCGCGAGAATGGCCAATGGCCAAGAGTCTTTTTCAGGGGCAAGATTTGCGTCTTACACCCTTAAAGGCGTGAGGAGTGAACTCACATTGTGAGGCGAGGCTGCCTTACAGCTGCCAGACGGTCTCAGATTCCGGCTGGTAAACGCAGAAGTTGCCGGTGCTTATAGAGTTAGAGAGATGCTGCCCAAGGCGAGGGTGAGCCGCTTTGATCTTCTTGATTGCGCTACGAATCCGCCACGTTACCGCCGATCGAGCTCGTTCCCCTGTTCCGCCCAGCTTTCGGGAACGGCCGCCCAAGCCGGTCGCCCTAGCGAGCTCTTCGATGACCGCGTCGAGTTCCGCACGGGCCGGTTCCGACCGTGCCGGATCGTTGTCTGCCTCGGCCTGTTCAAGCTCCTCCTGAAGCTCTTCGATTCGCCGGCGATATTCGCGTCGAGCTTGCGTGTCGAGCACCTTCGCCGGCGCGTCGTGGCTAGGGTCGGCTCCCGAAAGTTCGAGGCAATGTAGCGGCTCTTCGGGTTGCGACAACAGTTTTGCAAGGTCGTGAAACCCTTTTAGCTCGACCAGATGAGCACCGCTTCCCTCGTAGGCGATCGTCCACACGCCGTCCTCCTGACGGAACGCATTTCCCGGCGAGCTCGGGATCTCCGCAGGGCGTACCATTTCGCTCGCACGCGAATTGAGGGCACGCTCGACGTCGATGTCGGCGATGCCCGCCTCACGCAGGGCGTCGGGCATGTGGCGAGAATCTTCAATGCGGCGAAAGGGTTCAACTTGCACTGCCCACGAAAGTGCTTCCCCAGGTTGCGGTTCGCGACCAAACGCGATCTTGTCGCGATATTCCCGCAAGAAACGATCGTACTCTCGGTGAGCGAGCGAATGATCACCGGCAATCGCGGCACACGCCGCACGATAGGCAGAGAAATTCGTAATCGTTTCGCCCGCCTTGTCCAGGCAGCGATGCGCCTCATCGTATCGGCCCATCATGAACAAGTTCCAACCAGCGATACCGTGGTACCAGTGGCCATAAAGCGGATTGAGCTCAATGGCTTTGGCGGCAAGCTCGTGCCCAACGTCCGGCTCGCCACCAAAGAGTTTTACGATCGCTACCTGAATCAGTACGTGCGCATCGTTCGGATTCAAGGTCAACGCGCGTTCGGAGTACTGGTTAGCTTCAGCGTGCTGGTGCCGAAATCGATGAACCCTGGCGAGAACGCTTTGAACTATGGCATCACGATCATCAAGCCGCGCAGCCTGTTCAGCATAGTCGAACGCGTTTCGCTGGTTCTCATCCCACAGGTGCCACGCCTGACAGGTCCATTCATTGAAGTGAGAGAGCGAAAGGCCGGAATAGGCGCGAGCAAAGCCGGGATCAATTTGAAGGGCTTGCTCGAAGAATGGTCGCGATTCCTCGTCGCCTTCAAGCGAGCCCCGCTTTAAGCAGTCCATTCCCCGCAGCCAGGCATCGTACGCAGCCAAGCTCTCCACCGATTGTCGACG
>CAYLRE010000338.1:0-4907 GCA_964385715.1 uncultured Planctomycetaceae bacterium
GTTTGTGAGAGAGCATGCTCAAATTGCTGCCGGCGCACGATCTCTTGGGCCAGCTCGTCGTTTGCTTTGGAGAGGTCGGCCGTTCGGTGGTCGACAAGTTCTTCGACCCTCGCGACTCTCCCGGCGAGAACCAGTAGAAACACAGCAAGCACGGCGGTGAACGATAGGCCGGCGAGCAGGATCGTTGTCGGGTAGCTGATCGGCTGCATGGCGAAGAAAGCAGGGGTCGGTGCGAACGTGCACTGCCAGGTTCGACCTGCCACCTCAATGGTGGTTGCCCAACGGCTATCGGCTGGAGAGGCGGGAGTGACTTCCGAGTGTTTGTGGGGAGACGGTTCCGGTCGGTCATCGTAAATGAGACGTTTGCCAGGGTCCGCATCACTATCTCGGATTTGAAGATGAAAGTCGCGCTGCGAAGCTTTGTAAAAAGAAGCATCGACGATGTCTCGCACACGGTATACACCGAGTACATAACCGCGAATTGCCTGGCGTCGCTGCTCGCTTGTGTCCAATGGGGCGTGACGTGTGTACACCGGATCAAATACCAAGAAGCCGGGTTGATGAGCCGTTTCCTGTACCAGAGTGACCGGAGCCGTGGCCACCTGTTGACCCGATTCTGCAGCGGAGTCAAGAGCCGCTCGCCTAGCCGCGTTTGAAGCGACGTCGAAGCCAACCGCGGCTTCGTTCGTCAGATAAGGTTCGACGTAATAGACCGGGAAATATTCGTCTCGCTTTGCGGCCGTGACCAGGTCGCCAGCAGCATTGCGCTCCTTGAACGAATATCCCGGCCAAGCAGCGGCGCGGGCGCGGAGCTCGTAATCTTCGCGTTCTTCGTGGCGAACGCGCGGTAACCACTCCAGTGCTTGAACGCCGCCATGGCGGGTCGTAAGTTCCTGCGCGAAAGCGGCGAATTCCCCGCGGTCAACCCGCTGGCTGCCAGCGTAGAAAATCTTGAGGAAATGGACGGCGTCGAGATGAACGGTGACTTGCTCGTGCATCTCTTGCATGGCCCGGGCGGCGCGATTTTCAAAATAGGCCTGCGTCTGCGACTGCTGATAGAAACTCGTGACGATATAGCCGATCACGGTAGTGCAGACCGATACAAGAACCGGCAGTACAACTGAGAGGTGGCGCGGTCTCCAAACGCGGCGCGGCTTGGCCAAGCAGATGAGTATCAACGGGGTGAAAATCACGACACCGATCGTGTCGCCTAACCACCAGGCGCCCCAATTCATCAACAGGAAATCAGTTGACAGGAGTCCCGAAATATAGAGGGTTGTAACGCCCCAGCTGGAACCGGTGAGGCAGGCGATCGGTCCGCCGAGCAATAACAGCCCGAAGATATCGCGTTCTTGGGTGAGTGGTGTGAAGCTGGCGACATAGCGTCGGATCAGCAGCAGCCCGACGATCGCCTGAAAAGTAGCTCCGGTGGCGATGCTTGCCGGTACCAAAATCGCTGCTATGGCGGCTGAAAGTGTCTCGGCCTCAGCCAGCGGTGTCCAGGCATTGGTGAGCAGTGCACCTAAGAAAACGCCGAGAATTGCGCGGCGACCTAGCAGTAATAGTGCGGCGAGTGCGATTCCGGACGCTGGCCAAAAAAAAGTGGCATAGTTGGGCGGCGCCGCAAGCATCTGCCCTAAACGACCCGCCACAGCGTAGGCGGCGAGGATCGAAGCGGTCTCGGTTAGCCATCGAACCATTCGTTGCGCATCCTGCCCCAAATCGGGGGCATCGTAAACATGGGCGTCGCGGAAAGGACGATCTTTACGCTAACACTTCTTGGGAATGCGGGCAACGACAATAGATTTAGGCGTTGCGAACCTCTATCCGCAGGAGGATGCTACGGTCGGGCGTACTGGTTGCCGAGGCTAATTCGAGCCGAGTCGTCCTGGGACGATGCGGCGCGACGCCGTGCCGCAGTTGCGAGATGGCGTGCGTTGTCGGCTGTTGATGCTCGATTCAACGGCTGTGGGTTTCACGCTGTGTCGTGAAGGTTCACCGCGTTTTGAAGACCTATTGTGTGCTGGGGGCTTGGGTCAACGCGGTCTGGCGGACGCTGACTCAGGAGCCGCGTCATCGAAAAACCATTGAGTGGAAGTGTTGCCGTCCTTCGCGCGATACATGGCCAGATCCGCATGATGGACCAGGGAGTCGAACGAGGAAAGATTCGCTATTGTCGTGGAAGCAATTCCTACGCTAGCGCGTATCGAGAGTGTCGTGTTGTTCCAGGCGATGGTTTGCGGAATATCACGGGCCAGCCGGCGCGCTATCTCGGTGACCTGGTCGATGTCATCGACGTTTTCAATGAGCACGAGGAACTCGTCCCCCCCGTATCGAACGATGAGATCCGTCGGACGTGTGCAGGCGACGATCCGATCAGCAACGACCCGTAACACGTGATCACCTGCCTGGTGTCCAAAGCGATCATTGATGGTCTTAAAGCGGTCGAGGTCAATAAACAGCAGCGCGATATTATTCTCACCTGTTGCAGGCCGGTCCGCGATCGCGGCAATACGCGCTTCCAGGACGGTCCGGTCAGCCAGGCCGGTCAGCGGATCGTGTCGCGGCGATTGCGCTGAGATCTCTTCCAGACGCTGTCGGATGCTGATGTCGCGAGCGACGATGACGGCCTCGCGGCTGGAATCACGCGGGTTGTGGCGAACGGACAACTCAACTGGAAATCGCGTGCCACCCTTTCGTTGTAGATAGGTCGATTGGTGAGCTAGCTGTTCGCCTGGCTCGGTCGGGTCGCATTCGCGTGAGGCAAGCGTGCTGCCGTTCGCGTCAACGGCAATCTCGCCAATGCACATTTGCAGCAACTCCGTCCGGTCATAGCCAAGGGCGAGGCAGGCTCTTTCGTTGACGTGTACGATCCGAGCATCGGTTGCGTCGACAAATAGCACGATATCGGTCGTCATGTCGAGGGCGCCGTGAATCGTATCGATAGACGGTTCCCAGGACTGATCGTGCGGAAGATTGTACGATGGCGGGTCGGCGTTAGCATCGTGCGATTCGCGTGCCGGCGTTTGATTACGTGTTTGATGCATGGCAAAATCCTCAGTCTGCTGCCGCGTGATCTGATTCCGAAGGGTCTCTCGCTGGAACGGAATTCCCATCGGTGAATGCGCGATCTCGGGAGCGCGGGGCGTTGGCCCGGTGTGACGGATCGTGGTGGTCTGTCCGAGCGGCCGTTTCGGACTGAAATCGGAAGACGCTCAGATTCTCGTGAAAGAACGGCGTTGTTCCCTTTTCTTTCCACACGGACTGCCACTTCTTTGTCGTCGCGGCGTCGAATTCAAAATGGCGTTCGACGAACTTGTCGATCCAGTATTCCCGTCGCTGCTCATTGATCGGACGTCGATCGAATCCGCCGGGCACGTCGGACGAAAATACAACAACGTCGGAGAGTCGGCATAAGAGGTCGACATATTGGTCGGCGACGTCGGTTGGTAGCTGTTGTCCGACCTCCATGCTAATTGCCACATCGAAGTGACCGGTGATTTCGTCGGTCTGCGATTTGTTGGTTAAATCCAGCTGGCGGACGGGGAGTTGACGGCGTCGACAAAACGCCAATGCCTGGTCGGCATACTCGATTCCGTAGGGCGTAACTCCGCCTGTTCTTAGGCTGTCGAGCAACGCGCCTGTACCACAACCAACATCGATTACGGTCTTTGGGGCGAAGCTGGAGACGATCGAGTCAGCGATGGCGTCGACGCTTTCTTGTATGCTTTGTTCGACACCCTGGAAATAGGACTTGTCGTATATTTGGTCATGCGAAGCGTTTCCGTACTTCCATCCACAGACCACGTTTCGCATCCGGTACACTGGTGGATATGTGCGGATGCGACGCTTGACCTGCTTCGGGAGCAGACGCAGTATCGGCTTTAGCAAATGCGCCATCATTCGACCTTTCTGCAAAGGCAGATGCAATGAACGGGTGCGGGCTGATCGAGGGCTGTCATGAATCGTATCCTGCGCGTCGGTGGGTTCCGTTGTGCTCAGCGGCAAGCTGCCTCGACGTGTCCACCGCTGCCATTGCCTCCGCGACCGCTTCGCTGATGACATCGATATCTCGCTCAGCTAGCAGCGGGTGAAGCGGAAGCGTCACTTCCCGGGCAGAGACGTCCTCCGTTATCTCAAGTCTGCACGGCTTCGGCAGACGATCTCGATAATGCGTGAAACGGTGGACGGGCGGGTAATGAACGCTGGTCTGAATTCCAAGCTCGCTCAGGAATCGTCGAATCTCATTTCTGATCGCGCGGTCGTTGAGCAAGATGGGGAAAATGTGGTGAGCACTGTCATCCAATCGATCGCTAAACGGGATAGATATCCCTTCGACATTGCGGAGTTGATGTCGATATCGAGCAACCAGGGTCTTGCGCTTTGCGTTCGAATCGCACAGTTTCTCCAACTGAACCATTCCTAGGGCCGCTGTAATCTCCGTGCAGCGATAATTGAATCCCAAGGAGGCCACGTCGTAGTCGAATGCGCGTCCCTCAGCTTTGTCCCAGCTCGATTTGGTCATGCCGTGCGAGCGGGCCAGGCGAACGCGTTCGGCTAGCGAGTCGTCATCGGTAACGAGCATTCCTCCTTCACCGGTAACCATGTTCTTGTTGGCGAAGAAACTGAAGCAACCAATGTGCCCCAAGGTTCCCGCTTTGCGGCCACGTAGCGTACTCCGCCCGGTGCCAAGGTAGCTAGCGCCGATGGCATGGCACGCATCCTCGACAACCGCCAGTTTGTAACGTTGAGCAACTGCCAGGAGACGTTCCATTTCGGCAGGAAAGCCGGCCATGTGAACGACAATGATGGCCTTGGTATTAGGTGTGATTTTGGTCTCCAGGTCGTCGATGTTGAGGTTGAGATCGTGGGGGCCGGTAATATCTACGAAGACGGGGGTAGCTCCC
>CAYLRE010000339.1:0-4902 GCA_964385715.1 uncultured Planctomycetaceae bacterium
GACATCGCGTGTTGCTACTGGAACAGCACTACAAGCTAGGCGGCATGGCAACCTGGTTCAAACGCCCCGGCGGCCACATCTTCGACGTTTCGCTGCACGGCTTTCCTGCCGGCATGATTAAGAGTTGCCGCCGCTACTGGACGCGAGAAATCGCCGACTCGATCGTCCAACTCAAGAACATCCGCTTCGACAATCCGATGTTCTCGCTCACCACGACCTTCAACCGCGAGGACTTTACGCGGCTGTTGGTCAGCGACTTTGGATTGGAGCTCGAACAGGTCAACGCCTTCTTCGACGCCGCCCGCGATATGAACTTCTACGACGATCAGACCACCACGGTCGGCCAGTTGTTTGAGAAGTATTTCCCGGGCCGAGAAGACGTCGTACGGCTGCTGATGGAACCGATCACCTACGCCAACGGATCGACGCTAGAGGATCCAGCCATTTCGTATGGCATCGTCTTCTCTAACTTCATGTCCAAGGGCGTGTTCACGTTTGAAGGCGGCACCGACCGACTGGTCGAGCTGATGCACGCGGAGATGCTCAACAATGGCGTCGACGTCTGCATTCGGGCCAACGTCGAAAAGATTGATGTCGAAGGGGGGCGAGTTCGAGGAGTCGTCGTCAACGGCCGCAACATCAAGTGCCGTGCGGTCGTCTCCAATGCCAACCTACTAACGACGCTCTTCAAACTCGTCGGCGAAGAGCATCTCGACCCCCAATTCATCAAAGAGGGGCGAGAAGTTCGCCTCAACAACTCCAGCACGCAAGTCTACATGGCCCTGAAGCCGGACGAGTTTGTCGATGAGAGCACCGGCGACCTGCTGTTCTGCTCTACGGCCCCTCTGTTTCGCACGGAAGCCTTGCTCAGCCGCGACATCACCAGCCGCACATTCTCGTTCTACTATCCAAGGACGCGGCCCCAAGGTCGCCCGCGCTGCCTGATCGTCTCCAGCACGAATGCCAATCACTCCGATTGGGCCGATTTGCCGGCGGATGAGTACGAAGCGAGCAAGGCGGACCTCGTAGAGACGACGATCGATTCGCTGGAAAAGTACGTGCCCGGCATTCGCAACAAGCTCGACCACGCCGAGGCCGCTACGCCCAAGACTTTCCAGCACTACACGCAACATCTGCAGGGCTCGAGCTTCGGAACGAAGTTCGAAGGCCTGGCGGTCAGTCGTGGCTTGCCCGACCAGATTCAAGGCCTCTACCACGCCGGCAGTGTCGGCATCATCATGTCCGGCTGGCTCGGCGCGATGAACTACGGCGTGATCGTGGCCAACGATGTCGATTCACTGTTGTTGCAAAACAAAAAGACGCCCGCGGCGGCGGTCTCCCAATAGTGGAAGAACCACGGCGCCACGGGCGCGACGAGGGCTGTCATCGCCTGTAACTCGTCAGAATTCTACGCGCTCGGCTCGTACCTCGACACGTTCGGTTCGAGCCGTTTCTTCTCCGGCGGCTGCTGGAAGATTGTCCGTCTCCTTCGGCAACAGCGTGAACGCGATCGGATTCGATGCGATCGAATCGCCGCGAATCACCAAGATCTTCGCATCCTGCACATCGGCCAACTGGAGGTCAGGCAACGCCAGTCGAATACCCAGGTCATACCAGCCTTCGATCTGGGCATCGAGCTGCAAATCGCCAATCGAAACAACCACCTGCCCTGGCTCAGGCCCAAAACCCTCGCCGGCCAGATTGATCAAGCTACCAACAGCGGCTTCCGTACTGTCTGCCGAAAAGATCGCCGGATCGACCGACAGAATCTGGTCTCGCGGAACGATGACACCGTTGTTGAGCGGGATCGCATCTCCCGTCAACTCGCGATGGCTGTCCACAACGACATGCAATTGCGTAAACGGAATCGCACGTCCCTGACCGTCTCGTGACATCGACGCCACGGACATTGGCAAGCGAATGTCAACCGCTTCGATCGTACGCGGCTGCATCGAGTTGATGCGCACGGTCGCCTGCGGATTACTACCGCTGGCTACGTCGGAGTTACTCGCCAACGCCAAGACATTGAACGCCGTGGCAATCGCTTGCTTGCCGTTATTGCGAAGCCAAACGCGATAACGCGGGCCAAGGTTTCGCTCAGGATGTCCTGGATCGACGAACCGTACCGCCAGCAGTTGCAAGTCGACGGCATTGTCTGCAAGCTCGGGGAACGGAACATCTACCCAAGTTCCGGAAGGAACATCGTAAAGCAGCTGCCACTGCGGCTGTTGTTGCTGCTGCTGTTGCTGCAGATCATTCTCGACCCACTGTGGCCCAGCCTCCACTTCCAAGGGACGCACTACCACTGGACGCGGATCGTAGTCGACGGGACAATTGTTCCACCAACTCCATCCGACCCAACTGTTCCAGCGTGGGTACCAGCTATAACGCGGGAACCACCAGCCACCGAAGTAGGGCCAGGCGAAATGACGCCGTAGGTAGTGCCGACCAATCGGTCCGTGATGATGTCGGCGATGCCAGTGTCTGCGTCGATCGGCTCCATGCCTGTGGTCGCGATGCCTGCCATCGCGATCCCAACGGTCACCGCGTCCTCCAGGTCGTCCGTCACGGTCTCGTCCTTCACCGCGACGTCCACCCCCGCGTCGCCCTTCTCCGCGTCTACCATCACGATCCATTCGTCGGGCGATGTCACCCTGGCCACGGTGCGAAAACTGCCTGTCGAGATCGACTCGGCGGCCAACACGTGAGCGAGCCAGACGATCAAACTCACCGCCTTGATGACGGCGTGTCACTTCTCGATGGCTATGCTCACGTTGTCGCTGGCGATGGCGGGCGGTGGCGTCACCTTGCCGGCGAGGACCACGATCGCGATCGGGCCGCTGCCATCGTTGACCTCCGCGATCATCACTTCTTCGGTGCACGACATGACGATTAGGGTCTTGCCGTCTCACAATTTGGCGGCCTTGGTCAGGTCGCCGGTTTCTATCCTGCGCACGAGTTCTATCCTGCACACGACCACGGTCTACGACGCGGCGACCACCATCGCGAGCTTGCCCCTGACGGCGGTCTCGATCACGTGCCACCTGACCACGCTGTGGCTGTCGCGAGGGACGCTGACGATCTCGCACCACATCCTGGAGCGTACGTCGCGGAGTCGAACGAGACGCCGCCACTGGGTTCCTAGTCGGTTGCCGATCACGGCGGCCCACACTGCGTGGCGCAGGCGGCCTTACAACAGGCAATTGCCTAGAAGTTGCTCTAGAACGATTGATCGTGCGTCGCCCTGCTGTGGTCTGCGGACGATTGGTTCGCACATTCGTGCGCGGTCCCACACGTACGGCGACCGGGGGACGCGTCGGACGAGGCTTGACGGTCGGCTTCGATTGCGGACGTGGACGTGGTGACGCCACGACCCTTCGTGGTTGATTGGCCCGTGGTGGGCGAATCGTACGCTGAACCGAACGGCCCGTACTCGGTCGGCTGCGAGACGGCTTCGCGATCGAACGACGCGGTTGTGGCTTGGCAACCGAACGACTACGCGAAGGTGAACTCGGACGACTACGTGACGGCCTTGCCGTGGAACGACTTCGCGTCGCCCTCGGAGCGGAACGGGACCGGCTGCGCGATGCGCTCGGTCGCGATGAACGATGGCCACCAGAGCTTCGACCGGCACTGGCGCGACCTCGCCCTCCTCCTCCGCCACCGCCACCACGCCCTTTGCCCCCTTTGGCGTCAGCGATATCGACCTCGAAAAATGCAAACAAGAGAATTACAGCAACCGTTAACCATTTCTTCGATAAACCTCCCATGACAAACTCCTCGCCTCCCGTGTAGTGGAACTCCCATCCCAAGACCCTTCAGGAGCGAATCACGTACCGCGCGGAAAAACACGCATAAACACAGGGGAATGCGTCGGTCTAAACAATGGCAGTAGCATTACTTGCAACGGTGACGCGCAGCGATATTTTTCCAACTGGTCGTCGGAGGCTTCAATGAATATGTTGTCACTCTGACGGCAACTGCATCCGATTGACGACGGTCGACTTGCCGCCTTTCGCCAACCTCGACGAGACCCATTCCACCAGGAGCCGCCTTCAATGAGTTCCGGCAATCAACGATGCATCGTTATCACGGGAGTGAGCCGCGGGCTTGGCCGAGCCCTCACCGGAAAGTTCGCGCAGGACGGCCACGTTGTAGCTGGTTGCGCGCGAAGCGATTCGGCGATCCAGGAACTCACTTTGAGCCTTGGACCTCCGCATCGATTTCGCGCCGTGGATGTCAGCGACGACAATCAGGTTCGCTCCTGGGCAGAAGAACTCATCGCGGCGGGACATGTTCCCGACTTGCTCATCAACAACGCCGGCTTGATCAACCGCAACGCGCCGCTGTGGGACCTCGCGGCCGACGAGACCGATCGCGTTGTCGACGTGAACATCAACGGCGTGATAAACGTGATTCGCCACTTTGCTCCCGCCATGATCGCACAGCGGCAGGGGATAATCGTGAATCTAAGCAGCGGTTGGGGGCGAAGCGTGGCTCCGGAAGTCGCCCCCTACTGCGCCACGAAGTGGGCGGTCGAAGGATTGACTCAAGCGCTAGCTGAAGAACTTCCCTCCGGCATGGCAGCAGTTCCGGTGAATCCGGGCATCATCGATACCGACATGCTGCAGAGCTGCTTTGGCTCACATGCCGCTGCCTACCCGTCGGCCGAGGAGTGGGCTCATGGCGCGGCGCCATTCCTCCTCAATCTGAACGCATCGAACAACGGACAATCGCTGACGGTATAGACGTTACAACCGCTACGACCGAGCGTACTCGGACAGTTCACCATAAGATCCCGAACCGGAACCGTTGAAAAACCACTCCGATCCCAGACAAACGACGTAGACTTCCATTGGGTCGGAAAGCGAGGAGAACTTCCAGCATTGACAACACTTCTTT
>CAYLRE010000340.1:0-4888 GCA_964385715.1 uncultured Planctomycetaceae bacterium
ACGAGATCAAGGATTTCACTCGAGCTCAGTGGTGTTATCAACTTGATCAGAGTCTAGTTCACTATTGGGCATACGCCTGGAAACGACGCAACGCGAGGATCGCATGCGCGATTCTGTACGTGATTGGCGGACTGTCGTTCTTGGTGCTAGTTGGCATCAAGTTCTTTCATGCTCTGAGCTATATCTGGCAGTACATTGACGCTTAGGCCTAGCCGCTCCTATGTACCTACGCGAAACCGCCACGATCGCCGTTGTGTTGGCCTTGATCGTTGGTGGATTAGTGCTTTGTAAGCATGGACACATGGTTCTTGGCGTCACGAGTTGCACGCTAGGGGCCTTCACCTCACTCGGCTACTTGTACTTCGTCAAGTTACGGCCGTTCGGGCTTGCCAAGCAGGCGTTTCTCGATGCCGTGGGCCGTCATGAATTTGTGCCACTGCCTGACAAACAATGGGCCAAGGGCGTGAAGAAGTTGCTGCGTGATTTTGATGGATTTGGCGACATATTCCTGGATCTTGAACTGGTGCATGGCGTCGACAAGGAGGTCGGGAGGTTTTTTGCCGGCCGCTACTTGACCACCGGTGAGGGCATGAATTTCGGCTACTTCATGATTGGTCAGCTATTCTCTTCGAAGTTCCAGCAATTTGAGATTGAGAAGATTTTGGACATCGGCGGCGAGTTTGAATTTGAAGAGGAAATGGCACTGGGCAGCGTTCCGGCTCCGGTGCATCAGGCACTACGGGCGTTTCCCTACGACTTTCATTTTCGCGACGGCTACTTCATGGTCGACTTCGACGCCCGTTATCTCCGCGAGGACAACTTCGCTCGTTCGTTTGATGAGATGATGGTGGCCATTGAGAGCGTGCCGCTGGGATAGCGGTGACGCGACTGTCGGCGGCGAACCTTGTTCCTTTTCAGACAGGATGAACAGGATAGGACGGGATGATTCTCGATGCCGCCCCTATCGAGCACCGGAATACTGTAGCTTGTCCAAGTGATCGAATTCGACGATGCACGTGTCTTCAATCAATTGTTTCGCGCCGCCGCTGACTATGTCGGACGCCGTGCCGGTGTTCGAGAACGCGTCAAAGCGATCCGCCGGGACGGCGAACTTGAAGATGTCAATGTCCACCTTTTTGCCCTGGTCGTCGAAGGCAGAACGACGTAGCAAAATGTTCAGCTGGTTCATCTTTCGTTGTCTGCCGTACTCAATCATGGTGTGTGCATCGAACACGATGGTGGTGAGTATTTTCCAAGAGTCGGCCTTGGCAGCACTTCCGCTGCCGGGCAGCGTGGTTACGCTCGGCGTGTCGTAGAGCTGAACAACGACGTCGAGCGTCACGTTTCCGCGAGTATCCACGTTTGTCGTGTGGTGCTTGAGGCCTTCAAATATGCACTTCGCTAGAGTCTCGATGGCCTCTTCATCGGAGATGGCTTTGTTTGCCACAATCTCCGTCCGAACGTCTTGCGTGGTTTGTTGGCAGCTGCACAAGGCAAGAAGGAATGTCGCCGTTACCATGATTCGACACATTGTCTACCCCATAGGAAATGGATTCGTGAGAATGGTTGTTTGTCAACTGACAGGATAACAAGTTGAACAGGATGAATCCCGTCTTATCCTGTCATCCTGTCTGAAAATGAATCACCGAGTGATCGACAGGAGCACCTACCGCCCTGCGCTCGCCTGCTATTCACAGCAGCCGTGCTCAGTTGCTCTCACTTACGTTTCGGGTTAGAAAGAGTAGGACACGTTGTGAGTTCAGGTACGAGCGTTGCCGGGCCTGGCGATCCGAAGCGGCTGTCAGTCGCCGTCGTCAATCACGTAGCGGCTGCGGAAGAAGCCTTTGGCGTGCACGTTGCCGCACTTGGGACAATGCAGGAATGTGTAGCTGCCTCGGCCGACCAGCTTGGAGCGGCTATTGCAAATCGGGCAGCGAATTGGCACGAGTCCGGTTAGGACGACCAGTGCAATAATCGAGCAGATGATCGCGCCGGAAACAGCGAGTATCGCGCCGCCCATGATCAAGAATGGCCCAACGCTATTCTCAGGAGAGCAGAGAGCTAGGACGAAGCCTCCAGCGTAGAGGACTCCTCCGGCCATCGCTGTCTTGATAATGATTCCAAGGGTGTGCCAGGACATCGTCGTATCGGGGTGGAGGATTGTCGAGCACGTTGTAAGCATGCTCGAACGATCTTGCTAGAAGTCACCCTTCAGTGATCGGATGACATCCGAAACGGAACCGTCCCAGTAGCATAGATGACAGCGACCGTCCGCGAAATCGTGCTGGCAGTTAGGATAGCCGTAGAGATGATAATGAGCGCATTCCGGACAGATCGCATCCATCTGCGACGTCGAGTAAATGAAATCACTGCCGCATTCGTCGCAGTCGTTGCGTGGGCAGGTCGTCGGGCGGGTGTTGTCTTGGCTAGCTTCTTCGTCGTCGCGCGAAGAGTCCCAGTCCAACGAGGCCGACGGCGGCCATGGCCCAGGTCGACGGCTCAGGGACAAGCGACCCGGTGATCTGCATTTCGCCGCCGAGGATGTTGCCCGTCAGGCCTGGAATGACGGTGTTGCTGAGCAGGCCGCCACCTTTGGAAAGGTTGACGATATTCCAGTCGGGCGCGCCGTAGGTGCCGAGCGCCCACAGGCTATTGGTCGATTCCTCGTAGGCGAGTCCCCAGGCGATTGGCACGGGCGAGGTAAACGAGCTAATGAAGGTGCCGTCGAAAGCGTAGTTCATGACTTCGTTGGTCGCTCGGTTGCTAAACCAAAAAGAGTTGTTGCTGCTGTCGTAGGTAATACCGCCGCGGAGTCAATTCCGGTGCCTTCGCGCGGCCAGCATCGCTAGTCCTACCAGGCCGAGTACCGCCAAAGCCCACGTAGACGGTTCCGGAACCACGGCCGTGTACTCGTAGATGACATCGAGGCGTATGTTGGAGTACTCCGAACTGTGAAGTACATCGATGGTAAGCGGATTTGAATCGTCCGCACCTTCCAAGGGCCGTTGCCACCCCAAACTGATAGTTCCTGTCCCCTGATAGGGAACAAGCTCCGGAGAAGATATCGGAGGGGCAAATGACTCCGAAAACGAATTGTTCATGTTGGTGAGATGTTCACCTGGAAACGGTACGAGGAACGACTCGTCACCAATGACGCCAGACGTTTGCATCACGAAGCCACTTAGAATAGTCACTCGAAAATTTGCGTATTGAAATACTTGGCCGGCCTCTGGTCCGGTTCCGTCATTGATGTGCCGCGTTTGTGTACTGCGGTCGCCTGAGAGTCGAAACGTGATGTCCGTAAGTGTTCCGAGCGCGGGATCGAATTGCGCGGGAAAAAAAAGACCACCCGAAGCACTCCCATCGGGAATCGTCGCCGACACGGTCAAGAAGGCGGCCGAGGCGGTACCTGCCTGAAGGCCAATGCCGAGAATGATCGAGGCGGCGAGGATGCTTAGAGTCGGAAACGGTCGCGTGGAGCTAATCATGGTGTGATCGGTTGCTGATGGGTTTGCGAAATGTTGTGTTGAGCGTTGTTAGGAACGTTGAGGATGCGTCGCATGGTCTACCGACTCGCGTGACGTCGGCGCCTCACAATACCGATTCCCATTAGACCGATAACGGCCATTGCCCAAGTCGAGGGTTCCGGTACCGGAGCGGCGGCAAGTGTGATGGTTCGTGTATCGGTGACTACGGGCGTGAAAACATCGTCGTTTGTCTGAAAGTGGGTGCCTTGGATGATCTCAAACAGATCGATCGTATAGACGCCAGGCCCCGGGAAGGCGACCGTGTAATCCGGATCAACAAATGCGAGCGAGAAGATCGCGTTCGAGGGATCCGTGGCCGTCGCCCCCGCAACACTTCCAGACTGTAGGTACCCTTGGCCGGAGTGCATGTCGGTAAGTGTGTCCGGGTTTCCGTCATTCGCAGAGACACCAAATGGTCTTAGGTCGGCGGTAAACGAGATGGTATCGCCGTAGGTGCCTACGTAGTTGGCCTCGATAATGGTGGCGAATGCCGAATTTGTCAGCATGCCTAAGAGTAGGAGAGTCGCAACGAACAGAGTCCTTCACATGATTTAATTTCCAGAATTGAATTTGTCGGTGTTCTCAAGAAAATCAGCCCGGCGGCTTCGGTTAAGAGCGACGTCGCCGGCCGGCGAGGCCCAGTGCCACCAGCCCCAGTGCGGCTAGCGCGTAAGTCGACGGTTCCGGTACCGGCGGAACAAACGTCGTTTCAATGAAGTCGATCTGCAAGTCGGTGGCGGGGAACAGAGGTTCGATTTCGATCGTCAATCGAACGATACTCGTGAAGTCAGCGCCAGGAGGATTGATTGGGCTGAAGTTGTCAAACAGGAACGGCAGGCTGACTGGCGCGAAGACTCCACCGCCTGGATTGTGAGTGAGTTCGGAGCGAAGTCCCGCGTTGTCTTCGACCGTGATCGTGATATCGACCGGCAGATCGTCAAACGGAATCTGCATCGAAATTGCATTTAGAGATCCACCTGCAGTTAGGTCCTCATTCATGCTGAGGATCAACCCATAGTCAACGGTCACTTTGCCGAGTGTGTCCGCTCCGGAACTGACGTTAAGCAGGCTTGATCCGCCGGCATTTACGTCGGCGTCGACAGTATTCGGACCGCTCGTCCAATCGACGCGGACGCGTCGCGCGCCGCCAAGCATGCCGCCAAACACATCGCCAGAGTCGGAAGGAGTTCCAGAGGAAGCGCTTTCTGACTGCGTGTCATCGAAGGAATCGATGATTAAGGCGGACGTAGACAGCGGCAGTACGGCAAACGTGAGAACGGCAACGCACAGGCAAAGGGTGTGTCGAATCATGGATTCTGCTTTCTGTTCGCAGTAGGCGAAATACTGGAATTGGCTGGATT
>CAYLRE010000341.1:0-4886 GCA_964385715.1 uncultured Planctomycetaceae bacterium
CTGGCCAACGATCGCCAGGGCAATTCAGCCCGCACCTACGAGAGTGCGGAAGCGATCGGCTAGGTTGCCCGTGCTTTGCTACGGGCAGACGTACTCTGCTCGATAGACCGGATGGTCGTTGAGTTTCATGCGGCGATCGTAATGGGTTCGCCAAGGAGATTGGTCCCCCAGTTCTTCGAGTACGACGTCGTGTGGCCCCTCGAGTGTTGTCACGGCAGCGAGCAGTTTCAGCGTGACGTCGAAGTACTCCTTGACGTCGGTCCAGAAGTGAAGCTTGCAACCGGGGATTAGTACTCGCTGAATGTCCCGCACAAACGCTTCGTTCATGACGCGGCGTTTGCGGTGGCTTCGCTTCCACCACGGGTCCGGGAAATAGACGTGTACGGCCGTGAGCGAGTCGTCTGGAATGAATTCTCGGAACAGTCGCAGCCCGTCGCCATGGATCATGCGTGCGTTGGGGAGATCGTGTTTCTTGAGCTGCGCGGCGGCGTAGCGGGAATACTTCTTGGAAACCTCGATGCCGAGGAAGTTGTGGTCGGGTGTCTGTCCGGCCGCGTCGGTGAGAAACATTCCCTTGCCAGAGCCGATTTCGACCTCCAGAGGTGCCTCGCGGCCAAACAGTGCCTCGCCGTTGATCGGAGTAGACAGGTCATCGATTGATTCGACGAAGTGGCTCGATAGATCGAGATCGGGTTTGATTTTTCCTAACGCGCGCCGGCCCATTGCTTTAGACTCTTGGTGCTGTTTATCGAAAGTTCAAAGGGGGGATATTGCGGTCGAAATGCGGCGACCGATTTACTTGATATTCTCGCCAAATGCTTCGTCCATCTCGTCTTCCCAATGCGTGCCAGGGTCGGGGGCTCCCATTGCCATTAGCGGCATGATTAGAAGTCCGGCAATGAATCCGCCAACATGCGCGGCAAAGGCAATGCCCGCCGCCTTGGGGACCACCAGATCTTGGTGTAGCTGAATAAACTCGATGACGAACCAGATGCCTAGCATGACCAAGGCAGGTACGTCGAGGGGGAAGAAAATGAACCCCAGGAAGACAATTGTTTTGACGCGTGCTTTCGGGAAAGTGATTGCGTAGGCGCCAAGTATCCCAGCGATGGCACCGCTGGCTCCCACAACCGGGACAGCGCTGTCTGGGTACAGGTACCAGTGGCAGGCGGTCGCCAGCAGCCCCGATACCACATAGAACAGAATGAAAATGAAATGCCCTAGCCGATCTTCAATGTTGTTCCCGAAGATCCAAAGCATCCACATGTTGAGCAGCAGGTGGAGCCAACCACCGTGCAGGAACATGGTGGTAAAAGCGGTGGCTATGATCCGTTCTTGATCGGCCGGTAGGTCGAGCGTTTCACGAGCCGCACCGGGTGGCAAGGCCTCCGGATCTCGCGGATCGACATCGACAGTAACGACCAAATTAGGATCGGAAAGCTGCTTGATCCGCGCTGGGACGAATCCCCATTCGGCGTAGAATGTCGGCTGTTCTGCCTGCGGAATCTGTGTAACGGCGAACTGGATTCCCGCATTCACGAGGATCAACAGCACGGTGACGATAGGCCATCGTCGCGTCGGGTTGTCGTCGTAGAGCGGAAAGAGCATGGGGCCGCGAGACCAGGGGGTTCAAATTAGACGTTGACGTCTGTTAACCCCGCACGAACGCGCTCGTCGCTGAAGCGATCAGGCCGACTCTTCACGCAGGGCAGCAGCCGGAAGCGGAATGCCTCGAATCTGGCCTTCTACGACGCGATTCTCACCGACGTAACCTTGGAAGTCACAGATGATCAGAGCGCCGCGGCGGGCCTTGACGAGGCAGAGTTGGAGCACGAGCTGGTCTCCGGGGCGGACGGTGCCACGAAACCGGACACCCTCGAGTCCACCAAAGCCGACCATTTCGGCTCCCAGTAGATCGTGTTTCTGGGAATAGAAGCTGGCCAATTGGGCGGCCGCTTCGCACATGATGACGCCCGGCATCAACGGCATGCCTGGCATGTGACCACGAACCCAAAAGTCCTCCATCGAGGTATCTTTGTAGCCGACACAGCAGTGATTATCGGTGTCCTCGTAGACGATGGCCGTCAGCTGCTCCATTTCGTAGCGCTGAGGATTGTAGGAACGAATCGTCTCTACGTCGGCAAGAACGTTGGAGAGGTCGTACGCATCGAAGGGTACGATCGGTTCTTTTCTAGGCACGCGAGGGTTCCCTATTACCTGCTTCTCTGGTTGCCTGTCCGTCCGGTGTCAGCCGCCAGGTATCGAACCAGGGCGGCGATTCCTTTATCGTCGGCCAAAACCGGGCTTCGGCTAAACCAGGAGGGCAATTTTTGTCAGGACTTAAGTCTTCACCTTGCGTCGCTTTTGCTTACGAGCTTTGCTGCTAGCAGGTCGCTTGCCGTGATTGGCTTTCTTCAGTGCTCGGCCGGGCTTTGCCATCGGTCTTGTCTCCTAGGGCTATAACTAATGGGTGTTTGGTTTCAGTCGAACCAAACATTCTAGCAGACCGCCGCGGCAGTGCAAAGGTCATGCGTGGTAAGGGGTTACGGCCGATGTCGTATCCAGAGGACCCAGCCTATACCGCTTTGCAGCACAGCCAGGGCCGAGAGCGTGCCGTAGGCCATGAGATCGCTGGAGCTATACCCCATGAATACAGCCCCACAGCTGCCCATACCGAGGCCAATCGCAAACGTTAGCCCGTAGCAGAGGCTACGACGGCCCGCTGGCGTGTACTTGGCCACCAGCGTGTTGTAGATCGGCTGCAGCATGAACATCACCAGAGCGTAAAGGGCCGCCGCGACCACGCGTCCGCTGCCGGTGGCGATGGCCATCCATGATAGCGGGGCAGCCGCGATGAGCGAGATAACGGCTAGCTGCCGCTCCATGGTTGCTGGGCGAGCGAACCGCCCAGCCGAGTATTGTCCCACGCAGCCAACGAGCAAGACGCCGCCGGCCAGGAAGGCAGAGGTCGACTTCTGCGGGCTGAAGCTCAGGTGAAGTCCCGATTCGCCAAGGTAGCGAGGAAGGAAGCTCATCATCGCGGCGTAGGCGAATCCGGCGATAAACGAGTAGAAGCAAATAATCGCGAACGAACCCCACTGGGCCGTGGCGTCGTCGGGATGTTCGGGGTGCGGTTGCACGTCGGCGTCGTGATCGGGCGATCGTCGCACGCGGGCGCAGAAGGCCAGGCCAACGATGCAACAGAGCAGGCCGAGCAGCCAGTAGTAGGTTCGCCAGGAAAAACCGGCGCCTAGAACGATAGCTGCCAGTAGAGGCGCTCCGCCGATGCCGATCGAGCCAAACACACCATGGATACCCAGGGCACGGGCTCGATCATGGGGTGCCACCTCGTGGGAGATGAGAGCCAGGCCAGCGGGGTGATAGATGCTGGCCAGGGTCCCCATCAATGCCATCGTGACGAATAAGACGGGAAGTTGGACATAGCAGCCGACGACACCACACAGGACCGCGCAGCCGATCAGGTACAGGGCCAGGGTTCGCTCGGCACCAAAGCGATCGGTCAGCCAGCCGGCCGCGATCGCGAACACGCCCCAGGGGAACCGCCAGGCGAAGGCGAGCCAACTAGAGGTGTCCTTGTCAAAGCCGTAGTCGGTGGCGATTTGCTGCTCGACGCCTGGTAACGCCAGCTCCAAGATATGTACCAAAGCGTGAGCAGCCGAGACGAGCAGGATTAGTCGAAGTGTCGTTTGGCTCATCCCTAGCTCAATTCGACCCGGCTTAGCTCGGCCCAACGGGCAAGCGTGTCGTTTGCCGCCCCGCTGTCGATTGCTTCGGCCGCCTGAACGGTAGCAGCGGTCAGGCTGTCGGTCTTGCCAGCAGTCCATATTCCGGCCGCCGCGTTGGCCACCACGATATCGCGAGCGGTGCCAGGCTCACCGGAAAGTGCCGTGCGAATCATGGCGGCGCTCTCTGCGGCATCTTCAACCTGGATGTCGGTAAGGTCGGTCACCGACAAGCCAAAGTCGGACGGCGTCCATTCGTATTCCTTTTTGGTTCCTTCTCTTTCGCCGTTGCCACTTGTTCCTATTGGGCTTCCGCCAACCACCGACGTGCCGACCTCGATGACATTCGTCGGGCCGGTCAGCGTGACTTCGTCCAAGCCATCGGCACCGCACACGATGACCGATCGTTCTGTTCCCAACAGTGCCAGAGCTTCGGCCAACATCGAACGTACTTCCGGTCGTCCGACGCCCAAGAGCTGATAGGGAGCACCGGCCGGATTGCAGAGTGGTCCAAGTAAATTGAAGATCGTGGGAAAGCCGAGCTGCCGACGAACCGGTGCAACGTGCTTCATGGCCGGATGCATTCGCGGGGCAAAGCAAAATCCGATGCCAACTTCCTCCAGGCATTTTTCGATCACCGGCACTTCGGCATCGACATTTACACCGAGTGCTTCCAGGACATCGGCCGAACCGGTTTTACTGGTGATACTGCGGTTGCCGTGCTTGGCAACCTTGATGCCGGCTGCCGCCGTGACGATCGCCGCGGCGGTGCTGATGTTGAAGGTTCCTGAAGCGTCACCGCCGGTACCACAAGTGTCGAGCAGGTCGTGACTGTCACTCTTTACCGGCACCATGACCTTGCGCATCGCGGTAGCGGCTCCGGCGACCTCGGCGGCCGTTTCCCCCTTCGCTCGCAAAGCCGTGAGCAGTAGGCCGATTTCGCCGTCGTCACACTGGCCCTGCATGATCGATTCGATCGTTTGGGCCATCTCGTCCATGGCGAGGTCTTCGCCGGCGGACAGCCGCCCGAGAATTTCTTGCATCAAAGCAGATTCTCCTTCAGTATATTGCGAACCGCCCCGGCAACGGGGTTTCCACAAACTCTCTGGTGTGCGTTGGCAAACCGGTGATTGTAATTGTCGT
>CAYLRE010000342.1:0-4853 GCA_964385715.1 uncultured Planctomycetaceae bacterium
GAGCGACTTGAGTGCAGCGACAACTTCACCATCTACCAGTTGATCGAAGCAGAGAATCGTACGGCGGCGTTGTTCAGCAATTGGGTTGACACGAGGTACAACGCAGGGACATTCGGTGCCAACCTGCTCGGCGACATCATTGGCGAACACAACCCATTCTCATACCCCAAATCGATCCATACCGTCGGCGATGCTCTGTTCGCCGCAGGCGTGGAAGACAATGCGTACTGCGTGGATTTCTTTGCGGGTTCGGGCACAACCGGCCATTCTGTCATCAACCTGAACCGAGAAGACGGCGGCAGTCGCAAGTTCGTTTTGGCGGAAATGGGCCAGTACTTCGACTCGGTCCTCTTGCCGCGCATCAAGAAGGTGACGTTTGCGCCGGAGTGGAAGGATGGCAACCCGAAGCGGTTGCCTTCAGATGAAGAAGCCGAACGAAGCCCGCGAATCGTGAAGTATTTGCGATTGGAGACATACGAGGATGCGTTGGGAAACATACAGGTTGATGCGTCCTCTGGGCAGGGAGCCTTGAGCTTCGATGACTACCTCCTGCAATACATGATCCGTTGGGAGACACGAAAGAGCGAAACGCTCCTGAACGTCGAGAAGCTCGCCAAGCCGTTTGGCTACAAGCTTGCCGTGGCCAAGGGCGACGACACCGTCGAGAAGGTGGTCGATCTCCCTGAGACATTCAACTACCTGCTCGGCTTGCACGTCAGCACACGCAAGGTGTACGACGATGACGGGCGGCGATACCTCGTGTATCACGGCCGCATCGACCATCGACGCATCGCGGTGATCTGGCGTGAGACGGAGGGCTGGGAGAAGAAGGACCTGGAGCGGGACAAGAAGTTCGTCGCCGAGCAGAAGCTCGTCGAAGATGTCGATGATGTCTTCGTCAACGGCGATTCGTTCATCCCCAACGCCAAGGCGCTGGAGCCGGTGTTCAAGGCCCGGATGTTCTCGACGGTGGAGGCGTAGCCGATGGCCCGAGCGAGAAACGGCAAACCGGAGTACGTGAAGCTGGAGCAGCGGCTGGTGCTGCTAGCCTGGCTGAACGGACTGTTCGGGTACGAGAGCAACCGCGACCTGCTGGCGGACATGCAGGAAGCGGGCGAGGGCTTTGACGCCAGCGGGCGCAGCTACGTCTACCACCGTCTCATCGCACGTGGCGACAAAGTCAAGATCGCCCCCGCCGACCTGGCACGGTACGACGACAATACCCGCGAGCATCTGGAAGCGATGAACGCGCGTCGACCAGAGCCGATCACGTTGCGGTACTTCCAGCATCTGGCGGTGCTCTATGCGGAGATCTTCCTCGACGCCTATTTCAACCGTCGGGGGAAGCTCCTTCAGTCGCTGAACGGCTTCGTTGACAATCGCAACGCCTCGAAGAATGCGGGCGAGCCGAAGGACGCGAAGTTCAGCGAGGCCGACCTGAAGAAACTGGCGTTCTGGATGGCCACCGGCAGCGGTAAGACGCTGATCATGCACATCAACTACCGGCAGTTCCTGCGCTACAACGATCTGCCGCTGGATAACATCCTGCTCATCACGCCCAACGAGGGGCTGAGCGAGCAGCACATCGAGGAGATGACCGCCTCCAACATTCCCTGCCGGCGATTCGACCTGAACGAAAGCGGGTTGGGCATGTCGGAAGCCGACGCGGTGCGGGTTATCGAGATCACGAAGTTGGTCGAGGAAAAACGCGGCGGCGGGCAGAGCGTGCCGGTCGAGGCCTTCGAGGGCAACAACCTGATCTTCGTCGACGAAGGTCACAAGGGCTCGGGCGGCGAGGCGTGGCGCAGTTTCCGAGATGCACTGAGCCAGACCGGATTCACTTTTGAGTACAGCGCGACCTTCGGCCAGGCCCTGACGGCGGCAAGAAATGACGAGCTGACTGAAGAGTATGGCAAGGCCATCATCTTCGACTACTCCTACCGCTACTTCCATGGCGACGGGTACGGTAAGGACTTCCGCATCCTGAACCTGAAGGAAGAGACGACCGAGGACAAGACTGAGACGCTGTTGCTGGGGAACCTGCTGTCCTTTTGCGAGCAGCAGCGGGTGTTCGAGGAAAGCGGCGAGGAACTGCGGCCGTACAACCTGGAGAAGCCGCTGTGGGTCTTCGTCGGTAGCAGCGTCAACGCCGTCTATACCAAGAACAAGGAGAAGCGGAGCGACGTCTTGACCGTCGCTCGATTCCTGCATCATCTGCTGGAGAACAAGCGCGGCTGGGCGGTGAAGGCCATCAAGAAGCTCCTCGACGGAAAGACGGGCCTCGTCGATCTGGATGGGCAGGACATCTTCGCCGAGAAGTTTCAATACCTGAGGGATGCCCGCATCGACGCCGCTACGGCCTACCACGAGTTGCTGGCCAAGGTCCTGCACACGCCCACGGGCGGCGGCCTGCACCTGTGCGATCTGCGCGGCAGTACCGGTGAGCTTGGCCTCAAGGCCAGCGGTGCCGAGGAGTACTTCGGCCTGATCTATATCGGCGACACCACGTCGTTCACGAAGCTGGTCGAGGCGGACGATTCGGGCATCACGCTCGAAGAGGACGCGATCAGCGACTCGCTCTTTGAGGGGATCAACGAGCCGGAGACGACCGTCGAGATTCTGATCGGCGCGAAGAAGTTCATGGAGGGATGGAACTCCTGGCGCGTCTCGAATATGGGGCTGCTCAACATCGGCCGGAAGGAAGGATCGGAGATCATCCAGCTCTTCGGACGCGGCGTGAGACTGCGCGGCAAGGACTTCACGCTGAAGCGAAGCTCTGCCCTCGTCGGCAGCCACCCCGAGCATCTGCCGCTGCTGGAGACGCTGAACATCTTCGCGGTTCGCGCCAACTACATGTCGCAGTTCCGCGAGTACCTGGAGAAGGAAGGTGTCGAGACGGAAGGTGATGTCAAGTTGCCGCTGCCGATCCGGACGAACGATGACTTCCTCGACCAGGGCTTGGTCGTGCCTCGCATCCCGGATGACCGAAGCTTTGCCAACGAAGCCGATGTGCTGCTGGATGTCGATCCTGCGATCCGCGTGCGCGTAGACATGTCGCTCAAGGTGCAGGCGTTCGAGAGTGGTTCAGACGGCTTTACCGCAACGGCCGTGAAGGGTGGCCGCGAAAGAGCCATCCCGGACGAGAGCCTGCACATCGTGGATTGGGAGCGTGTCTACCTGGACCTGCTGGAGTACAAGGAGCGGAAAGGCATGCACAACCTTGCCATCCGCCCGGACCTGCCTCGGGCCATCTTCGACAAGAAGGAACCCGCCCGCCTCTACAGCGTGGTGGCTGATGACGCCGTCGTTCAGCCGGACTCATTCGCGGGCACATCGCTTCTTCACGAAGCTGTTCTGACGGTTCTGCGGAAGTACACTGACAAGTTCTATCGCGTCCAGCAGGAGCGGTGGGATTCCGAGCACATGGTCTACAAGACCCTCGATGGCGACGACGCCAACTTCCAGGACTACACCGTCAAGGTCGCCAGAGGTGAAGCGAAGCTCATCGCGGCCATCCAGAAGCTGATCGACGAGGCTGACAGCGTATATCGCCAGGACCTGCGGGAGTTGCCGACGATCCACTTCGACCGCCACCTGTACCAGCCGCTGCTGATCGAGCGTGGCGACACGGTGCGAAGCGATCCGCCCGGCCTCAAAGAGAGCGAGCGGCAGTTTGTCGATGACCTGCGTGCCTACTGCCGCGAGGAGCGGGACAGCGCTCTGGCGGCTACGGAAGTGTACCTGCTCCGAAATCTGAGCCGAGGCAAGGGCGTCGGCTTCTTCGAGAAGCGGGGCTTCTACCCCGACTTCATCCTCTGGATCAAGACCGCCGCCCGCCAGCGCATCGTGTTCATCGAGCCTCACGGCATGCTGCATGCCGAGGCGTATCAGCACGACGACAAGGCCCGACTTCATGAGTCGTTGCCAGAGTTGGCCAAGGCGATGTGCCAGAGGACAGGGGTTGCCGATATCGTCTTGGATTCATTCATCGTGTCGGCCACACCATTTGCCGACCTACGTTTGAGCTATGACGACGGAACGTGGGACATAGCTACTTTCGCCAAAGCCCACATTCTCTTCCCGGACATAGACACGTCGTACAATTACATCGCGATGATGCTCGGCGCATCATAGTGCACGCGACCACATGCATGCGTGGCGACAACAACAAGACCACATGATCCATCGCGGGGCCATCAAATGCAGATTCGAGCAATCAGGCAAGCTGTAACCGAGGACTGTCTGTTTAGGGTGCTGGCGGAATGGTGCAAGCGAGGAGCAGGTCGTAAGAACTGCTCACTTCAGATTCTCTCAGCATTCGCTTCTGGGCAAGGCGTATTGGCCATATCGCCGCTCATCGACAGCTTCTTGGCTGATGGAAACGAAATACAGTGCATCGTCGGCATGGATCGTGATGGGACTGATCGAGACGCCCTTAAGCGATTAGCCGCCATTGCTGAAGCGTATCCAGGTCAAGCCACAGTTCATGTCTTCCAGGCTCCCGCGAAGCATTCCATCTTCCACCCAAAGCTGTATCTCTATCGCCAGGGGAACCAGCTGTCAGTCATTGTGGGTTCGGCCAACCTGACTGCGTCTGGATTGGGGAGCAACTTGGAGAGTTTGCTCCTCTATGAGCAGTCATCCATCACTTCGGGTGTAGCCAAGGAGTTCTATACAATCTGGAGTACCTTCGCGAAGCCGAAGCCGCCGCTGAAGATCGAGTTTCTTCAGCAACTCACAGCCGATCTTGCAAAGACTCTTGGGAAGAAACTCCCCTCAGGGCGGCGAAGCGACACGGCGAGAGGTCGTGCTGAGTTGAAGGCTCTGTGGAAACCGCTGTCCCGCACGCCACT
>CAYLRE010000343.1:0-4846 GCA_964385715.1 uncultured Planctomycetaceae bacterium
TCGATGCGTATCTGGACTTAATCGATGCAACCCGCGACGACAAATCGGTCGTGAAGATGGCTGCGGATTACTCGGTCCGCTATGCGTATTGGATTCGCGCTCGCCTGGCCGACCTTTATTCCCGACTCGATGCCGAACCGCGACAGCAACTCGACGCCCGGCTCCAGCAGAGTCTAGCCGGCATCGCCCGAAACGAATCGAGCGATCGCATCCTCGATTTCCTCCGTTACCACGGAGATCATCCGCTGGCAATTCAGGCTCGCCAGATGTTGTTCGACAATCACTCGACCGATCTAGATGCCAGCGATCGCATCGCCTTATTGTCCGCTCTGTATCGTCAAGGTTCTCCCGAGCAACGTCGTCGCGCAGCAGCTAACTTAGCGCTGATCTACCACGATGCGGGCAGACCGATCGAAGCAGCCCACTACTGCCGGCAGCTTCTCGACCAGTGGTCCGATGAAATCGTCGCTGGCAACCAAGCGGAATCCAACCAGAAAACCGGGAAGGAGTTTGTCGACTCGCTGCCGATTCATAGTACGGCTCGTAACAATGCAAAAATGACAACCCGCCAAGCCCTCGATCGCTCGACCGCCTGGCCTTCGGGGGCCGTCCATGTCGACCGTCGTGTCGGTGGCAGCTATCGGCAGTACGCCATGCCGATCAAGATTCTCAGCCGTAGCGATCTCTATCCCAGCGGCTACACGATGGAGTATGTCCCGCAACATCATCCTCAGCGGCTCCAAATTCGTGACGAGTCCGGCGCTGTCCAATGGCAGGCTCCGCTTCAACAGATGGCCAGCCAATACAACATTCAGTCGATTCCCACGGCTCGCTTGGTCAACAATCGGCTTTATCTCAGCGTGGATCGCGAATTGTTGGTCCTCGATCGACTTGAGCCAACGAATGGAAGCTCAACGATCGCTTGGCGAACAGGCAACCAAGAACAGCGGCGTCAGGGGCGGCAGCGGCAGCGAGTTCAACTCAGCACGCGGGTCTTGCCTCGACCTTGGTCGGATGGAGATCAGCGTCACATCTTCCTGGCACGGCGTCCGCAGCAGGCCCTCGGTCCGGCCGTCCATGGCACGGTAACGCACGTTCAGGGAAATGACTTGGTCGCCCGCGACACCAAAACCGGCAGCCCGGTCTGGATCCGCCACGGTCTAATTCGACAGGGCGGCGCTCCCTACGCGGAACTATTCGGGGACGAATCGGCTCTGATCTTGGCTTATCGCGACGAGACCAACGCCAACGTCAAGAAAGTCGGGACCGCGTTTGAAAGTCGAGCGGTCGTGCTGCGGCCGGTCGACGGCACCACCCTCGTTGAGTCGGCCCGCATCCCTTCGCCCGATCGACGCTGGACCACACGCGGTCGCCACATTTTGGAATGGCGAGCTGGCGATGGCCAGACCACGTTGGCACTTTTCGATCCGCTCGAACAGAGCGATGCCTGGACACTTGATGTCGACGCCGGCGCCAAGGGAACCTTGTTAGGGGAACAACAAGCGGTCGTCATGGAACGTAGTGGTCGATTGCGTGTTATCGACATTGACAGCGGAAACGTGTTGTTAGAACGGCAGTTGGCTCCAGAGCCGAAGCTACGAGGGCTGTACGTCTTCCGCGACAGCCAGCGGTACGTGGTATTCGTTGGCCAAACCGCCGAGGGCTCGTCGCAGCGCTATCGCGGCCGCGGGCAGGCCGAGAACGTGGCACAATTTACCGGACGCGTCTACGCACTCGACCTAGAAACGGGCGAGCCGTTGTGGCCCCGCCCCGCGACACTCGGCAATCAGTGGCTGCCGCTCGATCAACCGCATGCCTTGCCGGTCGTTGCCTTTTGCCACCTGAGTGTGGATCGACTGGTCACCTTTTCGCTGTTGGACAAGCAGACCGGAGCTCTGGCAGCCTCTCCCGTTGAGATCGGCCTGGGCCAGATCAATGGGCTAGTCGTGGAAGCAGACATCGCCAAGAAGCAGATCCAGGTGTCGGCGAATTCCGGGCGACTTGGGATCCTTGCCCACTTCACAGACACCCCGCGTCCTCCTGCCCCGCCAGTTCAGCTCGTCAAGCTTGACGATGAGCCGACGTTGAAGAAATCGTTTGGCAACGCCATGCGATTCCTTGGCAAAGCAGTTGGCCAGGACGGGAAGCAGAAAGCAGAAAAAAAGCGGGAGCCGCCCGCGGGAGACCGCTGAGCAAGATCGTCTTATAAAACCGACCTATTGCTAAACATCCGGCCGCCCGCGTCGAATACCCTTTATCGATCGTGATGATTCCATGAGCCATTTCCAAACAACAACTGTTGCTCGCTGCCCATTCGCTCGATGCCCCGTCGCTGGATACTGCATCGTCGTTCCGTGCCTAATCGCTCTCTGCTTGTGGGGCGCACTAGGGACTCAGGCGCGTGCCGCTGAGATGTCCGACTCCGATCGTACGGCGATGATCGGCCGCGGACTTGACTGGTTAGCCAAGCGTCAGTCGCGTGACGGCCATTGGGCGGCCAACGGAACGCGTTACCCGGTAGCCATGACCGCGCTGGCCGGAATGGCCATGTTGGGCGAGGGCTCGACCACGACACAGGGCCGCTACGCTCGAAACATCAGCAAGGCCGTCGGTTACCTCGTTCGCCAAAGCCAGCAGAACGGTCTGATCGGCAATCCTCGCCGCGATGATCGTTACACCTACGGTCACGGCTACTCCATGCTGTTCCTCTCCCAGGTATTAGGCGAAGAAGAAGACGAGGCCCGTCGCCAAGAGTTGATCGATGTCCTAACCCGGGCGGTGGTGTTTACCGGTCGAGCACAAACGAAGGCAGGCGGCTGGGGCTATGTCAGTGCCAAGGACGGGCAGGGCTTTGACGAAGGCTCCACGACGGTCACCCAAGTGCAAGGCCTGCGAGGCTGCCGCAATGCCGGAATTAAAGTGCCCAAGAAGATCATTGACGATGCCGTGAAGTACATCAACGGCTGCACGATCAAGTCGGGACAACATATTGGCGGCGTCCAGTACAGCTCCAAAGGAGGTGGAGGCCGACCCGCGATCACTGCCGCCGCGGTCGCCTGTCTTTTTAACGCAGGCGAGTACGATGACGAGTATGTTCCTCTGCTGCTTGCCTACTGCAAGAGAACCCTCGGGGGCAAGGACGGCCAGAACTCGGGTCACTGGCATTATTCGCATTACTACTACTCGCAGGTGATGTACCGAGAAGCTGGCGACGATTGGAATGAATACCGAAAAGAGGTTTACAAACGGATCGCCGAAGAAGTGACAGACGACAAATCAAAGTACGCTCATTGGACGCAAGGACACGTCGGCCGCATTTACGCGACGGCAATCAATCTCACCATATTGCAGCTAGAAAACGGCTACATCCCGATTTACCAGCGATGATGGTCGACCAGAGGGTCGCTCGCGGCAGGCGTCAACCCGGTGGCAGCCCCCTCTCGCTACTAGTAAATTTCAACGAGACAATAGAACACAACCCGAAACAACCGACAGACCGCTCGATCAACGACTGGTCTTACCTCGACAGACGAAAGCCGGAGCCAACGCAACTATGACCAACGCCCCTCTTTCTGAGAACGCGGCTATCGAGAAGCTGAAGACGGCACGAGAGAAAATCCATTCGCAACTGAGCCGCGTCATCGTCGGCCAGGAAGATGTGATCGAGGAGATCATGATCTGCCTGTTCAGCCGTGGGCACTGCCTCTTGGAAGGTGTCCCGGGGCTGGCCAAGACATTGATGATCAGCACGCTCTCGCGGGCCTTGGATCTTTCATTCAATCGGATTCAGTTCACGCCGGACCTGATGCCCGCCGACATCACCGGCACGGAAATCATTGAAGAGAATCGCTCCACGGGGGCTCGTGAATTCCGTTTCCTAGAAGGTCCGGTATTTGCCAACGTGGTTCTGGCAGACGAAATCAACCGTACGCCTCCCAAGACGCAGGCAGCCCTGCTGGAAGCGATGCAGGAACGGCAAGTCTCGGTTGGTCGCGTGCGGCACGCCTTGAGCGATCCGTTCTTTGTGCTCGCCACACAGAACCCGATCGAACAAGAAGGAACCTACGTGCTACCCGAAGCGCAGCAGGATCGCTTCATGTTCAAGGTGTTCGTGAAGTATCCCAGCTTCAATGAAGAATTTGAGATCGCCCGACGCACGACGACTTCTCTGAGCGAAACGATTGAACCGGTACTGACCGCCGAAGAAATCTTGGGCCTACAGGAACTCGTTCGCGAGGTACCGGTCACCGACCATGTGATTCGCTATGCCCTGTCGCTGGTACGACAGACCCGCATCGGCGAGGCAGGCATTCCTGACTTTGTCACCGAACAACTCAACTGGGGTGCCGGGCCGCGTGCCGTACAGTTCCTGGTGTTGGGTGCCAAGAGTCGTGCCCTGCTACATGGACGGACCCACGTTTCTACAGAAGACATCCAAGCGCTGGCCGCGCCCGTTTTGCGACACCGCCTGATGATGAATTTTGCGGCGGAGAGTGAAGGGATTACGCCGGACGACGTGATCGCCAAACTGATCGAAGTGACCCCGGCTAAGGAAGACGAACTGACAGGCCATGCGCGATTCCAAGAAATTCTTGCATCCTGAGACGCTGCAGAGGATTTCCAGGCTTCAGCTGCGAGCACGTCACGTCGTTGAAGGCTTCCTCTCAGGAATGCACCGTAGCCCCTATTTCGGCCAATCGGTCGAGTTCCGATCGCATCGTGAGTATGCGCCAGGGGACGATCTGCGCCATGTCGACTGGAAAGTCTGGGCCAAACAGGACCGCTACTACGTCAAGCAGTTCGAAGAAGACACCAACATGCGGTGCACGCTGTTGGTCGACGTTTC
>CAYLRE010000344.1:0-4097 GCA_964385715.1 uncultured Planctomycetaceae bacterium
TTTCAGAAGAGAGCAAGCGCGAAAAAAAATGCAAGAGACCGCGGCCGAAGTTTTTATAACAACGCTCTCTGCATTTTTTGGCGGCAGTCGCTTGACAAAAATTTGTTACTCGGCAAAATGTTCAGAGTGTTGATTGGAACTTCGTAAATCGATCCCATCACAGAGCGTGTGTCTCACGCACCGCATGTGATGGTTCTCGTTAGGCCGGGCAAGGCTGCTCGGCGAGTACCTCGGCCAGGATGGATGCAGGCTGTAGGTGTGCGCTGACTGACTGTCGGCACGGGCGATGTGCGAAGTTCTCATCTGCGCGTTTATTTCAGTACTCGGCCATGTTTGCTTCGGTAAGCTTGTCGGGTAGTCGAGATAATCGCCCGGGGGGCGACGACTGCATGGATCGTTCAGTCGGCGACTTAACCGTCGTGGCTTGGATGTCCCCTCCAGGCTTTTTTTGTTTTGTTCTTGGCGATTAGGCGTTCGGCCTCGCCGCCCGCGATCGTGTGATGCTTAGCTATTCGCGCGAGACCGAAAATTGCAAGCGACTTTTCTCCTCTTTGGAAAATCGCCGAACCCAAAATTCAGCCCCCAGGTTGTCGATCCGTGGCTAGCTGTCTGATTGGCTTAGGTGCCAACCTCGGGGATCGCGCTGCTGCGATCGAGAACGCAATTGATCAACTTGCTGCGCACGCCGACATCGAGCTTGTGGCCAAGAGTTCGTTGCACCAAACAGAACCGGTTGGTGGGCCCAGCGGACAAGGTGTCTTTCTCAATGCGGCGACGCTTGTCGAAACGTCGCTCGCACCGACAGCCTTGCTGGCTGTGCTGCAAGAAGTTGAAGTGACGCTCGGTCGAGAGCGACACGAGCGGTGGGACGCACGCACCATCGATCTCGACCTGCTGCTTTACGGTAATCAGGTTCTTACTAGTGACGAGCTGACGGTTCCTCACCCGCGGATGTCGTACCGACGTTTCGTCATCGAGCCGGCTGCCGAGATTGCTCCCGAGATGGTGCATCCGGTCATCGGTTGGACGCTGGCAGAGCTTTGCGATCACCTTCGAAAGGGCGAGCCGTATGTCGCGATCGCCGGCCCGATTGGCGTTGGAAAGTCGCGTCTCGCCGAACGACTAGCGGCCGAGATCCCGGTGCGGATCATCGCCGAGCAGTTGCCGCTTGATCAGCTCGGTGCCCTTTATCGAGGAGCGGCCGACGGAGGTTCGGCATCTACGGACGACCCCGTTTTCAAGGACGATTCTTCCACCGCTGGTCCCGCCTGGCAGACGGAGATAGAATTTCTCAAGCAACGAACCGCACAGCTCGACCGGACAGTCTGGGAGAGCAAGCAGGAAGCCTGGGTGAACGAACAAGGCGATGCCGGCAAAATCGTGACCGTTAGCGATTACTGGTTCGATCAGGCGTTGGCCTTCGCTCGCGTGTGGTTGCCGGAAGAATCGTTTGCAAAGTTTGAGTCGTCCTGGCTGGCGGCGCAAGCGACCGTCGTGCGACCGAAATTGCTCGTTGTGCTCGACGCACCAGTGGACCAGCTCGTCGGCGCGATTACCAAGCGCGGGCGACCTTGCGAAGAGGCGTTGACGGCCGATACCGTCACGCGGCTTCGCGACTCACTTGCCGAGCAAGTTCGCCAAGGTGGCCACGGCCCGATCCTCTCGCTCGACGCGAGTGATGTTGAAAACGTTTATACGGAAGTCTCGGCAGCGATCGCGGCGATGCAATAGAAGAGGCGCACCATCCATACGAACGGCGTCGTTGCTGCGTCATCCGCATTCGACCATTTACGGAACGATTTTCACTTTCCCACCATGACCGACTCTTCCACGACCTCGAAACCTGCTTCGCCGCAGACGCCGCAACTGATCTCCTGTCCCGACGAAATGCGAATCGCGGTACAAGAGCACCGCGCCCAGGGGCGCACGGTCGGAGTCGTGCCAACGATGGGGGCGCTGCACGAGGGCCACCTAAGTCTCGTCGACGCGGCTCGCAGAGAATGCGATGTCGTCGTCACGACCATTTTTGTGAACCCGACGCAGTTCGGCGAAGGCGAAGATCTCGACAACTACCCTCGCACTCTCGAAGCCGACCTGACGGCGCTGGCTGCGCGCGGTGTGGAGTTGGTTTTCGCCCCGGCCGCGGGTGGAATGTACTCCGCCGACCACGACACCACGGTTACCGTCGGCTCGCTGGCCAGCGAATTCGAAGGCCGCTGTCGTCCCGAACACTTTCCGGGCGTGGCGACCATCGTCTTGAAGCTGTTTCAGATTGTGCCGGCGGATTTTGCTTTCTTTGGGCAAAAGGATTACCAGCAGTCGCTCGTCGTCCGACGGATGGTTGCTGACCTGAACGTACCGATCGAGATTCGGGTTTGCCCGACCATTCGAGAGGACGACGGACTGGCCAAGAGTTCTCGCAACGTTTACCTCTCGGCGGAAGAGCGCCAGCGGGCCACCTGCATTTGGCGAGCCTTCCAAAAGGCAGAAGAACTGCTCACCGCCGGAACTTCTACCACGGTCGATCTCATTCAAGCGATGCGCGACGTAATTCGCGCCGCGGGTGTGACGCACATTGATTATGTGGCCATCACCACGTGCGATTCGCTCGTGCCAGTCGATAAAATCGACGCACCCGTCGTCGTGTTGGTAGCGATTCGTATTGGCGAAACGCGGCTAATCGACAATCATTTGCTTCGCCCGCCCGCCTAGCGTGTTCGTTTTCGTCGCGGCAAATGGGCAACGAATGCGTCGATCGTTCTTACGCGGCGTCTGGAACTCTTGTGACAACGGTTCATGAAACAAACACTCTTCACCATTCCGGAATTTGTCGCTGGCATGCCGGTGTTTGGCCTGGGGCTACTGCTGGCCGCCTGGGTGGCGTTCAGCATCGGTCTCTTTGTCTGGCTGCTAAAGCGTCACGGCATGGGCGATGAAGTCCGCGGCTACCTTCCCCTGTTGGTGCTGGTAGGGCTCGGCATTGTTTTTCTGCTGCCGCGACTTCTTGTCGCCGGCGGACTGCCGATCCGCGGTTACGGCGTGATGATGATGCTCGGTATCGTCTCGGGCGTGGGTATCACGGTGCGCCGAGCTCCACGAATGGGAATCGATCCCGACAAGGTCTTCTCGCTCACGTTCTGGATGTTCGCTGGCGGTATCTTCGGCGCCAGGATGTTTCATGTCGTGCAGAAGACTTTCATCGAGAAGACGGACCAGTATCAAACCATCGGCGACGTGCTCAGCATTCACGAAGGGGGACTCGTGGTGCTTGGTGCGCTAATTGCCGTGGCGATCATCGTGCCGTTTTTTGCCTGGCGCAATAAACTGCCACTGTTGGCGTTGGCCGATTTGCTCTCTCCCGGCATGGTGTTGGGGTTGGCCTTCGGACGGGTTGGCTGCTTGCTGACCGGTTGCTGTTTCGGTGGCACCTGCGATGTTGACGTCACGTGGGCGGTTACCTTTCCACAGGAGAGCGCTCCGGGGAATCTTAGCCCGCCGTATCGTCGGCAAGTCGAAGGCGGTCTGTCATATGGCATTCAAGTCGGCCCGTCGGAAACGGGGACGCCTGTCATCACACGTGTTATTCCAGGTTCCACTGCCGAACAGTTGGGCCTCAAGCCGGGCGACCGGATAACGCGCATTGGTGGGACGGATGACCCGACACTCGAAGTGGTGCGAGACACAATCCTGACCGCGCTCTATTCAATCGAAACGAATGCGGACGCCGCGCCGAAGACAATCTCCATCGTCGTTGCAGGCGATCCCGCAGTACGTCGGCTGACGCACCGATATCCACCACGCAGTCTTCCCGTGCATCCAACTCAGATCTACAGCGCAATTAATGCGGCCCTGCTGTGTTGCCTGTTGTTGGCTTTCTATCCGCATCGTCGCCACGATGGGGAGGTGTTCGCGCTCTTAATCACGGTCTACCCGATCGCCCGATTCCTGTTGGAGTACGTGCGGACCGACGAGTACGGTCAATTCGGGACGAGCCTAACGATTTCGCAGTTGATTTCTCTGGCAATGTTCTCTGCCGCGATAGCTCTGTGGGTCTATCTGCGACGTTCGCCCTCTGGCCACCTTTGGGTCGACCGTGC
>CAYLRE010000344.1:4197-4817 GCA_964385715.1 uncultured Planctomycetaceae bacterium
TCCTGCGATAGGTTAGGGCTCCTGCGATAGGTTAGGGCTCCTGCGATAGGTTAGGGCTCCTGCGATAGGTTAGGTCGGCCACTCCCGGCTTCTCTTGGGATACCGAGCGCCAGTTGCCGAATTCCCGCCACATTAAGGCCCGTTGGCCGCAGCTGGATCGCCCTTTTCCGGCTTCTGCCGAGGTCGCGAAGGACTGGCCGAAATATGCATGTTCATTTATACTAAGAGGTTTACGCCCGGCCGCCATTCGTTCATTGGACGCTGCCCACCATTGAACGCTGCCACGAATCGCTACGGGCACAACAAACTTCCGCCCCGCATTAGAGCCGGACCCTGCCCACAACCACGGCCCCAAGCCTATTCGCTTGGATCGCCGGCATGATCGACGTGAATCACGACCCCCCAAACGCACATGAGCTCCTACAATCTCACTCACTTGAAGCTGCTGGAAGCCGAGAGTATCCACATCATTCGCGAGGTCGCTGCCGAGTTTAAGAACCCGGTGATGCTGTACTCGATCGGAAAAGACTCGGCGGTGATGGTCCAGCTGGCGCTCAAGGCCTTCTACCCGGCCAAGCCGCCGTTTCCGTTAATGCACGTCGACACGACGTGGAAGTTCC
>CAYLRE010000345.1:0-4782 GCA_964385715.1 uncultured Planctomycetaceae bacterium
CTTCGACTTGCCCTCCCGCAGCATCTCCACCACGCGTTCGTGCAGCGCGTGGTTGAAGACGGGGTTCTCGTCGCGTCCTTGGGCGGCCTCGATCACGATCGCCACGCGTTCGCCCGCGGAAAACTCGTATTCGGGCTGCTGGATCTGGCGCGGCCGAAAGTAGTATCCCGCGGCGCCGAGCAGCGCCCTGCAGCCGCCCGTCAGGACGAGCAGCACCACGAGCACGGCCAATCCGGCGCGTAGACGAGACATGCTATCGCACCTTGACCCGACGGTCGTAGAACCTGCCGGCCAGCTCGGCGGCGAAGGACTCCATCGTGGCTTTGCGGATCGCGCGGTCATCGGTTCCCCACTGTCCGACCGATTCCGGCGGGTAGACGGTCTCCACGGTCGTCTTGAACACCGGGGCCGAGCGCGGATACCCGGTGTCGTAGACCTTGACGTTGGCACCGGATGCGAGCAAACGCGAGAGGGCTTGGAAGCCGATGTCGAACATGGCTCCGTCACCGCCGAGACACCAGAGCGGCTTGTCCTGCCAACCCTTCTGATCCCAACGCATTCGCATACCAATACCGAAAGTAGCCACGTTCTCGAACAGCGAGTTGCTCCACGGCACGAGGTACGGGTTGTACGGGTAGGTCGAAGTGTAAACGGTGTTACAACCAGTGGCCGCCGCGATCCCCCAGTCGTTGCCATACTTGGCACCGGTGGCACTGCAGAGCATGCGAAGCGCGGTTCCTTCACCACAACCAGCACAGCTACCGGCACCGCCGGTGTAGATGTGCGTTTTTTCCTTGAGCATCATGTCGATGAGCAGATTGTCGTTCACAAACGACTCATCGGACGGACCGAACTCTTTGAACAATCGGTGGGCCTTGCGAATGTCGGTGACCACCTGATCGTTCTTGTGGATCATCTTCAGAGCATCGTCGTCACAGACGGTCACGCACTCAGCACAACCCTTGCACTTACTCGGGTCGATAATGATCGAGAACTTACCGCCAACGCCGGTCTTCTTCTTCGGCCCGTCGTAATACTTACGGGGCGTCGACCATTGCTTCGAGAAGAAATCGCGGTCGTGATCGTCTTCGATCGCGGCCAGTTTCTTTTCGACATCGGGCTCGGCCATGACCTTACCGAGGATCGCGGTGTCTGGGCAGAGCGTCACGCAGTCCATGCAGCCGGTACAGTTGTCGGCGATGTACTCCGGAATCTCCGGGGCAATGTAGCTGAAGTCACGCAGCGTGGCGGTTCCGGCCGGAATGACCGAACGGGCGACGGATTCGTCCGCGGGCAAGCCCTTTTCGGCGATTCCGTCTTCGTAACCGCGAATGATGCGATCGTTGAAGTCGTTCACATCCAAAATCGGCAGGGTGACCTGCTTGTAGGGCGAATCGACCAGCGTTCCGTACGAGTTATTGTTGTACGGATCACGATCACTTGCTTCGTTCAGCGACGGCTGTTTTGCGTCGGTGGCCATAACTCTCCATCCAATTCAAGTTCGGTATGTAAAATTCTCGCAGTCGTTCACGCTCAGAGGCGTTCACTCTCGTGAAGCACTAAGCCTGAATCATCTCCTGCGGAACTTCTTGCATTTCACTATATCCACGTCGCACGCAGGTCACGTTGTCTTGAACGACCTGCTCACCACGCTTACCAAAGTACTTACGCAGCGCCTTCTCGAGTCCCTCGAAGACCTGAGCATCGGACATGCCGCTGTCTTCCGCATACGGGGTTAGCTTGAGGAACGCCCCCAGCAGGACGATACCCTGCATACGCATTTCCAAGTCGGCCACCGAGGCGACCTCCCGAGCGATTTGCACCATGTCGGCGTAGTAGATGCGAACCTTCTTCTCGCGAATAATCTTCTTCTTTTCGTCTGGAATTCGCTGCCAGACATCTGCCGGATCGCTATAAGGCGACTGCATGAAGACCGCACCACCATCGACCACACCGCGAAGCGGGTTGCCGCTGAGAATGGCATTCACATCGTTGAGCACGACCAGGTCGACGAACTCGAGTTCGGCGTGCGTGAGAATGTGCTCGTTGGCGATCGTCAGGTAATAAGTCGTCGGCAGACCCTTCTTTTCCGAACCGTACTTCGGATAGGCCTGCACGTCCTTGCCGAACACCTGGCCGGCAATGGTAGCGATAACCTTGTTCGTCGTCACGGAGCCGAAACCACCGACCGAGTGACCACGCATCGAGAATCCACCATCCGGGCGAAGATCGGGATCGACCGACTTGGGCAGGTTCAGCGGGTGCTGAATACCGACAGAGAAGAAGTCGGCGCCGTCCTTCACCATGTTCTCGAATACGGCAATGATGTCGCCAGGGCGAACGTCGCGGCTACCGAGACCGGCAGCACCGTGGAACACCTTGGGAGCCTTCGCGATCTTTTCGTGGCCCATTTGTCCGCTTAAGGCGTCACAGAAGGCGGCTTTGATTTCACGAGTGAGGTGATTACCGGTCGTGGAGAGCGGATCGTCCATTCGCTCCAGCACGGTGATCGCCTTGCAGTTCTTCAGAGCGTTAACGATTTGCTTGCTCGGGAAGGGACGGAAGCAGTAGATGTTCAAGCAACCTGCCTTGATTCCCATCTCCTCGCGGAGATAGTCGACGGTCACCTGGGCCGTTTCCATGTAGCTGCCCATACCGACGACGATGTACTCGGCATCCTCGCACTTGTATGGCATCACGAAGTCGTACTTGCGACCGGTCGCTTTCTCGAATTCGGTAAAGGCCTCGGCCAAGGCTCCTTCGACTTGATCGTAGTACTTTCGCTGAGCGATCTTACCCTTCATGTAGGAGTCTTGGTTTTGCACCACGCCCGACATCAGCGGATTCTCAGGATCCATGAGGTTCATCAGCTTTTCCGCGGGACTGCCAATGAACTCCTTCATGAACTCCGGCTCAGGCAGTCGCACGCTCTCGACCGTGTGGGTCGTGAGAAAGCCATCCTGCACGTTCATGAACGGCGTCTTCGAGGCTTCCGCCGCGCGACGTGAGATCAAGCAAAGATCGCCTGCCTCTTGAGCGTTGCGTCCGAACAGAGCTCCCCAGCCACAATCCGCAACCGACATGACGTCGTCGTGACCGGCATGCACGTTCAACGAATGGCTCGTCAAAGCGCGGGCACCGATATTGAACACGACCGGAAGTCGCTTACCGGCAATCGTGTAGAGCACTTCCTTCATCAAGACCAGGCCTTGGCCGGACGTGAAGTTCGTTACGCGTCCACCGGCCAGCGCGAAACCTTCGCAGAAGGTGGCCGCCGAGTGTTCGCTTTCCGGCTCGAAGAAGACGAGCTGCTCGTCCCACAAATTGGGACGACCATTGTGCACCGCGGCATTGAAGCCGCTACCCATCGTTGTCGAGCTAGTAATCGGATAAGCACCCGATCCCTGGCAGATGTTGGTCTCCACATGGACGACCGCTTCGGCGCCGTCGCAGGTCGTGGGAATGCCGGAATATTCGTACTTGCCTTCTGCGGGCTCCTGGGCGGGGATATGACTCTCTTGTCCACCCGTGGTTGCCTCAACGGTCGCTTGGCTCATCTTATATTTTCCTCAGTCCTTATCGAAACAAGCAGGCACGTTCGTGCGATGCGACATCCGTCCCATCGATCGAATTGCAGAGATGACGCAACGCGTAATCAACGCGACGCGACTCCCGCAACAAAACTCGCCAGCATCGAACCCACGCGTGCCACTCGGTTCAAGATTGGCTCATTAACTTTCTATTTCTCATCACGACGATCCGAGCAACTTGCATCCGCATTGCTCGGCAGACTCCCAAGCGGGCTGCCTGACGGGCAACTTCTTCAGCGAGAAGGTCGCTCATCGTCAAACTTCTGATTCGGCCTATCGATCCTTCGGCATCCGCATGCCCATCGTTCCAGCCAAACGTCGGTCCATCGTCGTAACTTCACGCTCTACCGTTACTTCACGCTTCTACTTTCACGCTTCGCCGCTAGCACCCTGTCGTGCAAAATCACACTCCAAGGCCAACTACCCGGTGCTCAGAAACCTCAAGCCGTCCCGCTCAGCGGTGTTACGACCGGAGCCAAACAGGGAGAATCGGGTGCAAATGACGGGCAAGCGAATCGCCAACGGTCCCCATAATGTACCGATTGACGCATTTTCCTTCAATTGGCATTCGTCCTGATCACGTCAGAGAGAGGAACTCGAACTCGGCATTACCGTCCCCACGACACAGGCCATAAACCATTTTCATCAAACACCTTACGGCGACATCCAGGACATCCTCTAACATTTGTTTCAATGGCCAAACTTGCTGGCCATCGCGATTTCGCGTACGTTTCGGCCGGTTTTGACGGTTGCCAAGACCCCATATCGATCCCGGTTGGGGGCCTAATCAGTTCGCCACAAGCCGTTTTGCCACCAAGATTTACGTAGCGACCGAGGAAGGCAGATTTTCTTGACAGTTCGCCGAGTCGCATCTACTATCGACTAGGGGGTCTGCGGAAACGATGCAGCCACTTTGTGTCTCCCGTTCTTGACTGACCCCATTTTCAAACCGAGAAGAGCGTTCCCAACTGAGAAGAGACGGCCTCTGGCCGAAACGATCGATGGCAACAAGTGATATTTTGATGGTGGTCGGGATCCTGGCCATCGTGTTGTTCCTAGTTTCGCTCGGATTGAGCTATAAGTCGTGGCGCGTTCACACGTTGATTCTCGCCTTTCTTGTATTCGCCGCCGCGGGCACTCAATTCGTGATGGCCGTTTATGCCTTGAAGACGCACAAGTCTTGGCAAGAGAT
>CAYLRE010000346.1:0-4734 GCA_964385715.1 uncultured Planctomycetaceae bacterium
CGGAGATAGCTGGCATCCAGATGCTGCAAATAGGTCGCTGCACGAATGAACGTCCCCTTCGACTTCGACATCTTCTGGCCGTCGACGGTCAAGAAACCGTGAATGTGCACCTTCTCGGGAAGATTGAAGCCAGCCGTCTTCAGCATGCCCGGCCAGAAGAGCGTGTGAAAGTAGATAATGTCCTTGCCAATGAAGTGGTGCACTTCCGTCTTATCGCTGTGCCACCAATCGTCAAAGTTCTCGCCATTCGCTTCACACCACTGCTTGGTCGAGGCGATGTATCCAATCGGGGCATCGAACCAGACGTACCAGTAGTTGCCAGGGCTATCGGAGATCTCAAAACCGAAATAGGGCGCCGGTCGTGAAATATCCCAGTCACGCAAGGGCTCGTGCAGGAAGTGCCCCTTGAGGTAGTTGGCGACTTCCTTTTGCAGATGGTCCCCGTCTTGCGTCCACTCCTCCAAGAATCCGTGTAGCTGCTCCAGTTCAATAAACAGGTGCGGGGCAGTTCGCACCTCCGGCTTGGTTCCACTAAGCGTGCTGACTGGATCGATCAAGTCCGCCGGACTGTATGCGTGACCGTTGTCGCAGTTGTCGCCGTACTGATCCGTCAAACCACAGTCAGGATGTGGACAGGTACCACGCACGAAGCGATCAGCCAAGAACGTCCCCGCCTCGACGTCGTAAAGCTGCGTCACATCGCGTTCGACAACCAGACCGGCCTCGCGAAGCTTCGCCCAGAACTCATTGCAAAGCTCTTGATTCTCGGCGCTGTTGGTACTGCCGTAATGCTCAAACTGAATACCGAAGCCAGCGAAGTCCTCGACATGATGCTGTTGCATCTCAGCGATCAACGCTTCTTCGGACCGCCCTTCTTGCCGCGCCCGAATCATTATCGCGGTGCCGTGTGTATCGTCGGCACAGATATAGATACAGCGATGCCCGCGCAGCTTTTGAAACCGAACCCAAATGTCGGTTTGCAGATACTCCACCAAATGGCCCAAGTGGATGTGGCCATTTGCGTAGGGCAGGGCGGCGGTTACTAGAATTTGTCTTTCTGCCATTTGCTTCCTTTGGATCGATACATCTCGACTCACGCGGCCCTTCAATCGGAAATGGCGGAGCCCGGCCTTTTCCATATCAGGCATCGCCAATGCGTCGAGAGCGCCGCATTGTAGCCCACTGCGGGACGCCAACTAACCCTGCATGCAGTGCTGTCGCGACACTGCCTCGCCAGCACAAAGAAGATTATTCGACCATTTGGTACGCAATCTGCACTATCGTTCGTTGCTTGGCCGCAACGACCAAGGAAGGTCATCTTTCGCGGCTCCAAGTGACAACCTGTTCAACAGTTGTGGCAAACGGATCGAAGCGTTTCGATCCGTGGCCCACGGTCGATTTGTAAAAATCGGCTTCGCTGGCGTGAAAAAAGTTCCAAGGAGGGAACCATGGGCACGCTCCAGATCGCTACCATCTTGCTTGCAGTCACCGGTGCTGGTGAGACCGTTCTTCTCGACTTCCAAGCCCCGTGGTGCGGACCTTGCCAGTCGATGGAACCCCACATTCAGCGTTTGGCCGAAGCCGGCTATCCAGTACGCAAGATCGACGTCGATCAGAATCAGGACATCGCTCGCCGCTACGGGGTTCAGAGCATTCCCTGCTTTGTGCTGGTTGTAAACGGCCAGGAACAGGGACGCGTCGTCGGCATGGCGACCCCAGAGCGTCTGGAACAGCTATTTACGACCGCAGGAGTCCAACCAGCAGGAACACAACCCGCGATAACCCGCGGTCAATCGCCCGAGCGGCGAGGGCTCTTCGGCTTTGGACGAGGATCGTCGCAGCCGCCGACAAGTTCGGCCACCGCCATCCCGCCGTTGCCAGAACAATTGACCCCCACGGCGGTTCGTATTGAGCCAGGCATGCTCGTTGCTGCCAGCTCGACCGAGAATCCCAACCTGCATGTTCCCGCCCATCGACCGCAGCCCGTCCGCCCGACTCAACCTGCCGCACAACCAAGGGCTCCGCTCCCGCCCGCTTCTCAGGCTTCGTTCACGGCGCCACGGCCTCCAGTCGCGACTCATCAACCGCCCGCAACTCGTCAGCCCGCGACACCTCGCATGCCCGTCGCCACCGCAACCGCTGATCCAGTCATGGATCGCATCATGGCGGCCAGTGTGCGACTTCACGTCACCGATCCCGACGGCACCTCGCACGGCTCAGGCACGATCATCGACGCGGTCGCGCCTTCAGCCACGGAGCAGGGACAAGCACTCATCCTGACTTGCGCTCACATCTTCCGCGACTCAGGTGGCAAAGGCCCGATTCGAGTCGACCTGTTCGACAACGGACAGCCACAGTCGACCGAAGGCTATCTCGTTCGCTACGACCTGGAACGGGACGTGGCCCTGGTGAGCATCTACACGAATCGTCCGGTGCAGCCAGCACCTCTGGCTCCTGCGTCGGCTCAGCCACGCAAGGGCGATCCGGTCGTCAACGTCGGCTGCCCAGGCGGAGCAGTGCCTTCGCCGCTGCGAAGTCACATCCTAAGCGTGAACGGTTTCGCGGGAGCCGCTAAGATCCAAGCCTCGGGACAGCCTGAGATTGGTCGTAGCGGAGGCGGACTGTTCAACGCCGCCGGTCAGGTGATCGGTGTTTGCAACTTCGCCGATCCGACCGATCGAGCTGGACTTTACGCCAACCTGACGTCGACGAAGCAAATGTTCGAGGCAGCTGGTTTGGCACACATCTACCAGAACGCCAGTAGTTCCTCGGCAGATGCGATCGCATCGACCACGTCTAGCAATGTACCCGCCATGCCCAAGATGCCCGCCATGCCGGGGCAACCGAATAGCTCAGGACAGGCACTGCAATCGATCCCGACCTCGCAGGCGCCGGGCGATAGCTCGGCCACGGAACTGATCTGCATCTTGCGATCACCTGGCAACGAAGAGGCTCCTGCTGAGGTCATCGTCATCGACGAGGCCTCTAAGGCTTTACTGCAGCAGATCGCCCAAGAACGTCGGGCAAACCAGGGGACCTTCCCAACTTCGAAGCACTCACAGCGGTAGTGGATCAATGTCCGCTGGACGTACTCACTGAGTTCGGAAGATACGGCATGACGCCCGAAAGTGGAAGCATGTCAGCCGACGCCCCTACAACCGGTACATTCGGACCGCGCTTTTTGCGAAGTCCGCGTGCCGTTCGGTCGTTTGAGGACCAAAGTGCACCTTGCTGCAACCTATGATTGCGGTAGCGAGGCGTTGCTAGTGCAGCGTTTCGGTCCGCGACCTGCAGCCTCTAAGGTGCCTCCGTGACGATCATCTTGATTGTAGCCCTGCTCAGCATAGTCAACATGGGAATTGGCTTTGCGCTGTCGAGGTTCCTACTCCAGCAGCCAGAGGAAGTCGGCGAACTCGTGATCCAGACGTCGGCCACCAAGTCGGCGGATCCAGCTTCGACGACCGCAACGCCTGCAACTTCAGCCGCGACGACTGAGCAGCCGGCCGAGTCACCAGCGGCCCAAGAAGCCACCCCGCAGAGCGTCCCGGAAAGCACCGTCGTGCAGCCAGCCTTTGCCCACACCGATCCGGAACTCGACGGCATCATCCCCACGGCGCCAGCCCAACCGGGACCAGCCATTCAGGCGGCTGACGCCGCCGTCGCCACGGAGAGGCCAGCGGAGTCGGCAACGGTTGATTCGGCGCAGGACGCCTCGCCAGTGAACGAGTCAAAGGAGGACAGTGGCGCGAGTTCTCCGTCGCCGAGCGACGCCCCCGAGACTGCCACCCCCGAAGAAGAAGCTGCAGCCAGCGAGGAGAGCACGGCGGACGACAGCTCGACGAGCAACAAAGAGGACACTAAGGACGAAGAGATTGCCGAGGTAACAGACGCGGCCGAAGAAGCGGCGCCAACCGCCGAGCGAGAAGCCGAGACGGCCGAAGAAGATGAGACCGAAGTGACGACGACTACCGCCGATTCAAAAACTGCCAGTGCGGACGCCTCGGATGCACCAGAAGCGACAGAGACTCCCGACGGTTCGGGCACTTCAGAAGAGGCTGAAGAAAAAGAGGCTGACGGCACCGAAGCGGCCAGCGAACCCGCAACCGAGACATCGGCCCCATCCTCCGATGCCGAACTTTCGGAAGAGATTGCCGGACCAGATGATGATGCGATCAGCGCCTTCAAGGCACAACTCGCCAGCCTAGCCGAAGGACAGGCTGAGGAATAAGATCCCCAGCCTGCCTAGGGCCAGCTTGTCTTCCAGTCTTACCGCTAAACGTTAGCGGCTGCGGCGACGACCAAACAAACGCCCGCGTCGGCGACCGGTCGAAGTGCCAGAACTCTTCACTTCAAGGCTCTTGATGGTGATGTCGTCGAAGTCGCCGGTATCGTCAAACGAACCGACACCGAACAGACCGGCACCGTGCGTCTTGTCGTGGGCAACCATAATCGGGTTGTCCATGTCGTCCCAGTAGACTTCGATCAGACCATCGCTCAACTTGCGAACGATCTTCACGGTGTGCCACTCGTCGTCCCAGGGCACTCCTTCGGTCGTCTTCTCCGAGATCTTCGTGCGGGGCGCGTCGTTGACGACAAAGATCTGATTGGCCCGATCGTCCATTGCCTTCGACAGATGGCAGTAATAGAAGTTGGCCGGGTCCTGATAGCCGAGGAAGAAGCAAAGATCGCGATGGCCGTAGTCCGGGGTCGTGCTCCGTACCTTGAGTGTGACCT
>CAYLRE010000347.1:0-4730 GCA_964385715.1 uncultured Planctomycetaceae bacterium
GAATATTACACCTACATCGCCGACAGCTCCCCGGAAGAGGGCGAGTTTGGAGGGTCAAGCGGAACCTTTATTGACCGCGGATACGGTCATTTCGTGCTCCAACGCATCGACGGTGCCGCAACCGATCGGGTTATTGCCCACGAGCTGAATCACGCGCTTGTGCGGCATTTGTCACTGCCGATCTGGCTCGACGAAGGCCTCACACAGGTCATGGAAGACATGATCGTGGAAACCTCTTACTTTCAAGTCGATGCGGAAATTGTGCGCCGCCACCGCCGCTACTGGAATGCAAAGTCGATCGACACGTTCTGGTCGGGCGAGTCCTTCTTCTCCGCGGATGAAGGCCAGGAGCTGAGCTATCACCTGGCTCAGGTGCTGTTTCGCAATTTAATGGCGGACTACCCGCGAAAGATCCTGGATTTCCTCGCCGCGGCTGATTATTCCGACGCCGGCAACGCGGCTCTGCTCAAGGTCTGCGGCGTGGCGCTGGAATCTCGCGTGGCCCAGTTCTTGGGAGCTGGCGACTGGAGCCCCGGGGCGAGATATGGTGAAGATCGTGCAAAAGATCCTGTCGATCCCAGCAGTCCGCGCGAGCAGGGGCGAACGCAATCAAAACACCCGAAGTTTCCATAGGGCACGGTACGTGCGGGAACACGGGGTACCTTCTTGGGTGCCAATGCGGAACACCGGGGTCTGGTCTCGTCGTTCTCAGCTGGCGGACCACTTGCCGGTCGCGCGAATAGAACGATCGATACCTGACCCCATTTTGCTTCGCGAACGGGACCAGGCGGCGAATCCGTATAGGGGGTCAGGTCTGTTGTTTCTGGCAAGGCGAGACGCAAGTGGTTGGCGTCAATAGAAACCACCAGACCAGACCCCGACGATTCTCCGTTCAACATTTGTTCTACGAATGTTCGTTCCTCTTGACGGGCGATACGACTGCGGCGAGCCGCCTTTTTGTTTGTTTTGAACCCGGTAGGTGTGGTAGGGTTGGTTCAAAGTCGCGAGGCGAGTGATCGTCCGAGCGTGGTCACGGATATTACTAACCCGACGCGTCAGCGAGGGACCACGCCGCTTGGTTGTGTCCCTCGCTGACGCGTCGGGTTGGATGTAGGTCGTGAATCCACCGATTGACCGAAGGTCTCCCGGCGGCTACCGCCCTGCGGTCGACTGTCCACTCAAAACAACGGGGGCACTCAAGGCAGTGGTGCACGTTAAGCAACGAATCATCACCCGTCCCAATCGTCCTGAGCAACGTGACGAACGGTGAGGATCACGACCGTGTTGTCGCGAAGGGTAAACAGCACACGATGGGTAGGCCGCGCGGCCAGACCAAAATGAAGCTCCCGAATCTCGTAGGGGTGTTTCCTATTTTCCCTGGCAAGTGGACAGCGACCTGACTCAGTGCGCAGCGTCTGGATCGCAGCGAAAATTCCGTCCCACCAGCGCGTGGCCTGCTCGAGAGAACGATTTTCGGCCCACCAGCGCGTCGATTTGCGGAGGTCGGCCTCCGCACGAGGCATGACAAAAATTTCAAAGCTCATTGCGTCGACGGCATGTCGAAGTCACGGCGCATCGCCTCGTCGACTTCCGTCAGCGGCCGCCCCTCGCCGTTCTCCATCTGCCGAATGCCCTCGGCCACCGCTTCGTTGTCTTCAAGCTGCTGCAATGCCTGCACGGCTCGGCGATGCGTTGCCTCGTCCATGATGAAGTAGACCTCGTTGGTCTCCTCATCTTCCAGACGAACCTCCAGCGGGTTCTCCGCGATCGCTTTGCGAATTTCTGCTGGAAGCTTTGCGTTCATACCGTTATTCTACCACGGTTGCCTGGCAGGGGCCAAGCGAGATGTTCATTCCGAGTTTCGGTAGGGCACGCCGTGCGTGCAGGAACACGAGTTGCTGGCTGGTAAACGATCCTGCAATGCTATTACTAGCCCGAGTTCCGTTACTAGCCCGAGTTCCTTCTTCCTATCTCCAATACGCATCGGGGATACGGAACTCCTTCGACCGCAGCAGCCTGACACGTAGGAACCGAATTCTTCACGGCCACATGACACTGCTCAATGACGAAGCGCTCGAACGCTCATCCATCGTCGCGAACATGCGAATGAACCGCGAGCGGGGGGCCGTGGGCGTGAACAGCTACGCCAAGGACATCGGGCTCGACCCGATCGCCTTTCTAATGGATCGGCTGCAACAAACCGGCGCCGCGTCTTGGCTCGATCTTTGTTGCGGACGAGGTCGTGCGCTGTTCCATGCCGCCGAGTACTTGCACTCGCGAGATCTTCGCGACAAGGTGCGACTCGTGGGCGTTGATCTGGTCGACATGTTTGACAACGCACCACCCGGGATAACACCTCCGATCCTCGAAGCCCGTTCCCTGCATTGCTGGGAGGCGAGCGGTCCCTTCGATCTGATCACTTGCGTGCACGGTCTTCATTACATCGGCGACAAGCTCTTGCTGATCGAGCGGGCCGTTAGCTGGCTCTCGCCTGAGGGAACGTTGCTGGCCAATCTCGACCTGATGAACCTGCGTGCCTCGGACGGATCACCCTTGGGGCGACAAATTGCGAAGCGATTTCGCGAAGCAGGCATGATCTTCGATGGACGCCGGCACCTGCTCTCTTGCGTCGGCGGCAAATCGATATCGCTCGGCTATCGCTATCTTGGCGCCGATGACACCGCGGGTGCCAACTACAGTGGCCAAGAGGCGGTCGACTCGTACTACGAAGTAATTCGTTGACGATTCGTTCCGCAGAGCACCCTGCCCCAAGAAGAAATCATTGGGATACAGTGAAACCGTCTCGCTACTCGTATTCTTCGCACGCCGAGGCGAGATCTTCGCGCAACTGCGCCGACGGAACATCGATGTAGTTGCCTTCGGGTGTCGAGAAGACGGCTATCAGAACTCCGTCTCGTTCAGTATTTGGCAGCAACTCTGCGAGTAAATCGCTCGTCGATATCAAACGAGCCTCGTACCCGGACCACTCGCCAGAGGCGCAGGCATCGGCATACGCCTTGGCTGGCCAAAGCGGCAGAAGTCGATTGCCGTCGTCATCCACGGCCATCAGCCAGCCATCTTCGTACAATCCCCACGCCTCCTCCCAGTCGGCGACGGTGTTGATAAAGTGCTCGTAACGGTCGGGCGCGGGCAAGGCAACGACTTGTTCGAATTCCTTGGGATGAACTTCCTTCATAATGCGACTCGAACGATTGGGGGATGCTTTGCCTTGGACAGCAACGAATTGACAAACAATGATTCGCGTCAACGAATATATCCTCTGCCAACGATCGCTCCAAGTTCTCCACCGCCCCCCTTCTTACAAACACCTGACAACTTCTTACAGAGTGTCGGTCGGCTTTCGGCTGCTGGGGCAACCGGGCCAATCGGTTAAACTAGGACCGATGCGGCCCGCGGCGGACCTCTAGCGAAACCAGGCCTTCCTGTTATTATCCATTCCGAAGCTGTCTTCACCGATCGACCTTCGTCGGCAGAATCTTCGGAACGGAACATGGCCACGCCCTCACGACAGGACACAACTGAGCCGCCAGTCATCATCGGGTTGGGCGAAGCGCTGTTCGATGTCTTCCCCGACCGGCAGGTGCTTGGCGGGGCACCGTTGAACGTGGCGGTACACGCTCACCAGATTGCGTCACCCCTTGGTGGTCGGGGCGTCGTGGTCAGTCGCATCGGCGATGATGAACTGGGGCGCGCCGTGCAGGCCGATCTCGCCAGCCGCGACATGACCAGTGAGCATGTGCAGGTCGATTTGAACCGACCGACGGGGCGAGTGAACGTTACACTCACTGCCGGTGAGCCGGCATACGACATCGAACGTGGGGTCGCCTGGGATGCCATGGAGCTGCCGGCCGCCACAAGGCAACTGGCCGCCGAGTGCAGCGCCGTCTGCTTTGGCACCCTCGCTCAGCGGAGGGAGGCGAGTCGCCAGGCGATTTACGGCTTTCTCGAAAATGCTCCAAGCGCAATCCGCATGTTCGACGTCAATCTTCGCCAAGACTATTTCAGTCGCGAGATAATCGAGGCGAGTTGCTCCCGAGCCAATGCGGTGAAGCTGAACGAAGAAGAACTGCCGGTCGTCGCCCGGCTGTTGAAGCTCGGCGAAGTAAGCGACGAACCGGACGCGCTCGCCCAGGAGTTGCGGCGGCGGTTCCAACTAAAGTTTGTTGCCCTCACCCGCGGCCCACGCGGAACGGTACTGTTCACGGCCGACGAACGGATCGAAGGCGAGCCGGTCCGTTTTCGCAAACACGACGATGCCGACAGCGTGGGGGCCGGCGATGCCTGTAGTGCGGGGTTGCTGCTGGGCGAAGTGCTCTGTTGGCCGCGCGAGCGAACCGTACAGTTGGCTAACACCCTAGGGGCGTTTGTCGCTTCGGTCCCCGGGGCAACACCCCAGCTGTCGGAAGAATGTTTGCGCTTGGTGGGGGCAGAGAATTCTCGCTCCAGTACGGACAACCTTGCGGTAACCGCTGAACCAGAAAATGTTGCCGGCAGTAACGAATCGGATTGGTCGCCACCGCAGTTCAACCTATGGGTAATCATCGTGATCACCGCGATCGCGGCAGCCTTGTTTGCCGTTGCAAGACGCGCGGGCCCAGACGGCACGTATTTGGTCTTGGCACTGTTCCTCGGCATCTGGTTGTTCCGGTCAACGATCCGGCTGGTCAGAGGGAACAACATTGCCAAGCGGTTCACGATTTCCGATGCCT
>CAYLRE010000348.1:0-4718 GCA_964385715.1 uncultured Planctomycetaceae bacterium
CGCGTTGACAAGCTTGCTTCCCCATCTAGCCCGACTGCGTTTATGACCAACTCCGTTTCAACCAGGCCGGATACGACGACGCCTTCCGCAAGTTCCTCTAACATTGAGCGAACATCGTTGGAAACAGGAAAGTGGGCCAATCTACTGATGGCCGTGAGCGGGATCGTGGCTGCCTACGCTTCGCGAAGCGACGCCTTGCTTGTGGACGGGCTCTATTCCGGCGTGAACTTCGTATCGGCAATCATCGCGGCCAGAATCAGCATTGCGGTTAGTCGGCCGGCCGATCGGCGGTACCCATTTGGCTACGACGCCTACGAAGCTTTGTACGTGAAATACCGCTCGCTGGTCCTAATCGGCATCATGGCATTTGCCGTGTTCGGTGCCCTTTCCAAGATCGTGACGTACCTTAGCGGCGGTCAGGTGCCGGAACTCGTGTTTGGGCCAATCCTGATATATAGCGTCGTCATGATAACGATCTGCTTCACGCTCGCCTTCTGGCATCGCTACAACTGGAAACGCTCTGGCAGCCGTAGTGACATCTTGAAAACCGAAAGCCGTGCTGCCGTAGTCGACGGGATCATCAGCGCCGGGGCGGGCGGGGGACTGCTGTCCGCAGCATTGCTGAGAGGGACGTCGCTTGCACCTGTCGTGCCCGTAGCCGATTCGATCGTGGTCTTGATCCTCTGCCTGGTCATCGCCAAGCAGCCGATTGCCATGTACGTAGGATCATTGCGTGAGGTGGCAGGATCAGCAGCCCCGGCCGACGTAATCGCGGCGGCTACGTCGAAGACGAAAGAGATCTTAGGCCAACAACCCATCGCCGTGCTCGACGTCGCCGTTACCAAGCTCGGACGTAGTTACTTCGTGGTACCCTATCTCAAACCAGAGGAGCCGATGCAGGCAGGCGAAGTCGACGCACTGCGCAGAGAACTCGAAGCGAGCTACACGGAAATCCTCGGCGTGACCAAGACCGAAATCATTCTAACGGCGGAACTGCACCATGAGGGAAATGGCGACAGCGAATAATTCCGTCGTTGTCCGCACCGTGGCTAAATCGAATCGGAGGCCTTAGCGCGCGTCACCTTGCAACGGAGAAGCGCCCGCTGGAGCTTCTTGACCTCTTCGTCGGTCGCCTGATATCGACTGGCCTTATACTCCCTGGAAAGCCTATTGATGCCTTTGGTGTCTCGCTTGACTTCCTTATTGATTTCCTCGATCTTGGCCAGCTGTTTTTCAATCTGCCGATCTAGGCTCTTCTGAACGCTGCTCGCCCGCTTCGTGCGAACTTTGCGCGCCGACAGCTCCTTGATCTTTTTCGTATACGGCTTGATGCCGTCGATCTTCTTCTTAATAAGCGTCTTGATGTCCTCCGCCTCCTGCCTAATCACAGCAGGCGATCGATGAAGATAGAGTTCTTCCAGGCTGGCCAACTCGGCAAGTGGCGACAGATCGGTCACCTTGGTGCCGCGCAAATCAAGCTTGCGAAGATGCGGCAGGCCAGCGAGCAACTTCACGTTATCGACGTTCGTTGAGCGCAGATCGATTTCGATGAGCTTGCCAGGATCGTCGTCGTCGGCTGTGACCGAGCCGCCGGACTCCAAGACCCAGGTAACAACGGCAGCGACATCCGCACCGCTATTCGCGCTCGATTCGTCACTCACGTCCGACGTATCGTCTGCCCAGGCGGCAGCCGCAATTAACGCCAAGCTGCAGACGAAGAAAACCTGCAGACAACCAATAACCCCAAGAACGTTACTTACTCGAAACCCCATAGCTACCCCCTATTCCTGCAGAATCCGATGACTCGTCAGGGACAATCGAGCTGCCCACTTACGTGCCTATTCTACCAGGAACGGGCGTTTCGGTGAAATCGAAGTTTTGGAGACGAACGAGACGGCTCTTACATTCCTTCGAAGCGTCTTCTGCCCCTTACAGGTCGATCTTCGCTCGCAGCCCGAATACCACGGCCGGGGCTTCAACCACGTTCTGGTTGTCGATGACCTGAAAATCGCCCGTCAAATGAAACCAGGGGGTGATTGCCGCGTTGTAATAGATCTCAATACCGTGAACATCTTCCAGATCGAACGGCGGGGTCGCACTTACCAGATCCTTGAAGCTTGGATTCAAGCCACCATAGAAGTAGCCCGCCCCCATCGAGTCGCCCGGCCGGCAATGAATGAGTCCATTTGCCTTGAGAGAAACGGCGGCGCTCCAGCCATAGGGACTGGGATTACGATCGGCTACCGAACCGAAAGTGAACAATCGCAGGTTGCGGTTCTCGTTGCAGCAATCCGACCACAGAATCTGATCCCAAAGGTACGACACGGTCCAGCTGCCGGTCTGCGGCGCAGCGGTAAGCCCCTGTCCTGGAAGAATCGTCCAGTCCGTTCGATCGGTCGAAGCATAAGTGCGATTACTGTAGTTGGCCAAAATCGCGTGCGAACCCTCTCGCCCGCAACACTCCGTGAAGATGCGATGGTAACCCAAGATTACCATTCCCTGGTCAAATAGGTCGGGGGCCACCGTGGTCGCGGATCCCTGCGTGTCGTAGACAAGAACGGCACTTTGCACCCGTTGGCGATCCTTCATCACCAGGAAACCGCCACCGTTGATCGACAGGCCGGTCGTACGCAACAGCGTCGGCGGCATCAGGAGATTCAAGTTCATGAACGTATCGACGCCACGGCCGGCATGCGGATAGAGCATCTGAAACAGATCGAGGCAGTTGTACTTACCCGCGGTTAGCACGAACTTCTCGCTCAGTGCCTGCATGAAGATGAGACCCGTGACCGCGGTCTGGCTGTCTTCCGACGGCCAAAGCATGTTGCCATTCGGGAAGGCCAAGGCTCCCGCGTCCGCGTTCACGTCCTGACCGTAACGCGTCTCGGCGTGAACCGTAGCGGAGAAACCTTCGTTCAGCCCCAGCGGCTCCCCGAGGAAGGTGAACATGTAGTCGAGCTTGCCGCCGTATCGGCCGGTCTGATAGGAGCCATCGTCGGTAACGGCTTGATAGAACTGCGTGTACTGCAGGTCGACGACAATCCCCTTTTGCGCCAGGCAGGACCGCATACCGTGCCAGTCACCAAACAACTTGTCTCGGCACCAAATGCAGTTGCAGCAAGAATCGCAACCACCACACGCGGAGCTGCACGTGTCGCAACACGACGTCTCACAGCCACAGGCATCATCACAACCGGCGTCACAATGGCCGCTTCCAAACGAAGCGCCGCTTGCGTCGGTCTCGAAGTAATCGAAGCCGACCGGGCGAATGTTTGATTCGCTCGATGCAGGAAATAGCCCGGAACTGTACACCTGCGCCTCGGCCGCTATGGGCAACACCAACGCGACGAGCACGGCAACAAAACAGATCGAGAACATTCGCATGGAAAAACCGCCAGTTTGGATTGATTGCGGATAGTAGCTGCCCACAGGGTCAGACCGTTGTCGAACCGGGAACCGACGGCCTAGCAAACGACAGGACCGCCTCACTACGCACAATCGTCGCGATGTGACCTTCTGCCGCACATTTGGCACAACCGGCGCTACGTCCGTCACAAACGCTATCACTCGTCCCCGAGCAACGTCCGATTGTGCCGGTTATTCCGATGCTGTCGCCACAGCTGAACTGCCGGCATCATTCGGACGGCAGCCCCAGAGCAAACACTGCCAGACAGGCAACCGCCAGAAACGCAAAACTGACCAGCCGCAGAGTTCGCCTTGGCAGATCCTTCCGCTGATAGGCAACGCACCAGGCGACGGCGCACTGCAGGGTGTAGAACAGGGCGAAAGCCCGTGACGCATACGCGATGATTCCGTTGACGTCGGTCTCCCAAGTGAGCACCACCGTGACCAACAAGATTAACAGATAAGCGTAACGCGGCGATACTTTATGATAGGTAATGTCACCGACCAGCCCTCCGGCGCCTTCGTTATCAGCCACCGCGGCGCTGAATTGACTACCAATGGCAGCGACCGAGAGCAGCATTGGCAGTACCACTGCAACCGGAGCCGTCATGCCGATAATCGCCGTCACGTCGGCCTCCAGCCCGTCGTGAAACAGTACCGTCGCCAGGCCGATGAACACCAAGTAGATGCCAGCGGAGAGCAACTGTGCGAGACGCATGGTGGCGATTCGCTGCTCGGCGGGATGTTCATCGCCCAAGTATCGAGACGTTTCAAATCCCTGCACAACGATTAACAGCCCGAGCAAGATCCGCAGATCGGAGAAAACGATCTGCGATGATATCGAGGGCAGCTTCCACGCCCCGTCCATCCACAATTCAATGTTGTGCACGGCTAGCGAGACGAGCAGTGCCCCGATCATGCCCAAATTGAGCGCGACCGCGTACTTCTCGACACGCTCAAGCATGCCGAGGCCTCGCCACATACCAATGCTGCCGATAATCGTCAGCAGGGCCGTCGTAATGCAGTGCGCGGCAAACTGGCTGTCGATCCCCGCCGCCGTTAGAACGAACGCCGCTAAGAGCTGTAGGTAATACGTTACCGAAATGAAGTAGGCACCGGCGAGTACGATCCTGGACAGCAAGGCGATCGTCTGGGCCGGGCCGTGCGACTCGTTCTCGATCGGCTCAAAGTGGCGAATATTGAATCGTATGGCACCGCCAACGAAGAAGGCCAACACCAACAAGAGCGCCATGCAGACAAGTGCCAAGTTGCCAACGATGCCTGCCAACAGCGGGGCGCTGACCAGAAACCCG
>CAYLRE010000349.1:0-4717 GCA_964385715.1 uncultured Planctomycetaceae bacterium
AACGTCTCCGGCAGCGCCGCACAGTTGATGACCACCAGCGGCTTATCGGCTCGCGCGCTGGCCTTGTGAATAGCGCGTGCCACGAGTTCCTTACCCGTACCACTCTCACCCTGAATCAGCAGGGCCTTGTCGGTGGGTGCCGCTTTCTCAATGAGACGATATACGTCTTTCATGGCGGTCGACTTGCCGATCATTTCGCTCTGCGAACGATCACGCTGAATCACTTGCCGTAACTGGACATTCTCTTTTTCCAAGCGCTTGTGGTCGTAAACCTTCTGAATAATGACCTCTAATTCAGAAAGCGCGAACGGCTTACGAAGATAGTCATACGCGCCGATCTTCATCGCCTCGACGGCCGACTCGACGGTTGCCTGCCCAGTTAGCATGATCGTTCCACAGTCGGGATGATTCGCCTTGAAGCGGCGAAGCACTTCCAGTCCGGACATGCCCGGCATCATCATGTCGATGATTGCAACGTCGAATTGTCGGCGCCCCGCCAACTCCAACGCCTGCTCGCCATTCTCCGCCTCCTGCACAGCAAAACCGCGGCGTAAGAATCGACGCACCACGGTACCGCGAAACTCGGCGTCGTCATCGACGACCAAGAGATCGATCTGCCGGTTGGTTTCCTGCTTCTTTGCGTCGTCCACAGCCTTGGCCTCTCTGATTAGGGGCGGGAAGGAATTCTCGACATCGGCGACAACCGCTTCCCCCGTTCGAAATCGCAGTGGACCGGAGGAACGATTGGCCGACAGTGGCCGGGCTTATAAGCAAGGCTTATGCCGCAACGCCACAAGTTTCTGCTAAGCCTGTTTTCTGCGGGAAAAACAAAACAGGCCTATCTTCAGCATAGCCGAACCTGGGCTGTCAGGGCACAACTGATGTGCGTATCCGCACATAGCACACATGACGAAATGTGGCACTGTGCGGCTTTCCGGGCGTTATTGAGCCCCTTATGGAAGTACGGCTCTTGGCATCGAGTTTGCATCTACCTGAGTTAGCGAACGAGCCCGAGAGCGTTCCGCGCAAGAAGCGTTCCTGGCCGGGAGGGACGCTTCCTCGGAAGAAACTCCCTGCAGCAGAAGGATCGAGCCATGAATAGTGCCATCGAACGATTGTTAAGCCTTCGCGTCGGAGACGTCATGACGGCAAGTCCGTTTCTATTGAACGCAAACGTGACGATGGCCGATGCCGCGCAAACGTTGCGGCAGCATCGGGTAACAGGTGCCCCCGTAACGGACGACCAGGGCAAGTGCGTCGGCATGCTGACCGCGGTCGACTTCATGACCCATCTGCTCTCGGCGCCTATGGCCTCGGGCGTGGCAGCCGACGACGCGGAAAACGTGTTGGTCCAAGACGCTCCCGGCGAACCGTACCACGTCGAAACGTTGGATCCGGACAACGTGCAGAATTTCATGTCCGAAGGTGTCGTCACGATCCCCCGCGAGAGCCCGATCATCGACGCGGCCCGCATGATGTGCCGGTCGCACATTCACCATCTCGTAGTGCTCGACGGGGAACGTCGGCCGGCTGGCGTCATCAGCTCTCTCGATCTAGTCGCCGCAATGATCAAGGCGATCGAAGAGTAGTAAGACAAGAAACAGCCAAACTATGAAGAGACCACCGCAACTGAGAACGGTAGAATGAAATAGAGATGGAATCGTTCCGGCAACAGCTGGTACGACCGGTTTAGTCCACCTACTGAAGAGGAGGAATCGCCATGGGTTGGCTCCCCAAAGACAAAGTGGTGGTCCCAATCGACTACTCGGACGAATCGCTCGCCGCGGACGAGATTGCTCGCACCTTGGTCAAAGACTGTGGTCACCTCTACGTGGTCCATGTGCTCTCGCCGATGCCGACGAACGAGCCGGAATTGCTGTGGGAGACGGACACCTATGAAGATCGCATCAAGAATTGCGAAAAGGCGATGAAGGAGCGGTTCGCGGACGTCGACCATCAGGGTATTCACGTGCATGCCACGATCGGTGACCCTGGCAGCGAGATTGCTGGTTACGCAGAAGAAGTAGGGGCCGACCTGATCTGTCTGCCATCGCATGGCCGCACCGGACTCAAACGATTACTAATCGGATCTGTGGCGGAACGCGTCTGCCGGCTGGCCCATTGTCCGGTGTTGGTTCTGAGGGACTGAGACAGGGCGAAACCAAGACCGAGCGAGACAAGAACCGCGCCATCCGAGCGCACCACCGTGCGTCGGGAGCACGCCGGCACAACAAGCCACGAACCGCTAGCAAATCATCTCGTCTACAAGAAACTGTCCTCAACTCAGACACTCGCCTGGACTTGCGCCCCGCACAGCAGACAACGCGAATCGATCGACAAAATTTCTTCACGCGGCGCAAGACTTGCACCCATTGTTTCCCCGAGAAACGGAAAGTGAGTTTGCCATGTTTTTGGAGATGAATCGAAGTGAACGGGAGCTGATGATGGAGCTGGTGGAATCACGACTTTCGGAAATTGGCTCGGAAATACGCCGCTGTATGAACTCCAGTTTTCAGGGGTCCCTAAAGCAGACGAAAGAGACGCTGCAAAAGCTGCAAAAGCTGCAACATCGCCTTCATGAAGCCGAGTGGGATGTTACTTGCTAGCTGGGTTCGAGAGCACCATGGTCGGCGATTGAGATTCGACAGCAACTGAGGAACCAGAACGGCGCCGGCATACGAGCGTGAGCGTGCGAATCGTGGCAGTCACCAACGAGTGACGCCATCAATAAGATCTCAACGAGAAGGGAGGACTCTCGTCATGTTGAATCAACAAGCAGAGCACGACTTTGTCGAAACGATGCGACGCGTCCACGAGAATCTACACGCGCACATCCGTGAATTCCGTGAACTGGTCGCTGGCCAGCCAACCCGCGGTAGCGTCCTGGCGATGCTGCGAACCCTCTCCTCCGAGCTGCAGAAACACTTCGAGCTGGAAGAGCGTGACGGCTATCTCGGCGAAGCGGTCGCCCATGCCCCTAGGCTATCTGACCAAGCGAATCGCCTGCTTCGGCAACATGCGGTTCTTACTGAAGAGCTAAGCGTGTTGGTGGCGGTAGCCAATCGCGACGCCGCGACCGATGAATTGCCGGCCGATTTTGCCACGCTGGCCGACACCTTTATTCGAAAAATCATCGCGCACGAGCGTGCCGAAGACAACCTCATTCAAAATGCTTACGAACAGGACGTAGAAGCGAAGGACTGATCGAGCCCTCTCCCATGGCCGCGGCGGCATTCAAGCGGCCGGAAGGCTCGCCCACTTCGCAGACGACCTCTTCGTGAACAGAGTTGTAAGGCAGGAAAGCTAACGAGGTTTATTGCGCTGTGGATCACGTCGTCCCCATCCGACGAGCCAATCCTACGTCGTGCGGGGGCCAATCCGACGTGACGCAGGGGGAGGGAGCAAGTGAGGGAAGTAAAACGACACTCCGTGCAGCGGCTGGCATCCATCCCGCCCGCCGATGCAGACCACGAACTGAAAACCAAGGTTCGTGAGCTTCTCGTGACAGAGAACGTGCCCAGTCTGCGTCGGCTCGATGTCGACGTCGACCGCGGCACGCTGGTCATCTCAGGCACGGTACCAACTTTCTACGCTAAACAGCTGGTACACAACCGCTGCCGCCAATTACGCGGCGTGCATCGTGTGCGTATGAACGTGCGGGTTGCCTGAGAAATCCAGAGAGGCGCGTGCGGGATTTCCGTTCCCGCTCGCGTCTCGTCGTTTAGGCACCGCACAACCCCCGCAGACACCGCACTCACCCGGGGAGCTTGAGCGATGCCCGTTGCGGAAGGTACCCTAGTGGGTTGTCCCCACCCCCGTCGGATCGCACTCTCGCTGCATCGGTCCGGCACCACCGACAAGTCGCCCCTGCACGATGATCTCTTCGCGCCTCCTCGCACTTCTGTTCTGCAGCTTACTCGCCACCGCTACGTTGATCGGCTGTGGTAGCGAAGGGGCCAGCTCTGAAAGCCAGGTCCGTGGCGAGGTGCCGGCGAACGCTTCGGCGGCCTCTGGCGTTTTGCGGCTAGCGACGACTACCAGCACCCGCGACTCCGGCCTGCTCGACCAGCTGCTGCCTATCTTCGAACAGAAACAGAACTGCCGCGTTCATGTCGTCGCCAAAGGGACCGGAGCGGCCCTCAAGCTGGGCGAAAGCGGCGACGCCGATGTTTTGCTCGTGCACGCTCGCGATGCTGAGAACGAATTCATGGACGCCGGGCACGGAATCCGTCACCAAGAATTCATGCACAACTACTTCGCAGTTCTCGGCCCATCGGATGATCCAGCCAAAATTCGCGGCACCACCGCCGCCGACTCGCTCAGGAAACTTGCCCAGGCCGGCGAGCACCCGTTCCTCTCGCGCGGAGACGATAGCGGAACCCACAAACGCGAGCTGGCTCTCTGGAAGGAAATCGGGGTCACGCCCACTTGGGACGAATATCTAGAAACGGGCCGCGGCATGGGACCGACTCTCGACATGGCCGATCAGAAGCAAGGCTACGTTCTCTCCGACATGGGCACGTATCTCAAGTTCCAAGACAAGGTCGACCTCGTCCCGCTCACCCTCAAGTCGTCCGACCTCAAGAATCCGTATGCGGCCATCGTCGTCAATGGCGAGAAGGACAGCCGCATCAACACAGAACTAGCCGACGCCTTGGTCGACGATGGCCGCATACGGATTCTTGAGGTCGGACGACTTGAAGAATCCGTTGGGCTT
>CAYLRE010000350.1:0-4705 GCA_964385715.1 uncultured Planctomycetaceae bacterium
AAAGCCCTGCCAATTTCGGCGGTGCTTTTTTGTGTGCGAACGCCCGAGTGTCGGCCCCGGCCAAAAGGCATGGGTATCGCCAACCCCGGCAGCCAGGAGCCATCGGATGAACTGCGTCGGTGTTGCCGACCCCAGCGGCTTACGGCGCTCGGCTACGCTGCTGAGGTGATGGCGACCCCTGAGGTTTTTGGCCGCTCAAAAAGCTCTGAGGTGTATCGCACCGACGCCGCGAGTTGCCGGCCAGGCCTCTGTAGATTGATCCATCCGAATCACGTGTTTTATGCACTTAATATCTCAATCGAAGTGCTTGTCACCTATCCTGGGGATCCGCCGTAGTCTAGACTGGGCGCAGACCTATGCCGTCGGAATACTGGACGGCGAAAGGTTTTCGGTTGGTCCGAATCAAGTAAGTGTCGTGCCGATGTGTATTCATGTGGCGTGCATTCGGACTCGACGGGATTATCAGACAGGACTGGATCCTCGTGTCTTCCCTCCGATCGTGATGGCATTTGCCTCACTTAGTTGTCGCTGACCACAGTCATTTTGACTGCTCAGGAAATGGCGATCGGCGTCATAACGGACGCATGGTACTCCGTGGCTTTCTTGCTTGCTCGGAGTAACGGTTGGAAAGACATTCGCTTAATGTAGTGACGCCTCGATCTGTCATTGCAAGCTGAGATCGATCGCGATGCTATTCGTGGTGCATGCGACCCGGGCGGCTGCGCTTATCGATACGACAGTGTTGGCTTAGCGCAATTGAGACTCCCACTTGGGAAAGCCGCGCAAGACGACTCAAAACGTGCCGGAAATTAGAAGTGTGGAGCTGATCGCCCAGACAGGCTGCGCGGTGACAGAAATAGGTGCAACAGGCGGGCACAGCCCTACAACAAATCAATAACTTACGGATCGCGAAGGACGTGACGTGAACGTATCACGAACGAGAAATCGCACAGCTTTGTATTAAAGGAAGGGACTAGATAGATGCCTGAAGGAAAGATCAAGCGACTGACAGAAAAAGGATTTGGATTCATTGAGGACGGATCGGGAGATGACATGTTTTTTCATAGCTCGTCCGTCGAAGGCGTTAGCTACGAAGAGCTTCGTGAGGGACAACGTGTGGCGTACAACGTCGGCCAAGGACCGAAGGGTCCTCGCGCCGAGGCAGTGCGACTCGCATAACAATCCTCTTGTTACCGAAACGCATGCAACAAAGGGTTGCATGCGTTCGGTGACCGGGCCCTGAGCAAGAGAGCCGCCATGACGATCATCAGCCAGTTGCTCGGATTCTTCTCGGATCGTGCCAAAGCGCGGTGGCTATTGGATCGAGGGATCAGTCAGGCTCGTAAAAAACAATACAAACAGGCTATTGAAAACTATTCGGCCGCGATCATGGCATCCGGCTGTTGGCCCGAGATAAGGGAGCAGGCGTTGTACGAGCGAGCGTCTGCCTACATCGCGGACGGCAATGACAAGCTGGGAGCTGCCGATCTCGAATCGATCCTGAGCGGCATTGAAACATCAATCAATATGGCAACGATGGCGAGGCAAGCATTGGCGAAGATCAGGTGTAGCTCCTCCAGTGCGCAATCGTAGAGGTGCTATGAATCCATTTCACGTCTCGATGCGCTCCTATGGGAGTATCTGCTGCATCCGGGTTGACGGGACAGGCAACGCCGACTGGCTTCTCAGACGTCTTGGCGAAGCGTTCGTTTTCAAAAACTGTGAACCATTACGACAAGAATTAGATACCAGCTATTGCACCTTTCGAATCGCATGTGGTCCGCAAGTAACAGACGCGTCACTGGCAAGACTACTGAAAAGCTTCTCCGAAGTTCGGTTAACGATTGAAACGGACTGAATTACGGCGAATGACATGCGATGGAATCACGCACAATAAAAGGAAATGGCTGTGCTCACGATCACGGAAGCCGCAAACAGGAGATTAGCAGAGATCTTAACAGGGCCTAACGCTCCGAGTGACGCATCGCTAGCTGTGCGAATATCACAGCATGGAGGTGAGCTCGGGGTGACATTCGACGAGGCCATGCCAACCGACGCAATATTTGAATATAAGGGAGAGGTCGTCCTGTTGATCGATGCGGAGCTAGCCGAGAGCATTTCGCGGAAAACACTGGATGTAACCACGATGGATTATGGACCGCAATTGACACTACGTTGAACCGGCTGAATGGCGGGCTGCCCTGGTGACGTCGAATACCATGGTCGCAATAGGATCAAACCATATGCTTTCGGACAAAGAAGCGATGATGTTATGGAGGAGGCTATTTCGCGGGCAAGCGATCACACGATTGACGCTGAATGAGGCGACCAGTCTTCTCGAAAAGTTGTCTCCTGAAAGTAGTCTGCGAAATCGCTTGGCAACGGAACTTGCAGAACTGAAGCAACTGCATTTCGAGAATTAAAGAGAGAATCTCAATCCATGTCATCATCTATCCTGATTGACTTAAATCACATGCGGTGCGGAAACTGCAAGGTCGCCGTTCATGACTCGTTGGCCAGGACGTGCCATAGCTGTGGGGCGACGTTCGATCGGGTGGCATCAAATCATGTTGGCCTGGCGGATAAGTTGAGAACGAAACGTCGTGAGTCTGGTATCCCGACGGATTAGCCAGAGTCGGCTTATCGTCCGGTAGACGCGTGTAGCCACTTGGCACAGAAAGTTTTCAAATGGGAAAAAAGCTCTATTGCGGCAACCTTAGCTTCAGTGTCTCCAGCGCCGACCTCGAAGACATGTTTTCGGAGTTCGGCAAAGTAAACACTGCTGAAGTGCTTGTCCACCGAGACAGCGGAAAATCCAAGGGATTCGGATTTGTGGAGATGGCAAGCGTCGAGGAAGCTCAAGCAGCGATTGATGGATTGAACGCAACGGAGCGTGACGGTCGGCCTTTAACGGTAAACGAAGCTCGGCCTCAAGAAGATCGGCATCGTGGCGGTCGCGGAGATCGACGACACGCCAAGTAATGCTGGCAGCACTGTGAGGCCGGCTGCCCGGTATTTATGAATGGAAAGCTTGAGGGAGTCCCATATGGCAAAGAGTCGAAACACGTATGAGAAAAGCCGCCGCGAGATGGAAAAAAAGCGCAAGGCCGATGAGAAGCGTGTCCGTCGTCGTGAGAAAAAGCAGCGGAGCGCTGCGACCGAAGAACCTCAAGGCGAACAATGCGACACCTAGGGCAACCAGGCAGGTTGCCCGCACTCCGGAGAATATGATTATTGTTCGATATCGAACGACGACGAATTTCCAGTCGACGATAAGTTGGCTTTTGTTCCCGCTTTGGATCAATAGATAACTACAACGTATAGGCCCGACATGAGCGAAAGAAAACCGTTACCCCTCAAGTCTCCATCTGTACGAATGACGTGTCCAGTTTGCGGGACGACCACATACTCACGCGATGGCATTCATCCTCAGTGTGCTATGGACCTAGCGGATGCCCCTCGATGCGAGAAGATCAGGGAAGAACGCCGAGCCATCGTGAAAGCGAAGAAGGCGAGATCGGGCTAGTTCTAGTTGCCGCAGACTCTCTCGCACGCGACCGCAGGGCTGGCTCGTGTCACGAACATTGCTAGCAGTTCACCGGCAAATGAGAACGGTAGGCCCGATAAATTTTCGATTTAGCCCTCGGATAGGAGAAAAGCATTATCGCATTTAGAAGCAGATTGTTCGCCCGACCGGTTCTGACTCAGGTCAGACGCGTGCTCGCATATCACGCACTTGACCACGTTACTGCGGAAGTTCGCAACAATAACGTTATTCTAGCCGGCATCTTGCAATTCGAGTTCGAGCGCCGGATTGCGCTAGAGGCAATCGGGAATGTCGACGGCGTTCATCACGTGATTGATCAAATGCGGGTAGTTGCCAGCCCGTGTTGAGGTTCGTTGAAAATTATGGCATTTCGCAAACACAAACGGGCAGTAGCGATTTTGGTATAGGTCGAATCGTCCAAGTGTGATTGGATGGCAATCGCGACCCGCCGTTGACCCGTTGAGTCGGCGACGTTCTGGATTTTGAACCGAGAACAAAGAATGAACACGATTTCGCCAGTCTTAGACGAGCCTGCTAAGACCGACCACCCCGCTCGGTCGTTATCGATCTGCCTGATCAACCCGCGGTTTAGACCATCGTACTGGGGATTCGAGTACGCGCTCCCACTCTATCCGGGAGATAAACGGAGCACGATGATCTCCGGTTCGTTGTCTTCGGTAGCCGGTCTGAGCGGTGACAACGAGGTATATCTCCTGGACGAGAACGTCGAGGAGATTGATTGGGAGTTCCTGGAGAGCTTCGACATCGTTGGCGTCACTGGAATGACGGTGCAGAAGGATCGCGTCCAGGAGATCCTCACGCATCTTCAAGAACGGAGTGTCTTTACAGTTGTCGGTGGACCTTTGGCTTCCGTAGACGAAGCATTTTTCGACGGACTCTGCGATGCCATTTTCGTCGGTGAAGCTGACACGACTTGGCCTCAGTTTCTCGACGATTTTGCCCGTGACCTACCGACGGAGGCACGCTATGAGCAAACACAACCGACGGATATGACGAAAATCCCTCGCCCTCGATACGATCATTTGAAAATCGATCGCTATGCGACAGGCGCATTGCAGTATTCTCGCGGCTGCCCATTCCAGTGCGAGTTTTGCGACATCATCGTGATTTTCGGTCGAAAGCCCCGAGTGAAAGACC
>CAYLRE010000351.1:0-4692 GCA_964385715.1 uncultured Planctomycetaceae bacterium
GAAGGCGTGTCCTTGCGCCCCTTGGCCGAAATTGAATGAACGTGGACGTCGACTTAGGCGTCGAAGTCGTCATCGAGATCGTCGTCGTCATCGTCATCATCTTCGAGCGAGTGATCGTAGCCGTCTTCTTCTTCCTCGTCGAAGTCGTCATCGAAGTCGTCATCGAAATCTTCTTCGTCGAAGTCGTCGTCGTCGAGGCCGTCACTCTGTGCGATCGGTTCGGCAGGACCAGATTCGGTCAGGGCAGAATCGCCTTGATCGTCCGGCCTGTCGTCGGTTGTTTCGAAATCGGAGGCCGTCGAAGAACCATCATCCAAGTAAGCCATTTCCAATCACCTCACGGAACTTCTAATCAATAACGATGTCACAAAACAGGCGTTCTGAATATACGCCAACTACTCTAGCGGTTGTCGACCGCTCCACACTCCGCACATTACACAAAAGAACGGACAGCCAAGCAAGCCGCGGAAGTGTTCCAACAGTTTCTGCAACGGGCGAAATTTGTCAAGCGAAGTTGCTCAGTCCGCCACACGATGCGGTTTCGTTGGTGTGCTTGCCCTGTCGGTTTCGCATCGCCCTATCGTAGTTGAAGGTCGGACGCCGCGAGGGAGAATCTGACACCGCCAGAGAAAATGGTGCCTCGAACGGACAAGGGTTCCCGGTCGCCAATTTCGTGTGCACCGGGGGCTGAGAGCCGCTGAGAGAGATCGTGCCTGACCTCGATACGGACTGCTTGGCCAAAAAAGGGCCGCAAAGGCACCCGCTAACGAAAAAGGCAGAGCCGACGCGAGATGCCGGCTCTGCCAAACACGGGGGTGAGAAAGCCAAATTTAGAGCGGCGGGGTGGGGCAAAGTTGTCGTCATGGAGGATAAACACCCCGCCGCTATCTTCAGCTTAGTAGACTCGCAGAGGAGAGCCGGTTGTCGCCGTTAGAATACATGGCGAAAACAGGAAGGATAGGGCCTTTGGCGTCGGGCTGTGACGCTTGGCGCAGATATACCACCCTATTTTGGCCAAAAATCGCGCGCTCAGCTCCGAGAAACCGCCGTTCTAGACGCCGGGAGTCGGTGGAGATGGCTGCTGAGCGGGCGCCTGATGCGGACGAGAAGTAGTGGTCGGCTCGGCCGTTGGACGGTCAATGCGAAGATTTGGACCACTCGCGGCCGGTTCGGGTGCCTGAATCCCCGGTGCCTGAAATCCGGGTGCCGGTTCTTGGCCACCGAGGGATTGGAAGAGAATCGCAATCTCTGGATTGTGTGGTTCGCTTGCCTGCCACTGCTGCAGGATCTGCTGGGCTTCTGCGATTTCGTTCATCGAGATCAGGGCTTTGGAAAGCCAACGGAAGCAGAGGGTGTCCCGACAACCAGCCTGCAGGGCCGTTTCCAGATAGGCCTTGGCCGAAATCCAGTTGCCTTGGGCGGCCAAGAAGGCACCTCGGACGGCCGAGCGAAGCGCCTCGACTCCTTCACCGACGGAGGCGAGGCCTTCGACCTGGGCGAGAGCGGCAGGGCGATCGTGCTGCTTGATACAGATTTCGATAAGTTGCCGGCGCACACGGTCCGCGCCCGTGCGTCCGTCGGCGAGTGCCTTTTCCAAGATCGCTCGTGCTTCGCTGTCTTGGTTTTGTAGTTGCAGCGTCAAACTGAGGCAGACCAGTGCTACGTCGTTGATGTCGCCGAGGTGCCAGATTTCGGGGCGAACCTGACCATGCTCGAACGCCGTTTGGTAGGCTCGGTGGGCCAGGTCGATGCGTCCTTGGCCCTGTAGGTAGCTTCCCATTGCGCAGAGCAGCTGCGTGTCGGTGGGGAAGTGCTCCAGTGACTCCAGACTGAGTTCCAGTTGCTGATCGCGTTGCTGTGGATCGCTGTCATCGTAGGTAGTTAGTTCGCCGTAGTACGACTCAAGCATTTCCGACGATCCGGCCGCGGCTAGTTCTCGGGCCGTTTGGAAAGATTGTCGTGCGGAACTCATGTCGCCAAGGTTGACCTGCGCCTCTCCCTTGGCGAGGTACGGCCGCGCCAGAGTAGGCGACACGGCGATTTCCATCAGGGCGATAGGAATGTCGCGTTCGGCCTTTTGTTGTTTCACGTGGGCTTCAAGATCGCGAGCCGGACGATGAATACGTGGATCGAGCGCGCTGACTTGCATGCCGGCGGCAACGGCCGAACGACTGAAGTCTTCGCGAATACGACCTTCCCACAAGATGTCGTCACGTCGCGGCATCAGTCGGAAGCGGCCGACTTGCTCTCCAGCGACTTGGCCAGGCTCCGGCGGCAGCTTGATCAACATCATGTAAACGTTGTTCGGGTCCGCGATTTCGTTCACGAACTGACGCAGTCGGGCGGCATCCGAGACGGTCATCATCTCGCCGGCGTCGATCCAGAAGACCCAGTCGCCAGTGGCGTGAGAAAGTGCCACATTGCGGGCCGCGGAAAAATCGTCGGTCCAGGCCCAGTCGACTACTTTGGCACCGGCCGCCGCGGCCAGGTGACGCGTGTTGTCTTGGGAGCCGGTGTCGACGACGACAATCTCGTCCGCAATGTTCTTGACGCTGGCAAGCGTGTCCGCGATGAAGGGCTCGGCATCGCAGGCGATCATGGCGACGGTAAGTCGCTGCGGGTTGTTCGTGGGGGCGGACGTCGACATCAACGCTCTCCTTGCAAGTCGATAGTCAAATATTGGCGCAGCCGAGGTCCTTCGGATGCGCACTTGGCAAAGGCCTGCGGAAATGAGCGGAAGTTCCGTGGCCAGCGGAGTTTAGTGGTTCTTCGCAACTGCCGGAAGATCGATTCGGCGAACTTCGCAGGCAGCGGCGTGCGAGCTGGCCGCGCAGCCCGGTTGGCGAGAGCAGGGCCGGGTGAGTGCTAGCACTTACGTATGGTAGTCGGCGTTTAGCCGTACATACTCGGTCGTAAGGTCGGTCGTCCAGAATCGAGCCGCCCCGTCGCCGTCGCCAAAGCTGAGTTCCACCAGGACATCACGCTCGTCGCGGATCGACTTGGATACGGCAACTGCGTCAAATTCGACCGGTTCGCCAGCGTGGTAAAGCGAAACCCCGTTCAACTTGAGGGCGACTTGCGTGGTGTCGAAGGTGACACCCGCGTAGCCGGCCGCGGACACGATGCGGCCCCAATTGGGATCGGCTCCGGCGATGGCGGTCTTCACCAGTGGGCTGTCGGAAACGGCCAGAGCGATCTCACGGGCGGATTCGTCTGACTCGCATCCAGTAACATCGACGGTGATCACGTGTGTGGTGCCTTCGCCGTCGGCCACGATAGCCAGCGCCAGCTCGCGGCAGATGTCGGTTACGGCGGCGCCGAACTCGTCCAGGGCCGGGCCGCTCAAGGCTTCACTATTCGACTCTTCTCCAGCGGCGGCACCGCTGGCCAGCAGCAACACTGTGTCGTTCGTGCTGGTGTGCCCTTCGACGCGAATGCAGTTGAACGTCTCGGCGACGGCGGCGGAGAGAATCGCTTGGGAGGCGTCCGGTGCGATGGCGGCGTCGGTCATGATCATTCCTAGCATGGTCGCCATGTTCGGTCCGATCATAGCCGCCCCTTTGGCGATGCCGGTGAGCTGCACCGAGGTGCCGTCGAGCGAGAGCGATCGACCGGCCAGCTTGGGAACCGTGTCGGTGGTCATGAATCCACGGGCGGCGGAAAGCAGCGAGTCGTCGTCGGCAGCCACTTTTTCACCAGCCGCCGCGATGCCAGTGAGAATCTTGTCGATCGGCAGCGGTTCTCCGATCAGCCCCGTCGACATCACGAGTGCTTCTTCGGCCGCTGCACCGGCAGCATCACCGGCCGCCTGGCACATGCTATTTGCGTCGTCGAGGCCCCGCTGCCCGGTGCAGGCGTTGGCGTTGCCGGAGTTGACCACCACGGCTCGCAAGTTTGCCATCGGGGTACGTTCGCGGTCGATCGCCACGGGTGCGGCAAAGATCTTGTTCTGCGTGTAGACCCCTGCGGCGACCGTGGGGTGATCGCAGACGACGAGCGTGAGGTCTTCCTTGGCTTCGTCGCTCTTGATGCCGCAATGCAGTCCGGCCAGGCGAAACCCTTTTGGCACCCTTGGTAGCTTGTCGCTCATTCGCGCGATTCTCTAGTGTAAAGCAGTTTCCTAACGGGACTTGTCCATTATCCGTCGAGTGCGAGTCCTTCGTCGTAACCACACATCAGGTTGAAATTCTGCACGGCTGCACCGGAGGCTCCCTTGACGAGATTGTCAATGCAGCTGATCGTTAGCACGCGACCTCGCACCACTCGCACCGTGACATCGCAAAAATTCGTGCCGGAGCAATCCTTCGTCGCCGGCAGATGATCGACCACACGCACGAACGGCTCGTTGGCGTAACATTCGTGGAACAGCGAGAGCAGGTCCTCTTCGTTGACGTCGCCTGTCGGTTGGCTGTAAGTCGTGGTCAGAATTCCGCGATCCATGGGGACCAGGTGCGGGGTGAAAATCACTTCGACCGGTGTCGCTGCCGCGTTCTCGCCCGCCGCCTTGGAGACAATCAGCTCGATCTCCGGCGTGTGGCGGTGCATGCCGACGTTGTAGGCCGCGATGCTCTCGTTGCACTCCGGGTAGTGCGTTGTCAGCTTGGGCGTGCGGCCGGCGCCAGAGACTCCGCTCTTGGAATCGATGACGATTGAGTCGAGTTCGATCAGCCCCTCGCGGGCCAAGGGGGCGAG
>CAYLRE010000352.1:0-4682 GCA_964385715.1 uncultured Planctomycetaceae bacterium
AGCTAACGCTCGAAGAGTTCGATGAGCTGTCTCAGAAGATCTATCTGAAAGTCGTGGGCGCTCGCTAGGGCAGGGGCGGTCATTCTTCAAAACCGCCTGTCGGCGTCTCGTTTCTGTGCGGCATCTGTTCAATACCTTTTCAACGCCGGTTCGGGGTCCGGACTATCACGGTTCTTCTTTTCTTGTTTTGAGCCCGGCACCTGCGGTAGGGTGGATTTTGGTGGCGTCGATAGTCGCGACGCACTAGCTGTACCTCGTGCTTATTTAACCCGAAGCGTAAGCGAGGGACACTACCCAATGGGTCTCCATCCGATCAATGGTGACAGTTAAGGGGCTGCTCCTGACATGCGATGGAATGGAGGCCAGGTCCGTCGTGTCCCTCACTTACGTTTCGGGTTAGATGTTGTAGGGTGCATCCGTTCTTTGGCAACTTGGTTAAATAGGCTTGAGGGTGCTCCAAGGGTGCCACTGGCTCTGCCAGTACTAGCCGCGGCTGAGTCGTTCATCTACTTGCGCCACCTCAATGGCTCGGCGGGAGCCTCGCCCTCCCGAGCGATTGGCACTGATCAACACAGCTCTTTGACAACTTGGTTAGAAGGCGATCTTGGGGTGCCACTGGCTGCTTGTCAGCCAGTGCTGGGGGCAATGCGATGGTTCGTCCACGCGCAGGTGAATCACGGCTCGCCCGCGACCTCGCCCTCCCAGGGCAGGCAGCCGCGCTACCATACGGACTTTTTTGGCGTCACGCGCATATCAGCCAAACTTACTCTAACGGCAAGGTGCCAATAGAGTTGCGGCCAGAAGTGCCCGAAACGGCCAATCGCGCAACCCACAGCGAGGCAACACCTTGGAGTTCTTTGGCCCTTACCCCGTTTTCCGGCATATGGCAAAGAAAGTCGCACCGCGCGGCACGGCGTGGGAACTCAGTCATGCCAAGCAACGGGCAACGCAATTGCCCGCCGGCTATTCGTCCTTCGCCTTGTCCCGCCCGGTCATCTTGTCGAACAGGGCGTAGACCGCGTCACGGCCCATAACCGCATGCTTTGGTCGCGGGTGCTCTTCGTTGAACACGGCGAGCTGCTCCGGCGTCTGCAAGATGATGCCGGGTTCGACAATGCGGTTGGGGTTGTTGCGGTCGATGAGCGGAGCCATGGAGAGTCCCAGGTGCTTAGCGAAGAAGGGGTACATTCCTTTTCGCTTCGACGGGCCGTAGCTGTGCTCTTCGTTCTGGAGATGCAAGTTGTCGACCTTGTCGCCGGCACCGAACAGACCGTAGACGCTCTTGAGATACGGATACTCGATTTCCGGCGTGTGCACGGTCCAGTCAGCGCCACAAGAGATGACCAGCTGCGGACGCGGGGCGGCCATCGCTCCCATGTGGGTGAGATTCGTCTCGTGATGCTCGCTGTTGAAGATCGGCAATCCGCTCTCGCAAACGCAGCCACCGTCGTAGTTCGAGGCCATCATTACCACGGGACAAACGACCGAGACGCGAGGATCGATGGCACCCATCTGCATCGTTTGGGATCCGCCACCGGAAGCGCCGGTCACGCCGATGCGACTGGTGTCGACATCCTTGAGCGTGGTCAGGTAATCGAGCGTGCGGATGTTGTTCCAGATCTGTAGCGGCAGCGAGAGCGGATCGTGGTGCTTGGTCTGCTGTGAATCGCCGGCACCAACCTGATCGATGGCGAACACAACCGCACCCATCTTGGCGAGGATTGCACAGCGGATTTGCATACTGTTGCGGCTGCGGCCGTTGAGGTTGCCTTCTTCATCACGAAAGTGGCCATGCGGGCAGAGCACGATCGGATACGGCTTCTTGGCATTCGTCGGCACATACAGATTACCGGTCGAAAAGAAGCCAGGCATGGTTTCCAAGGCGACGTTGGAGACCGTGTAGCCGTCGAACTTCCGCTCCGAGTGAACAATCGGATTGAGCGGTGTTTTCTCCGGCATCTGCTCAAGCTTGGCGCCCTTGAGGATGTGCTTGCGGGTGTGGGCGGTCAGTTCGTTCCAAGCGGCCAGTGTCTGGTGCTTCGCCTTCAGGCGGGCCAGGATTGCCTTTCCTTTGTCGAGCGAGCGGGCATGATAGCGCCCGGCGGCATGAGCCGAAACGGCAACACAGGCGACGAGAAGCAGGACGAAAGGAAGCTTGCGATTCATGGGGATTCTCTTGGTGCGTGTTCGCGTGGTGTGAAACGAGCCCTGTCCGCAATGATGTGGTTTGGGCTGATGTGGTTTGCGTTGAGATGACCGGTGTGATCGCCTAGGCGTTTACAGGCAGTCGGCTCGCTCGTATTTGTGGTCTCGGGTCGGCTGCCAAAGGTCGTAGTGAATTTCGCAGTCGGCCGGGTTGATCAGATCGAACGAGTCCATCGTGACCCCATTGCCGCCGAAACGTAGCGTGTTGACTTTGCCATCGTGCCAGGTGGTGGGGGTAAATTGGTCCCAGGGAACCACTTGTGTGGGATCGGCGTTGGGTGTGAAGTCCGTTGGGTTCTGTCCGACCACATCGGCATTCGGTTTGAGGTAATCGAGTAGCACGATCTTGTCGCTATCGCCGCTTTGCATTCGCAAGTAGCGAGGGTTTAGCCCATAGCTCGGATTGGCGATGATGGCGTCGGAGTTGCCTACGTAACGCACGTCGGAAGGACAGCGAAAGGCTTCGGCTTCATCTTCGACGAGCCCCTCTTCGTTGTAGGTAACTAGCTTTGTGGCCCAATCGGCAGCCTTTGGCTTAAAGTCGACATTCCGCTCGACCGCCATCTTGATGTTCATGCCAACGTCTCGCATCCGCGACAGGCAGTCGGCGGTGTTGGCGTCACCTCGGGCAGTGAATACGGCGCCTGCGGTCAAAGCGACCAGGATGCCGATGATCGCCATGACGATCAGCAGCTCGACGAGCGTGAACGCGTTTCTAGAATGCGTCTTCATGGTTCTGTTCCTTTCGCGGCGCCGTTTGGTCGCGGATCCGTTTATTCGCGGCCCTGGTCCGTTCCTTGATGCACCGCTTATGGGCTCACCGCTACCTTGCGATCGGTTCGCCACCTCTTTAGCTAATAGTATGGCAATTCTGCGGGCAAATGTCACTACTTGTCGCTGCAAATGGACGACGGGCCGCTCGCGATAATCGGTAACTCGCCCATTAGACCGGGAATGCTAGGTGTGTTTCGCAGTGCCAGACGCAGCTGGACCTTGCGACTTGGAAATAGGGCCCGCAGTGGTTTAGACTGCCGCTGACACAGGACAGGTCGCAAGCTTGACTGCCTCTTGTTCCGCTGATCGATCCAATTCTTTCGATGCCTCGAGTTGACCTCCATGAATCACGCAGCCGAAGCCACCCAATTCGCCGCCGATCTCGAGCGAGCGCACTGGCACGATGGCGCGTTGTGGTTCGTGCGATCGAAGCGTGACCGGGCCGCGTCGACTGTGCCAGAGTGGGAGACGCTGCGTGAGCACGCCTCCGCGATCAAATCACATACGCTCTCAAGGATCGGTGACTACCTGGAGCAATTCACGGCCAATGCTGAAGCGGGCGGGGCGACTGTTCATTGGGCCAAGGACGCCGCGGAGCACAACGCCATCGTGCGGCAGGTTCTGCAGCAGCACGGGGCCAAGCGGGTGGTTAAGAGTAAGTCGATGTTGACCGAAGAATGCGGGCTCAATCCGCATTTGGAGGCGCACGGCATCGAAGTGACCGACACCGATCTGGGCGAGAGAATCGTCCAGCTTCGCAAGGAAGAGCCGAGCCATATCGTCCTGCCGGCCATTCATATCAAGAAGGAAGAAGTCGGCCAGCTGTTTCATGACGAAATGGGCACGGATGCTGGTGCCGACGATCCGCAATATCTCACGGAAGCAGCCCGGCACGCACTTCGCGAAGAATTCCTCAAAGCGGATGCCGCGATAACGGGCGTGAACTTTGCGGTGGCGGAAACCGGCGGTGTGGTCGTCTGCACCAACGAAGGCAACGCCGATATGGGGACCGGGCTATCCAAGGTTCATATCGCCTGCATGGGATTTGAGAAGGTGATTCCCCGGCTGAAGGATCTAGGCGTGTTTACCCGCCTGCTGGCTCGCTCGGCGACAGGCCAGCCCGTGACCACGTACACGACCCACTACCACGGTCCAATTCAGCGGAAAGCTGGCGATGGGGAATTGCATATCGTCATCGTCGACAATGGCCGTACCGAGGTGCTCAAGAAAGATCGCTTTCGGCGCTCGCTACACTGCATCCGCTGCGGCGCGTGCATGAATACTTGCCCGGTCTACCGACGCAGCGGTGGGCACAGCTATGGCTATGTCGTGCCTGGGCCGATCGGTTCGATCCTTGGTCCCTCTCGCGACGCGAAACAGCACTACACGCTTCCCTACGCGTCTAGTCTTTGCGGGTCGTGCACCAACGTCTGCCCGGTGAAGATTGACCTGCATCACCAGCTGCTGGCCCTGCGTGAAGAGATCGCCGAGGCCAAGGTGCTGCCCTGGCGAAAACGGATGGCGATGAAGATCCTTGGCCGCGTGCTGCGGTACGGTTGGCTCTATCGCACCGGCGGCCGGCTAATGCGACTGGCGGTGCGGATTACGCCCCGCTGGCTTCTCTATTCGCGACTCAACGGTTGGGGACGCCGGCGTGAACTCCCGCCAGCAGGCCATCGACCACGGACACCGCGCCATCCAGC
>CAYLRE010000353.1:0-4673 GCA_964385715.1 uncultured Planctomycetaceae bacterium
TTTACACGCCAAGGCATGGGCAAGAAGGCTGATCCTCAAAAGGTTTACGAATGAAGAAAGTTGCATTGTTCTCCATTTTATTAGTTCTAGGCATGATTGGCTCACAACTTCTCCGTGACCTGGTGGGTGAGGCCTATCCGCTGACTTGCCATGCAATACAAGTCTTCACCATGATTGGCTTGGCGTTCATCATGATCCACGTCGGCTACGAGTTTGATATAGACAAGTCCAACTTGCGCCAGTATGGCTGGGATTATGTCGTGGCAATGACTGCGGCAGCGTTCCCGTGGATTTTCGCCAGTGTCTACTTCGTGTTCTTCCTGTTGCCTCCGGACACCTGGTGGCTAGGAGGAACCTGGAAGGAATCTCTCCTGGCAGGCCGGTTCGCGGCATCAACCTCGGCTGGGGTGAAGTTGGCCATGCTTGTAGCCGCGGGATTGGCTACGACCTGGATGTACAAGAAGGCGCAAGTTCTCACGATCTTCGATGACCTCGACACAATTCTGCTGATGATCCCACTGAAGATGGTCATGATCGGTCTTGCGTGGCAATTGGGCATCAATGTCATTGTCGCGATTGGGCTACTCTGGGCAGGATGGCGGTATCTTCACTGCTGGCAAATCCCCACTAGTTGGCCGTGGGTTCTAGGTTACTCCTTTGGCATCGCTCTGACTTGCGAACTCCTGTTCGTGTCCAGCAAGTGGATTTCCGACGTGCCGATACATATTGAAGTGCTGCTGCCGGCCTTTGCGATTGGCTGTATGATGAAACGATCGGCTAAGAGCATCCCGCACGTAGATGCTGAACGGGAGGTTCTTCACGAAGGGACTGCATCGAGGGGAGAGCAACGTGTCTCCACGATTATTGTGGCTGCTTTCATGCTACTAGTCGGGTTGAGTATGCCGCACGTGGTTGGCGAGAACCCGGAGACTGCTGTCAGTTCAGCGCCAACAACCATCACCGCCAGTCAGCCGCTTCCGAGTTGGCGGATGATCGGCGTCCACGTGATAGCTCTAACGCTACTAATAAACCTGGGAAAACTATTCCCTCTCTTATGTTATCGCCGAGAGGCGCACTGGAAGGAGCGACTCGCTTTGTCGATTGCACTATTTCCGCGCGGTGAGGTTGGCGCGGGCGTATTGATGGTAAGCCTGACCTTCGGAATCGGTGGACCGGTCGTTACCGTGGCGTTATTGTGCCTGGCGCTGAACCTTGTCATGACGTATCTTTTCATTGTGGCCATCAAGAGGCTGGTAGTCACAGACACAGACCAGCAAGGTGACTGTGCAACACCGGTCGCTCCAAGCGAAGCCGTTTAACCCAAGTAACTACCGCGAAACCACTGTAGAATAAGCATTTCTTTGGTGTCCGTTCCGCCAACCCCATTCAAGGATTGCCGCGGACCGGCAGTGCTCTCAAGACCGACCCGACGCACGCCTTTCCTGACCTTGTTGACAACTTCGTTGGTGATGCACGGAGGTTCCGCATTCCGACAAAGGGGCCAGGTGGTAAGATAGTCCGAGAGTCGGACCTCTATCAGCTTGAAGGCAGTTTGCGAGGCAAGCCGGGAGTATTCGAGTGGATTGTTGACCAGGGACAGGTTACTCATAGGCGATTCATCCCTGGTGGCACGACGACGGGATTTCCCAACCAAGTCCCTGGAGGAAGGTGATGGCCAAAACGACTACCGATATACTGAACACTCTGAACCTGCTTAGCTGGGACGTTCTAGCCTGCGGACGCCAACGTGGTTGGGTAACGGCAGGCGACCTCAGCAGGTTCGCCACCTCTTGCCTGAGTTCTGCGCTCAGTGATGAAAAGCTGAATGCGGTCGCAGAGCTGGCATCAGCCGAGAAGCTGTCGGCAACAGAGGTCGATCAGTCTCTGTCCCAACTCAGTCCTGAGCCTTCTCGTCAGGAGTGCCGTGAGCTTGACTGTTGGCGGCTCGCAATGCTGATCAAGCTTCAATCCCAGGACCTCGGCTGGGACGAAAAGGTCACACGGCTGGAAGAAGTAGCCGCAGAATTCGGTTACCCGGCGGATATGCAAGGATGCTCCCGGTACTCTACCGGAACAAGCGATCCTCTCGATGAGATGGAGTGGGTCATCATGAACCTGAGGAATCAGCTCGGCGTCGGCTGATCTCGCAGGTCTTCCGCTTTCCACACATCCGGCAGGAACTGCGACAGTTGCTCCTGGTCGTCCGTTGCGATGAACGGGAGCTTGGCCAGGACGCTGGTTAGATACCGATGCGGGTCGATGCCGTGGCGTTCGGCGCTGGAGATCAGCGTCCAGAGCTTCGCGTGGTTCGCGGCGGCCTGGTCATTGCCGGCGAAGAGCCAATTTTTTCTGCCCAGGGCGACGCGTTTCAGGGCGCGTTCGGCTGCGTTGTTGTCGATGGCCAGGAAGCCTTGCGTGGTGTAGGTGCATAGCGCGGCCCATTGGTTCTTCGCGTAGTTGATCGCTTTGCTCATCGGGCTGCGCGGCAGGACGATTCGACTTTCCGTATCGAGCCACGTCTTGATCTCGTCGAGGACCGGCAGGCTCTTGCTTTGGCGCAGCGCCAGCCGCGCGTCGTCCTCGTACGCCTTCGCCTCGCGCTCGACGGCGTAGAGCTTGCCGATCAGCGCGAGCATCTCGGCCGACCGGCGCGCGTCCGAGTCCTGCGCATCGTAGAACTTCCGGCGCGCATGCGCCCAACAGGCGACTTCGATCACTGTGCCGCCCGCGTAGATTCCGTCGTAACCGCCGTAGCCATCCGCTTGCAAGTAACCGCGATACCCGGCCAGCCAAGCGGCCGGACCGGCGCGGGACCAGTCCGGCGTGTAGTCGTACGCATTGTATGGATGCCGGTCGTCGCCGAGGTAGCACCAGACGCGGCCTTTCCGACACCGCTTCGCGCCGGGCGATTGGATCGGAACACCCGTGTCGTCGGTGTGAATCGCTCGCGAGCGGCGGACGTGCTCGATCATCATCTCGACCAGCGGCGTGACCAGTTCGCCGGCTGCCCGCATCCAGGCGCACATCGTGCTCCGTGCGATGCTCACATCGTGCCGCGCGTAGATCCGTTCGAGCCGATAGAGCGGCAGATGGTCGCCCAGTTTGCTCGTGGCGACGTGGGCCAAGAGGCTCGGGCCGGGCAGGCCGCGGTCGATCGGCTGCGGCGGCTTGCTGGCCGTGGCGATGTTCGGGTTCGCGTCGGCCTGTTCGCAGCACGGGCAGGCATACTTGTGCCGGATGTGCTTGAGCACCTTGAACGCGGCCGGGAAGTATTCGAGCTGCTCGCTGACCTCGGCCCCGATCCGCGTTCGCTCGGTGCCGCATGCCGGGCACGGCTTCTCCTCGTCGCTCAGATCGTGCTCGATCTCGATCCGTTCGAGTGATTCAGGCAACTGCTGCCGCCCGTGCTTGTGGCGACGCTTCACACGCCGCGTTTCGAGCGGTTCGCCCGATTCCTCCTCGACGCTCGATGCGTCGAGCTGAAGGTCCTCGACTTTCCAGCCGAACAGGAGCAACTGACGCGGATCGAACTTCTCGCATCGCGGGCCGTAGTACCGACGGAACAACGCTTCGACCGCTGCCTTGTGTTGGGCTTCGAGTTGTTCCATCCGCTCGGCCGCCTCTTCGCGAATCCGTTCGATGAGTTCGCTTGACTCTTGACGAATCTGATCGATGAGCGTGTCGCGTTCGACAAGCAAACGCTTCAGCAGGATCGGATCGTTGGGCAGTTCGTTGACGTTGAGCATGGGCATGTTATATACGAACTTCGGCAAGCGCGCCAGACCGGTTTGGCGAAAAATCGAGAAGTTTTCGGAAAAGTTTTGGTCGCGCTTTACGCCGCGTGCGTTCGCACGACTTCGAGCCCCTGCAAGAGCCGCAAGAGTTGGTCGCGTTCGATCACCAGCGACTTCTCGCCGGAGTAGGGAAAGCGAAACGTGCCGCGCTCCAGTCGCTTGTAGAAGATCGCCAACCCGCCGTCGTCCCACCAGAGGATCTTGAGCATATGCCCGGCCCGGTTGCGAAAGACGAACATGCTGCCCGAGAGCGGATCGTGCCCGAGAAAGCTTCGCACGACCTCGACCAGTCCGTCGAAACTCTTCCGCATGTCGACCGGCGTCGTCGCCACGTAGATGCGCACGCCGTCATTGCTTGATGTGATCATGCCGCGCCCTCGCTTTCCAACGCCCGCACGATCGACGCGAGCCGCTCGGGAGACGTTGCTCCGTCCAGTCGCAACCGCCGCCCGCCGCGCAGTTCGAGAACGATGTCCGGACGAACGGCAACGAGTTCCCCGCAGGCGATCGGCACGAACGTGGGCACGGCATCCTTCGCGCCTGCTCTCTTTGACCGCCGAGTCTTTGCAACTCGCTTCGCGCCGGAGGACTTCTTCCGCGCGCCGCTCACACCATCCCGCTCGGCGATAGTCCGCCGCCAGGCGTAGAAGTTCGACTCACCGATCCCCTCGCGCCGGCAAAACTCCCGCACCGAAACGCCAGTCGTCTCCTGCCGCCGCAGCACCCCACGCCAAGCCGCTTCCTTCCGCCCATCCCGCACCCGATTCGCCACAAGTCACCTCCCGCCAAAACGCGTCCCGGCCCCAGGCCGTATCCAAGATGCGGCCATCTTGACGCACGAAGGCAAACGGGAGAAGATGCGGTTGGCGGAACGGACAC
>CAYLRE010000354.1:0-4653 GCA_964385715.1 uncultured Planctomycetaceae bacterium
GCCACTGGCTGCTTGTCAGCCAGCGCTGAGCGAGTTGAGATACTTTGTCCACACGGTGAGGCTGCGGAACTCAATGCCTTCGATCGTGGCCCAAGCTTCTTCTTGACGAGCGACAATCTCAATGCCGTAGAATCCTTGTTCTTCAAAGGCCTGCAGGAATTCGTCCTCTACAAATGCTCCGCTGATGCATCCGCTCCACAGCTCGGCATCGTCTTGAAGTCGCTGCGGTACTGGTTCGTCGCTCACGATATCGCTGATGACGGCCCGCCCGCCACGCTTGAGAACCCGGAACATCTCGGCGAACAGTTGTTTGCGACTAGTCGAGTCAACCAGGTTCAGTACGCAATTGGAGACGATCACATCGACCGAATCGTCGGCGATCATGGGTTCTTTGGTGCGGAGCTCTTGGGCATGAGCCTCCGCTCGCAACCAGTCATTGCCACCCTGGATCGGATTCTCTGTCAGATATGACTCGAAGCGGTCGAGGTCGAGGGCCAGGTCTTGGATACGGCCTTTGTGAAACTCGGTGTTATGGTGGCCAATCGCGTCGCCAACCTGTTGTTGGAACTGTCGGGCCAGTGAGAGCATTTCGTCATTCACATCGACGCCGATCACGCGACCCTGGGGGCCGACGACTTGCGAGGCGATATAGCAAATCTTGCCGCCACCGCTGCCGAGATCGAGCACCGTTTCTCCAGGCAGCAAGTACTTGGAGGGGTCGCCGCAGCCGTAATCTCGTTCCAGGAGTTCCTGTGGTAATACCTCTAGGTACTGGCGATCGTAGTCGACCGGGCAGCAGAGGGCCGCTTCGGCCGCCTGAGCTGCTGAGGAATACCGGTCGCGTACAGCGCTTTCCACGTCGAGTGTTGAGTTTGATTGGGCCACCGTGGGTAAACTCCTTGTCTTGTTTCTGCCTGTTTGCAGATGGTCGGCTGACAGTTGAGCGAGCAGGCGGCAGTCCCGTTGCGGCGATCGCCTGCGGGGCGCATATTATGGCCTGCATCGCGTGGCGTTCAATATACGCCAACGTGAGTATAAGCGAGAACGCAGTTTTCTTGGTGTGAGGTGGACAACATTTCGAGCCGAGAGATATTCGATATTCTGGGCTGAGAGAATCGTGTCCTGACCGGCAGTTGAAAGCCACCGGCAGGCGAACGCCCCGTCGAGATAAAGCCCCGTCAAAAGCAACGGAGAACCGATCATGATTCACGTTCATGACAGCATTGAATTGCATCCCGAGAGGAAAGAAGAGTTCTTGGCCGAGTTTCGTAAGCTTGTGCCGTTGGTCTTGGCGGAAGATGGCTGCCTCGATTACGGTCCCACGGTCGATCTTCAGACGGCCATTCCGGCACAGCCCCCAGTTCGCGAGAACGTGGTCGTGGTGGTGGAGAAGTGGGAGAGCACCGAGGCGCTCGAGGCTCACCTGATGGCTCCCCACATGATGGATTTCCGCAGTCGTGTGGGTGATGCCATCGTGAATATGGATTTGCACGTCCTGCAGCCGGTCTAGATCGAGTACGCGAGTCCCTCGCTCTTTTCTTTTCTGGCTAAGTCGTATGGGCCTCTCGAGCCCCCGTTGCTGCGCCAGCCTTGTTGTCACCCGCCCTGTTGTTCCATTGAACGGGTGGCGTCTGGCGTCTCAGGTGAGCCGCGATAGCTCTGCGCACCCGCGGCTTCGCTCGCGTGGTCCTCCGGCATTGGGCGGGTGTTTCGCTTTACTTGTTGGATCAATCGGTACGACCGCTACAGCCCGGTGGCGTCGGCCGGATAGGCCAAGTATTTCTTGCGACCCGACATTCCAAATCGTCAGTTTCGCTTCTCAATCCGCGGCAAACCGCAGGCACGATAGGCTTTACTGCGCCGCGGATAAGCTAATCTTGTTGAGAAAGGTCCCCACGGCAATCACGTCGGCAGGGACCTTGTTTTGGTCTGCCTGCCTCAGTCTGGCGGCTGCTTGCGATCCATCACGCACACGGCGTACCGCGAATGTTACGAGTTCCCGTCGAGAAAATTGAACCTGGGATGGTGCTGGCCCGACCGGTTGCTGTGCCGAGCGATCCGCGCCGCTTCTTGTTGCAACGAGACCGCGAAGTTCCGATGGATCTCGTGCCGCGTCTACGGGAAATGGGAATTGTCGAGGTCTGGATTCGCCATCGTGATCTGGAATTTCTCGAAGAGTTGATCGACGAGGGGCTCAGCGACTGTCAGCGGGAAGTCTACGCATCGGTCCGGGGTAGCTTTGAGGCGGTCATGAAGGATGCGACGCCGCAGCTCGATTTCGGGCGATTTCAAAGTTCCATTGGCGGTCTGTTTGACTATCTCAAGGGAAGCGTCCACGGCAATGTGCTGTTGCACAAGCTCGACGCCTTCGACAACTTCCTGATGTCGCATTCCGCGAACGTTGGCTACCTGGCACTGCTGCTGGGAATGCAGGTCGAGCGGTACATCATCGAAGAACGGACGTCGAAATCGCCTCGCGAGGCCAAAGACCTCACGGTGCTGGGGCTTGGCTGTTTGCTCCACGATGTTGGCAAGATGAGGATTCCAACCGAGATCTTGAACAAGCCGGAGCGTCTCACGGACGAGGAGATGGCAATCATCAAACAGCACCCGATTTATGGCTTTGAGATGGTCAAAGGACGCGTGCCGGCCGCCGCGGCGGAGATCGTCTTGAACCATCATCAACGATACAACGGCGGAGGCTACCCGCCCCGCATCAACCCAGACACCGGTGAAGTTCTGCAGCCGCTGTCCGGCAAGCAGATCCCGGTCTTCAGTCGGATCGCCACGATTGTCGATATCTACGATGCGGCAACGACTGCCCGTTGCTACTCCGGCGCCAAGCAGCCGGTCCAAGTGCTGCATGAAATGCGCACCTGGTGCGACGGCTTCTTCGATCCGGTGATCGCCGACGCATTCTATAAGATGGTCCCCCCATTCCCGATCGGACAGGTGGTGGTCTTGTCAGACGGCACGGAAGCGGCCGTTGTCGATTTCAATTCGAATCGCCCCACGCGACCCAAGGTGCAGTGCTTGCGGGATCCGGAAGGCTATCGAATTGACGATCCTTCACTTCACGAGATCGATTTGGCCCTGCACCTGGACCTGAGTATTGTCACCGTCAATGGTGTCGATGTGACTCCCTTTCTCTCTTCACAAGAAGGTGGCGTCACGACTTCCGCAGGTGCCGCGCTCGTCTAATTCGGAGCGATCGCCTCGACGATTTTCTGTCTGCTGGCAGCTGTTTCCGATCGCGAGCTGCTGATTTTTCTTGCCCGTGGCTGTTTTTGCCCGTGGTAGCCGTTATCGCCGTGCGGCAGCTGGACAAGTGATTTTTCTAATCGGGGACGGCCGATTTCTCGCTATCTGCCAGCGGGATTTCGATTTCCGCGTCTTTTCTCCAGTTCGCCAAGCGCCTAAACTCGAAGGAGAGGGCAGTTTAGGGACAGTGCATAGCAACTGGGTCAGCAACCGAGCGGAGCATTCGAGTTGGGACACCATCAGACGTCGGCACAACATCAAATTTCGGGGCGAAGGGGTGGCTTGCGAATTTTCGTCGGCATGGTGCTATGCGCCATGATCGCGATTCCGCTGACCGGCTGCAGTGGCTGCGGTGAGGATCCTGCTGAAAAAACGCAGGCCGAGAAAGACGCTGAAAAGAAAAAGAAGAAGTCCGCCAGGAAGGAAAAGAAACCGAAGCCCAACGTGGAGGAGTTTGACCGGCTACGGGTTCAGCCCCATGCGACTTATCGAACGCCACGCGAGAAGCAAGATCGCATCAAGCTGAAGTCGACGCCTACCTTCGCCAAGCCGGGGCACTGGGTGGGTGTCAGTCATCACGTTCGCGCGAACAACCTAGACTTTCGAGGGCAGCTGGTTTGGCAGCCGCAATATGCTGACGAGGCGACCGGTGCCTTGCGTCCGTTGCCGCTGGAGCGTGCCTCCTACCAGATGCTCGCCTCGCGGCCGGTGATGCTCGCGAAGGATCAACGTAGCGAGAAGAAGATCGATACAACACTGTTCGTGCCGCGGCATGGCAGTGAGACGAAGTTTCGCTACGAGTACCAACGCGGCGGGGGCGGTTCGGCTGGTATGCCGGTGGCCAATGTCCGGCACATGCCAGCCCACCAGTACAACTTGGTGGTGCTTAGTGCTCAGCCCGATCCGTACCGGGCGCTGCATGCGACACGTACCGTTCGGCCTCGCAATAACGAGACGCGTGCAGACGCTCATTATCTCGTCGTGCCGATGAAGGTCGATCGTCGTACTCCGCTACCGATGAATTCGCTCGCCTGGACGAGCATCGCCTATTTGTTGTGGGATGAAGTCGATCCCAGTCTTCTCTTGGAAGAACAGCAACAGGCGATGATTGATTGGCTTCACTGGGGCGGACAGATCGTGGTGAGCGGACCCGACTCGCTTGAGTCCCTGCGCGGTAGCTTTCTTGAACCGTTCTTGCCGGTGCAGGGGGGCGACTCGCTTCAGCTGGACGAACAGCAATTAGTTGAGCTTCAGGTAACCATGCCACGGGCGAAGCGTGGGCAAAAGGCGCAGCCGCTCCGCGTTGCCACGCCCTGGGTTGGTATTGAGCTGAAGCTGCCCAAGGAGTCGGATTCGTATGAAGGTTCAACGCCCAATATCTTGCTCTCGACG
>CAYLRE010000355.1:0-4648 GCA_964385715.1 uncultured Planctomycetaceae bacterium
TCTCCTAGCGGCACGGATACGATCAAGAAACTGTCGAAGGCGGAACGCTTGCCGGTCGAAGCGAAGTGCGATATTCACCCTTGGATGAATGGTCGCGTCCTCGTTCAAACCCATCCGTACGCTGCAGTGACGGGGGAAGATGGATCGTTTGAGATCAAAAACTTGCCGGCCGGTAGCGAACTCGAGTTCCAGGTCTGGCACGTTTCTGGCTACGTCGATACGCCCAAAGTCGGTGGCAAGCCGTGGAAGAAGGGTCGCTTCAAGATGAAAGTCGCCAAGGGAGATAACGATCTTGGTGAAATCAAATTGAAGGCCAAAGATTTGCAGTAATCACTTTGCAATAATCACGTTGCAAAAAACGCGGGCCGCGTCGCGGCCGTCAAGCAATTAACGTCGTAAGAAAGAAAATCCGGGTCGCCTGGGCGGCCCTTGATGGGATGACGGAGCATGTCACACAAAGGAAAATTTGCGCTACTCGCGCTTGGCTTGGTTGTCTTGGCTGGCTGTCGTGACAGCGTAGCGGACTCGCTTCCGCCTCAAGAGGACGTGGCCCTGAAGCTTCGCGAGGCGATTGTCGCGTCGCAAGGCGATGTTGAGTCGGATGCTGAAGCGGAAGTGCAAGAGCGTACCGGTTGGGGCACGATCAAAGGACGGTTCGTGGTTGTCGGACCGACACCGACCCTGGCGCCTTTGCGTGCCGACAAAGACACGGAAGTTTGCGGAACGTCGGCGCCCGACGATTCGATCAAGGTTGGCGCGGACGGAAGTCTCGCCAATCTGACCATCTATGCTGTTGGACTCAAGGGTGACAACGTTCACGAGTCGGCCGCCAGTCCCGTGGACGATTCCGTGCTGTTTGATCAGGAAAAATGCATCTTTCTCACTCGCGTGACACTGATGCAGACCGGTCAGAAGTTGAGAGTGAAGAACAGCGATACGGTTTCGCACAACACGTTGATCAAGACGAAGCGGTCGCCCGAAACGAACATCACAATCAATGCCAAGGATGAAAAGCTGCTGAACATTCCAGCCGCCGAGAAGACGCCGGTGCCGGTCGCCTGCAGTGTGCATCCTTGGATGCTGGCCTATCTGTTCCCGCACGAAAACGGCTACGCCGCCGTCACGGGTGATGACGGAACATTTGAAATTGCGAATCTCCCGGCCGGAATCGATTTGAAGATTCTGGTCTGGCATGAACGGCTCAAGAAGTTCAATAAGATCGACGTCAACGGCGAGGAGCAGACCTGGAAACGCGGTGTCGTGAAGCTCGACAAGCCGCTTGAGCCGGATGAAGTTCGCGAATTGGAGATCAAGATTCCCGCTGGGCTATTGGGTGGCTAAGTCGGCCGCCTGTGCGATCTGTCGCCTGAGTGCCTACCTTCTCTTGCTTAGAGAGCGGGGCAGTTTGCAGCCCGAATTTTGAATCCCCGAACAGATAATCCCTCCTGACCATTATCCAACGATTGGTAAACCATTATTTGCATCTGATCGGTGTAAAGAGGTGAGTAAAGCAGTGTATCGTCCCCTTCAGTATCGTCCGAAGACTATCGGCGCCGCGCTGATTTGTTTATCGGTTCTGGTCGTCGCGAACGCCGGATGCACGGGCTCCTCGGAACCCCAGTTCGTTGCCAATTTGGTCAACGCACGTTTGCAGGAGCGTGAGACGGGCGAAACGATTACGGAAGCACATCGTCAGGAGATTGCCAATGTCCTGATGGCCGTCTTTGGCACGCCCGACAAACCCGATGATCCGTTTCCCGGTGAATCGGCCAGTGTCCTGGAGCGAGCCGGCTTCGATGTTGCCAAGTTGAAAATTGCCGCGGGGCCTGTCTATAGCAACGAGCAGGGACAGGACTTCGGGCTCTATCGTCGACACTGCGTTCACTGCCACGGCGTTACCGGAGATGGAGCAGGTCCGACCGCTCCGTTCTTGAATCCTTATCCGCGTGACTACCGCCACGGACGATTCAAGTTCAAGTCGACCTTTGGTGCAGCCAAGCCGACGCACGACGACTTGAAGCGTGTGCTGATGTGGGGGGTCCCAGGTTCGTCCATGCCGAGCTTCCGCTTGCTGCCGGACAATGAGCTCGACGCCCTGATTGAGTATGTAAAGTATCTCAGCGTACGGGGCGAGACTGAGAGGCGTCTACTGGAAGCGTATGCAGCCGAGGGCGACTTTGCCGGGCTTGAGTCCGCTGAGGAACTGGCTGCTCAGGTGGCTGGTAGCTTGCCGCTGACCATCGAAGATGGCGAAGCGGAAGAACCCGACTACGAGAACACCGTAGCATCGCTGATGTACGCCTGGTACAGCGCCAAGGATCAGGTCATCACGGCGGCCGACGTCCCCGAGATTGCCCGGCCGGATGCGAGTAAAGAAGATCACGAGAAGTCGGTGGACTTGGGCCGAACCTTGTTCTATGGCAAAGCGGCCAACTGCTTTAGCTGCCATGGCGATTCCGCCCAGGGCGATGGCCAGGCAAACGACTTCAACGTTCGATTTGAATGGCGAAAGAAATTGATCGGCACGCCCCAGCCTGAACTGGATGAGCTGGTGGCGGAGTTCCGGCACGACGGGGCGCTCAAGCCTCGCAATGCCCGCCCGCGTAACCTGCGCCAAGGCATCTTCCGCGGAGGACGCCGCCCCATCGATATCTACTACCGCATCTATTCCGGCATCTACGGCACGCCGATGCCTGGTCTCGGTGGCAGCGCGGACGCCAGCGAGGTTGAAGATGACGACGCGAGCGACGAGTCGGGTGAAGAGGAAGGCGCTAAGAAGGTTAGCCCGGAGGATATTTGGCACATCGTGAATTACGTCAAGTCGCTGCAGCACGAGCCATTCAGTGTTCCAACTCGTTATCCGGTGATGAGCGCCTCGTCGGTTGAGACCGATCATGGTCGCTAGTCGAATTAAGGGAATTGATTCAAACAGCTTTTACGAGCAAGACATTTAATAGTCGTTGAGCAGCGGTAACAGGTAACATTCGTTGAGCAACGATGTCGGAGTCATAACGTGGGAAAATTTTGGGCGTTTGTATTTCTGTTGATTCCCGTTTTGGGGGTCGCGGTCTTCGTGGCTGCTGCGGACGACGCGAACTACTGGTTCCCGATCGACGTTTCCGAGTATGGACACAATGTCGACCGCCTGTTCATGGTGATTCTCTGGCTCACCGGCGCGGTCTTCGTGGCGACGGAAATTGCCTTGGTTTGGTTCATCTTGCGATACGATCGCAAAGCGAATACCGCACCGGTTAAGTTCACCCACGGTAGCCATACCTTGGAAGTTGTCTGGACCGTATTGCCGGCGGCCACGCTATTGTTCATCGCGATTTATCAGATGAACGTCTGGGCCGACACTAAAGTTCGTCGCCCTGAAGAGCCGGGCGTGGTGGTCGAAGTGACCGCCCGGCAGTTTGAGTGGCGACTGCGATATCCGGGAGATGACGGCAAATTCGACACTCCCGACGATATCTACACCGTCAACGATCTGCACGTGCCGGTGGACGAAGAGATCATGGTTCGGCTCAAGAGCCAGGACGTGTTGCACAGCTTCTTCCTGCCGAATCTACGCGTTAAGCAGGATGCCGTACCGGGTATGGAGATTCCCGTCTGGTTCAAGGCCAAGAGCCAGGGGGCATTCGACCTGGTTTGTGCCGAGTTGTGCGGTTGGGGGCATTACAAAATGAAGGGACGCCTGACGGTCCAGTCGCGAGCAGACTTTGATCGGTGGCTAGCAGAATTAGAAGCCGAAGGCCAACGGACCCAGTCCGAGGCAGTAGAGAATAGCGAGACGGAAGAATGAGTACGACTGCAGAGGGATTCCTCGCGCACGACGACGGACACGCTGGTCACAAGGAGCCGGGCTTCATTTCGAAGTACGTCTTCTCGCTCGATCATAAAGTCATCGGACTGCAATTTCTATTTTCCACGCTGATCTGGTTTTTGATCGGCGGACTGTTGGCACTTGGTATTCGCTGGCAGCTTGCCTGGCCTTGGAGCGATGTGCCGATTTTTGGCGAGTTGGTGTTTGGAGCCGAAGGCGGCCAGATGTCGCCTGAGTTCTACACCATGCTATTCACAATGCATGCCACGGTGATGATCTTCTTCGTGATCATTCCGGTTCTCGCAGGTGCCTTCGGAAACTTCCTGATTCCGTTGATGATCGGCGCCGACGATATGGCATTTCCGACACTCAATATGCTCAGCTACTGGTTCATGTGGCCGGCGTTCATCTGCATGGGAGCCAGTTTCTTTGTCGACGGCGGAGCGGCCGCGGGAGGTTGGACTTCGTATCCTCCACTCTCGGTGGTGCCTGAGGCGGCGCCCGGTAGCGGCATGGGCCAGACCTTATGGCTGTTCGGCGTTACCTTCGTCGGTATCTCGTCGATGATGGGTTCGATCAACTACATGACGACCATCATCTGCATGCGAGCCCCTGGCATGACGATGTTTCGTCTGCCGCTGACGATCTGGGCGATGTTCATTACCGCCGTCCTGCAGGCGTTTGCTCTGCCGGTTTTGACCGCGGCTGGTTTCATGCAGGTCATGGATCGCCTGGGCGGAACGGGCTTTTTCCTGCCCGAAGGCAACATTGTTAACAACTCCGCGGCCGCGGCGGGCGGTGGTCAGCCGCTGTTGTGGCAGCATT
>CAYLRE010000356.1:0-4568 GCA_964385715.1 uncultured Planctomycetaceae bacterium
GATTGCTGAAGCCATGGACAAGGTTGGCAAAGACGGCGTGATCACGGTCGAAGAAGGCCGTGGAGCTGAAACGACTGTCGAAATCGTTGAAGGTATGCAGTTTGATCGCGGTTTCCTCTCGCCCCACTTCGTCACCAATGTCGACGAACAACTGACCGAGTTGGAAAACTGCTTGATCCTGATTCACGAAGAGAAGATCACCAACGTCAAGAAGTTGGTTCCGCTCTTGGAAGAAGTTAGCAAGGCCAACAAGCCGCTCTTGATCATCGCCGAAGACATCGAAGGCGAAGCCCTCTCGACCCTCGTGGTCAACAAGATGCGAGGCATCTTGAACGTCTGTGCCGTGAAGGCCCCCGGTTACGGCGATCGTCGCAAGGCGATGCTCGGCGACCTGGCCGCACTGACCGGCGGAACCGCGATCTTCAAGGATCTCGGCATCTCGCTCGACACCGTCAAGGTTTCCGACCTCGGTAAGGCCAAGAAGATCGTCATCTCTTCGGGCAACACCACGCTCGTCGGTGGCGGCGGCAAGAAGGCCGACATCGCTAGTCGTGCCGATCAGATTCGCCGCGAAATCGAAGTCACCGATAGCGACTACGATCGCGAGAAGCTACAAGAACGCCTGGCGAAGATTGCCGGCGGCGTGGCTCAGATCAACTGCGGTGCGGTCACCGAGACCGAAATGAAAGAGCGAAAGGCACTCATCGAAGATGCCAAGAACGCGACCGCGGCGGCCTTGGAAGAAGGTATCGTCCCGGGTGGCGGAGTCGCTCTGATTCGCAGCGAAAAGGCTCTCGACAAGGTCGAAGCGACCGGCGACGAAGAGTTCGGCGTGCAGATCGTTCGCAAAGTGCTCGATTACCCGCTGCGTCGCATCGCCGAGAACGCCGGTACCGATGGTGCGGTGGTTGTGAATCGCGTGCGAAAGCTCAAAACCAAGAACGAAGGCTACAACGCCGACAACGACACCTACTGCAACATGGTCGAAGCCGGTGTCATCGATCCGGCCAAGGTCGTGCGAACCGCAATCACCAACGCGGCCAGCGTGGCGGCTTTGCTTTTGACCACTTCCTCGCTCGTGACCGATATCCCCGAGCCGGAAGAAGAAGGTGGCGACCACGATCACCACCACCACGACCATGGCGGCGGAATGCCCGGAATGGGCGGCGGCATGCCTGGCATGGGTGGCATGGGCGGCATGCCTGGTATGGGTGGCATGGGCGGCATGGGTGGCATGCCCGGCATGATGTAAATCGACGACGGCTCCGTTGCTTCGGCAACGAGCCACGTTTCCATAAAACAATCAGCAACTAATTCAAGGTGGTGCCGCCCAATTCGGCGAGCACCGCCAAATAAAACAGGAGTTTCAAGACAATGGCCAAAGAAGAAAAACTGCGACCGCTAGATGATCGCGTTGTTGTCGAGCCGGCTGCTGCGGAAGAGACCACCGCGGGCGGAATCGTGCTCCCGGACTCGGCCAAGGAAAAGCCGCAACTCGGTACCGTCGTCGCTGTCGGCCCGGGTCGCATGCTCGATAGTGGCAACCGTGGCGAACTTTCCGTCGCCATTGGCGATCAGGTTTACTTCGGCAAGTACGGTGGCGTCGACCAAGAGCTCAACGGTCGCGACGTGAAGATCCTCCGTGAGAGTGACATCCTCGCCAAAGTCCTTAGCTAACAAATTTCTCAGCTAACTGGGACTCTCAGCCAACACTCAACCAATCAAGAATTGAATCTTGCGGCCTCTCTACAAGGCCCCATTCAAGACAACATAAGGAACCACAGCTGTGGCCAAGCAACTGCTTTTTGAAGATCATGCCCGCGCGAAGATGCTCCGCGGCGTTGAGAAACTGGCGGACGCGGTCGCGGTCACGCTCGGCCCGACGGGTCGTAACGTGATCATCGCCAAGTCGTTCGGCGGACCGACGGTTACCAAAGATGGTGTCACGGTCAGTAAAGAGGTCGAACTGGAAGACCGCTTCGAGAACATGGGCGCCAAGCTCGTGAACGAAGTCGCTTCGAAGACCTCGGACATCGCCGGTGATGGAACCACGACCGCCACGGTCCTGGCTCGTACCATCTTCCGCGAAGGTCGCCGCAACATCGTTGCCGGTAGCAATCCGATGGCCGTTCGCCGCGGTATCGAGAAGGCGGTCGACGCCGCCGTCGAGAAGTTGTTCTCGATGGCCAAGCCGGTTACCACGAAGGAAGACGTCGCCAACGTTGGTGCCATCAGTGCCAATAACGACATGGAAATCGGCAACCTCTTGGCCGACGCCCTCGAGAAGGTCGGTAAAGACGGCGTGATCACCGTCGAAGAAGGCAAGACGATGGACACCACCGTGGAGTTCGTCGACGGTATGCAGTTCGACAAGGGCTTCATCTCGCCCTACTTCATCACGCGAGCCGCCGAACGCGATTGCGTTTTGGAAGACGCCTACATCCTGATCCACGAAAAGAAGATCAGCAATCTGCGTGACCTGGTTCCGCTGTTGGAGAAGACCAGTCAGACCGGCAAACAGCTGTTAATCATCGCCGAGGACATCGAAGGCGAAGCCCTGGCCGCTCTCGTCGTCAACAAGCTGCGTGGCGTGCTCAACGTCTCGGCCGTTAAGGCTCCTGGCTTTGGCGATCGTCGTAAGGCTCTGTTGGGCGACATCGCGACCCTTACCGGCGGTACGCTGATCAGTGAAGATCTCGGCGTCAAGCTCGAGAGCGTGGAGCTCGACCAGCTCGGTCGCGCCAAGCAGATCACCATCGACAAGAACAGCACGACCATCGTTGAAGGTGCCGGTACCACCGACGCCGTGCAACAGCGAATCGGTCAAATCCGCAATCAGATCGAACAGAGCGACAGCGACTACGATCGCGAGAAGCTGCAAGAGCGTCTTGCCAAGCTGACCGGTGGCGTGGCTGTAGTTTCTGTCGGGGCCGGAACCGAGGCCGACATGAAGCAGAAGAAGGCTCGTGTCGAAGACGCCCTGCACGCCACGCGTGCCGCGGTCGAAGAAGGTATTCTGCCCGGCGGTGGAATTGCACTCGTCCGTTGCACCGAAGCGGTGGAAGCGGCTCGCAAATCGGCCAAGGGTGACGAGAAGATCGGCGTCGACATCGTGCTCGGTGCTCTCTCCGGTCCGCTCACGCAGATCGCCAACAACTCGGGCGTCGATGGATCCGTGGTCGTCGACAACGTGCTCCAGAAGTCGACCAACATCGGCTACGAAGCCAACAGTGGCGAGTACGTCGACATGGTCAAGGCGGGCGTCATCGATCCAGTGAAGGTGGTTCGTTCGGCCCTGGCCAACGCCGCTAGCATCTCCGGATTGCTGCTCACCACGGAAGCCTTGGTCACGAACCTCGAAGAGGAAGACAAGAATAAGCAACGCGTCGAAGGCAGCGTCCGCTAACGATGCGTTAGAAAACCGACACCTCGTGCGACGCAAGCGTGCTGGCCGATCGCGGGTGCATCGATCGATAGCGAATCGAGCCGGGCCACTTTTGTCGGTGACAAGGGTGGCCCGTTTTCATCGTTCTCCAGTTCGATCGACAACGGATGATCGGTGATGCGGCTGTCGCATTCGCACGAAACTGACATACCTCCCGTTTTAGCCTCGATTTATAATCTCGCAGATGGCTGGCAAACGAGACTATTACGAAATTCTGGAAGTCGAGCGAACGGCCACCGACAAGGTGATTGCCGATAGCTACCGGCGTCTGGCGATTCGTTTCCATCCGGACAAGAATCCAGGCAACGAGGAAGCGATCGGTCGTTTCAAGGAAGCGGCCGAAGCGTTCGAGGTTCTCAGCGACAAGCATAAACGCGATCGCTACGACCGCTATGGTCATGCGGGTCTCGACGCCAACGGTGGCGGTGGATCGCACTTCTCCGACGTTGGCGACATCTTCGAGGCCTTCGGCGACGTGTTCGGTGGCGGCGGTATTTTTGGCGATATCTTCGGCGGAGGTCGCCGTGGTGGCCGTCGCGTGCAGAAGGGCGCCGACATCGGCTGCGAGGTGACCATCGATCTCTTGGAAGCCGCCCGCGGCGTAACCAAGACAGTCGAACTCTCTCGTCATAAACAGTGCGACGACTGTGGTGGATCGGGCGCGGCCGACGGCAGCGAATTGGAAGTCTGCAACTACTGCGGCGGACACGGCCAGGTCGCTCAGCAGAGCGGTATTCTGCGTGTGCAAACAACGTGTCCTTCTTGTCGCGGAGCCGGCAAGATGGTGACCGATCCTTGTCGCAGCTGCGATGGGGAAGGAATCGTCGCCGAGGACGTCACCAAGGACGTTAAGATTCCCGCCGGCGTCGACGACCAAATGCGGGTTCGAATTACTGGCGAGGGTGAGCCGAGCCCCAACGGTGGACCTCCGGGCGATTGCTATTGTTTCATCCACGTCACCGAACATCCGTTGTTCCGACGTGAAGGTAGCCACCTGATTTGCCGCCTGCCGATGACCTACTCCCAGGCCGCTCTGGGCGCTACGATAGAGGTGCCGACGCTCGACGGAAAGGAAGAGATGGAGATCCCTGCCGGCACGCAGCCGGGCGAGGTCTTCACGCTC
>CAYLRE010000357.1:0-4539 GCA_964385715.1 uncultured Planctomycetaceae bacterium
CTTGCCGTGGCGATCGGAACGTCGAGCGACAAAGCAGGCGCGCTGGCGACCGTAGGCGAGGTGCGTGACGAGCTGGCGAAGGACCGCAGGGCGACCACGAGTCGTTGGGCTGACAATAACAAAGAGGCCGCTGCCGAGTTCTGGTCGAAGTCAAGCCTTCGCATCGATGATCCGCTGCTTGAGAACATGTGGTACGAGACGCTGCACGCTCGCCGCTGCACTTTCCGCAAAGGCGTGACGCCGCCAGGGCTGTTCCTGCCGAGTACGGTGCAAGACTATTCGCATTGGCATGGCGACTACCACACCAACTACAACTACCAGGCTCCGTTCTGGGGCGACTACACGGCGAACCATCTCGATCTGGGTGACAGCTACTTCAAGGGCGTTGAAGATTATATGTTGCCAATGGGGCGACGAATCGCTCGCGACTACTACGGTACCCGAGGTGTCTTTATTCAGCTGACCGTCTATCCGATCAAAACAGAGGAGGACGTGCTCGGCATTGCGCCGATGGGACGCATGGCCTACATGACTGGCTGGATCGCGAACCAGTATTGGGCTCGCTACCTGGTTACTAAGGATCGCGACTGGCTTCGCAAGACGGGCTATCCGGTCATCCGTGATTGTGCCCTGTTCTATACCGACTTCATGGAAAAGAAGGACGACGGGCTGTATCACGTGTTCCCGTCGAACCAAGGTGAAAACGGATTCAGCGGCAAGCCGGAAGACTATACCTACCAGCGCCAGGTGATGCGGCATCTGCGTTTCTGCCTTCGCTCAGCGATCTTGTCGAGCGAAGCGCTCGGTGTTGATGATGAGTTGAGAGACGTGTGGCGTGAACGACTTGAAAACTGCGCCGGCGACGAAGGCGAACCGCCCTCGCAGTTGACCGGCTTGGCGAAGTTCTGCTTCGACGCGAATCCGCCGGAGTTCGGCACGGGACGTCCTTATCGCCCGCAGCCGAAGACGTTTAGCGGCGACGCTTGGCCGTCGGACGATAGTTCGGTTCGCCAATATTACTTCGGCCACTATCCGTGGCGCACGATGCGGCGCTTGCGAGGTGGCGAATTCGTGGCGGCTCGGGACCTGCCGCAATTCTCCAAGCAGCTGCAACGCTGGCGGCGACCGAACGGTTTGATCTGTGCGATGGCGGCGGCCAATTACGGTCCTTCGGGTGCCTGGAGCGAATCACTTGGGATTATTGCTCCCTTGCAAGAGATGATGCTGCAAAGCTGGGACGGCGCCCTGCGAATTTTTCCAGCCTGGCCGGATCACCTGGCGGCACGCTTCGACGATTTCCGCGCGGAAGGGGCGTTCCTCGTGAGCGGCTCCTGGGCAGCCGGCAAGGTCACGGGGCTGAAGATCGTCAGCGAACAGGGCGAGGACTGCTTTTTGTACAGTCCGTGGAAGAGTGGTGTCGCGGTCTTCGATTCGGCCGGTCAGCGTGTGCCGACGAAGCTCGATTCGGACGGCCGCGTCGGGTTTGCCACGGGGCGAGGAGGAACGTATCGACTCGAGGCCTTGAAGGCGGGCGACAAGCGCCAGCAGAGCGAAGGCGACGGAGCGGCCACCAACCGAGCTGGGCGATAGGGAAGCTGAGTAATTGCGTTTCGGGTGATCGCGGCGCCACGGTATGTCTGCCAGACCGCCGCGTAACCGTTACGACCGCTACGAGCACGACCTCGCTCTTCGCTTGGGCGCGAACGCATCTTGTATACTGGAAGTGTCGACCCTTGCGGCTCGACACTTATTCTTGAGGCTCGGCTGATGGCATTGACGGCCACCGTCGGTCTCGTCCAGGATGCCCGGTTATGAAGCTCATCGTTCAAATTCCCTGCCTCAACGAGGAAGAAACGTTGCCGGCGACGGTGCGCGATATCCCGCGCCAGATTCCCGGCATCGACGAGGTGGAAATTCTCGTCATTGACGATGGCTGTACTGATCGCACGGTCGAGGTCGCCCGTGAGTTGGGCGTCGATCACGTGCTTAGTTTCGTTCGTAACCGCGGACTCGGGCATGCTTTCGCCGCTGGAATCGATCGCTGCTTGGAACTGGGCGCCGACATCATCGTCAACACCGACGGAGACAATCAGTACTTCGGCGGTGATATTCCCAAGCTTGTGACACCGATTCTGGAACGTCGTGCGGAGATTGTTGTCGGCGATCGCGAAACGCATAAAATCGCCCACTTCTCCTGGGCGAAGACGAAGTTGCAACAGTTGGGCAGCGCCGTGGTTAGTCGCCTGGCGGGGACGAAGGTGCCCGACGTGGCCAGCGGTTTTCGGGCCTACAGCCGCGATGCGGCGATGCGTCTGATCTGCTCGACGAATTTCGATCACACCGTCGATCACGTGATTCAGGCCGGCCGACGGCGGATTGCGACCGAGTGTGTGCCGATTCGCACCAACGATAAGCTGCGCGAGTCGCGACTGTTCAATAATATCGGCACGTTTATCAGCCGCTCGATTGGCGTCATGATTCGTGTCTACTCGTCCTACCGGGCGATGCGAATTTTTTCGATCGCTGGTATTCTCACTGCGAGTGTCGGTGTGCTGATCGGGTTGCGGTTTCTATACATCTATTTCTTTGACCCGGCGACTAGCGATCTTCATATTCAGTCGTTGATTCTGGCTGCGATTCTGATCCTGGCCGGTTTTCAGATGATTCTGACTGGCGTCGTGGCCGATCTTATTAATTCGAATCGATCGATTCTCGAGGACATGTCGTACCGCCAGAAGCAACAGGACGACAAAAACCAGGGGAAATCGACCACGGATGGGAACGCTCACGAGGCCGCAACGACAAGCGCGGGCAAGGCGAACGAGCCGGAAGACATCGAAGAAGAGTCGGTCGCAGGCGGATCGTAAGCTAGTTGCGGTCAAATGCCTCTCTTTTGACCGTTTTCTCCAGGTTTCCGGCGGCGTTTTGCCGCTACGGGCATCTTCGCAGACGCGCCCGAGTGCCCTAAAATAGCAGCTTCGTTATATGCCTTCCTTATAGGGGAATTGCGCTCCGGTAGCGCGGTTTCAGAAGAATGAAGGTCGCCTGACGAGTGCCGATCGATCGACATCCGTTTTACGGTTTGTTTGTTGCATAGGCCTTACAGATAGTGGAGCTTGGCCCCATTGGTGCCCAACTTCCACGCCCCAAATCCCTCATCGAGGATAACCTCGTCGTCCACGACTAAGAGAGCCAAATGAAGAGGATTCAACGACTTCTCGTCGCCAATCGCAGCGAAATTGCCATTCGGGTCTGTCGCAGTGCCCACGAGTTGGGTATTCGTACGGTTGCGATTTACACGCACGAAGATCGGTTTTCTTTGCACCGCTTTAAGGCGGACGAAGCCTATCAGATCGGCGAGGCGGGAGAGCCGCTGCGTAGTTATCTCGATGTCGACGCGGTCATCAAGATCGCTAAGCAATACAATATCGACGCCATTCACCCTGGCTACGGTTTCCTCTCCGAAAACGCCGACTTTGCTCGCGGTTGTCGTGAAGCGGGAATTGTGTTCGTTGGCCCGAAAACCACTTCGCTGGAGAATCTTGGAGACAAGACGGCCGCACGCCGCATCGCCAAGCAAGCGGACGTGCCGATCTTGCAAGGTACCGAAGAGGCGATCGTCGACGTTGAAGAGGGAGAACGCGTTGCAACGGAGATCGGTTTTCCGGTCATCCTCAAAGCGGCCATGGGGGGCGGCGGTCGCGGCATGCGAATCGTCCAGGAAGCCTCGGAGTTTCGCGGAGCGCTGGAACAAGCACAACGCGAGGCGCAGAGCGCCTTCGGCAGCCCGGCCGTATTCATCGAAAAGTACATCCGGAACGCCCGGCATATCGAAGTGCAACTGCTGGGCGATCAACACGGCCAGCTGGTGCATCTGTTCGAGCGAGATTGCTCGGTACAGCGCCGGCATCAGAAGGTTGTCGAAATCGCGCCCGCGCCGAATCTTGACTCGGCCGTTCGCGATAAGATCTGTGAGTCGGCGGTCGCGATTGGCCGCCAAGTTGACTACGAGAACGCCGGTACGGTTGAATTCCTCGTCGATCGGGATACGAATGAGTTCTATTTCATTGAGGTGAATCCGCGAATTCAGGTCGAGCACACGGTGACCGAAGAGGTGACCGGCGTCGATATCGTAAAGTCGCAGATTCTCATCGCTCAGGGAACGCCGCTCGACGATCCAGAAATCGGTCTCGGCGCCCAAGATGAAATCGCCACGAACGGTTTCGCGGTTCAATGCCGCGTGACGACCGAGGATCCGGCCAACAACTTTCTGCCCGATTACGGGCACGTGACGCACTACCGCTCCGCCAGCGGTATGGGCATTCGCCTCGACGCGGGAAGCGCGTTTTCCGGGGCCTTGGTCAATCCGTTTTATGACTCTCTCTTGGTCAAGGTCACGGCCCGCGGTCGCCGCTTTGTCGACGCCGCTTCGCGAATGGAGCGTTCGCTTCAGGAATTCCGCATTCGTGGTGTGAAGTCGAATGTGCCGTTTCTGCTACAGCTGATCAATCACCCTGTGTTCCTCGAGGGTAACTGCAC
>CAYLRE010000358.1:0-4513 GCA_964385715.1 uncultured Planctomycetaceae bacterium
CAAAAGATCCCGAAACTCGTTCATCTGGAACCGCTCGAAGATCTGTTCCATGCGATCTTGCAGCTCTTCATCGCCGAGCCCAAACAAGCGGCCGAAGTACTCGACCATCTCCCAGGCGGTCATTCGGTCGTAGACGGCGGTGTTGGCCGAGACGAAGCCGATCTGATGGCGAATCTGCGAGGCCTGCGTAACGACGTCGTAACCGTTGATCCTGGCAGTGCCAGAGGTGGGTTGAAGCACCGTGCTGAGGATCCGCAGCGTGGTGGTCTTGCCTGCGCCATTGGGGCCGAGGAGGCCGAAGATCTCACCTTCCATGGCATCGAAGCTGACGCCGTCGACCGCGACGATCTTGCCGCGTTCCATGTCCGTGTAGTACTTCGTCAGATCTTGGACGTGAATCATGATGGTCTGCCGTTCTGCGTTTCACCAACCGCCGGCAAACGTGAGATCTGGATGACCGTTCGCGCGTCGACTGGAATATCGCCACCGGGCCATCAAGTAGTCAGGACGCAACTCAGGCGTGTGGTCTTTGCCCGGTTCGACCTGCTCGATTCCCGCCTCCGGTGTCACTCTGCGCCCCCGCAGCAGAGCTTAAATACTATACCACAGCTTAGCTTACGGCTAGCGATGGGGCGGCAGAATTTGGTTCGTCCAACAGTTCGTAGAAGACATTTCGCTGACGCGGAACATATCCGATGTCGCGAATGCTCTGGCGGATCTGTTCCAGAGAGAGGTGATGAACCGTGCCCGCTTCGGCCACCACGTTTTCTTCAATCATCAGACTGCCCATATCGTTCGCGCCGTACATCAGCGCAATCTGGCCAATTTTCTGGCCCTGGGTCACCCAGCTCGATTGAATGTTGTCGATGTTGTCGAGATACAACCGGCTCACGGCCTGTGTGCGTAGGTACTCAAATGCCCCCGACGGCGCAATATGCGCCATGTCGGTATTTTCCGGTTGAAAGGTCCAACAGATAAAGGCGGTAAACCCGCCCGTTTCGTCCTGCAATTGGCGCAATCGATCCAGGTGCTCCACTCGCTCTTCCAACGTTTCAGCATGGCCAAACATCATCGTCGCCGAGCTGCGGCCACCCATGTTGTGCCACACCCGCATAACATTGAGCCAGTCGTCGGTCAGAACTTTGCCGCGCGTGATTTCTTTACGAACACGATCGACCAAGATCTCGGCACCACCGCCCGGAAGGCTACCCAAGCCGGCCGCTTTGAGCCTGGTGAGAACCTCTTCGATGGAGAGCTTCGACACCTTGGTCAAGGCGTGAAGTTCCGGAGGACTGAAGCCGTGTACGTTGACGTCCGGAAAGCGACTCTTGATATCGCGGAGCAGTTCTTCGTACCACTCGATCTGCAAGTTCGGGTGCATGCCACCCTGCAGCAGGATTTGCTCGCCGCCCAGGTCGACCGTTTCCTGGATCTTCTGCAATAATTCGTCGCGCTCCAGGATGTAGCCTTCGGGGTCCTTGGGGCCACGGTAGAACGCGCAGAAATCACAGACCGCACTACAGACGTTGGTGTAGTTGATGTTGCGATCGATGTTGTAGGTGCGGTAGTTCTCAGGGTGAAGGCGACGAGTCACCTCATCCGCCGCCCGACCCAGTGCCGAAAGGTCGCGGCTCTGCATGAGCTGCAGGCCTTCTTCTGCCGATAGACGTTCGCCGGCGACTGCTTTATCAAGCAGTGGGGAGATTTGCGAATTCAAGGTCGACTCCGCTAGGGGCCAGGTCAAGTTGGCTGGCGTGGTGGTAGAAAAGTTCCAAGCCCTGACGTTCTTGTTCGCCAAGGTAAAAATGCAGGTTGTTCTTCAGGTAGTCGAGGCATTGTGGCGTGGTGAGCCCCAACGCGGCTGCTTCTCGCTCGGCAATCTCTGGCAAGTGAGCCACGCCAGCGTCACGAGCGGCGGTTAGTGCCGTATCGAGACCCGTGGTGTCAACGCCCGCACGAGCAGTCCACATGGCGAACACAAAGGGCAGCGACGACCACTGCGTCCAGCGGTCACCGAGGTCCCACACGATGCGATAGGGACCCTGCCGCGAGTGGATCGCGCGGTCACCAATTAGCAGCACCGCGTCGGCGTTGGTGTCCTGCAGGTCGTCACCGATGGGCAGGCCGGTTAGCTGCGGCCGAATATCGTACTGCTCAGCGAGTAAGATCTGGATTAGGGCAGCGCTGGTGCGTGAACCTTCGTCGAGGGCGACCGTGCGAATGTCCTCGATGGCGACCTTGCTGAATAGCTTGACGCTCAGGACAGGGCCCTGGGTTCCAATGCAGACATCGGAAATGATCGAATAGGTAGGGTCCTGGAACACCTCGATCGACGGAATGAGAGCCACATCGAGATCACCGCTAGACAGTCCGTCTGCCAGCCGGCTGGGCAAATCGTAAACGATTTCCGCCTGGGGCGCGAACTCGTCCAGCCGATAGACCAACGGCTTGGTATTTAGGTAGTTCACCGCTCCGATTCGGATCTTCTTGGCGGCATCGTTCATATCGCGGACGGCCCTATCGCGGGCGGTTGGTTCGTTCGTCATCTGACAAGCTCGACAGAGTGGCGATTATATGGCGATTTGCAACTTCGAGGAAGGGGATCGTGCCGTTGCTGATCGTCCTCCGAGAACGCTAACCGTAAGGAATCCCCTGGGTTAACCAAAGCAATCGCGGGAAGGGACGCCGAGCACCTGGGGGTGAATTCGCGAGACGCGTCGCTCGTACGCTGGCAGGACGGGCAGCAGAAATGTGGATTTATAGACAGGTTCGTATTGCGTTGGATCGGCGGGCAAACGATCATTCACGACGTGAGGGCGCGCGGGGCCTTCAGTGACGTCAGGACTTGAAGAGTTTGAAACGCATGGAGGCATTTTTCATGACCCGATTCAGCCATTTATTGCACAGATACTTGCTGACAGCTCTGGTGGGTGTTGTCGTTTCAGCCGGGTGCGGGGAGGAAGCGAATGTCGCCCCTGTCGCGTCGCTTGGAGAACGGCCGCAGGAGGTCACCACGACTTCTGACGTGGAGGCGTCTGCGCCTGCTGGTAATTCTGCGCCTGCTGGTAATGCGGTCGAACTCGATCCGAAATACCCCGAGGTTGCCATCACGACTTCGCTTGGCACGATCAAAGTTCGGCTCGATGCGGTGAAGGCTCCCGTCACGGTCGGTGGCTTTCTTCGCGCGGCGGAGAATGGACTTTACGACGGCACGATTTTTCACCAGGTCGAAAGGGGATACATCGCGGTCGGCGGACAATACGATGCGTCCATGGAGAAGCGGCCCGCAAGCCCAACGCTTCGTAACGAGGCGGATAGCGCTCTTTCCAATAAGCGAGGAGCGATCGCGATGACGCGGGATCCAGCAGTGATCGATAGCTCGACGGGACCGTTCTTCTTTAATCTCGTCGATAACCCACATTTGGATCACGAAAACAGCGAGGATCCGACCAAGTACGGATACTGCGCGTTCGGCAATATTATCGAAGGGTTGGAAGTTCTCGATGAGATTGCCGAGAAGAAAGTCGCGGCGCTAGGCGAGTTGGACTACGTTCCTGCCGAACCGATCGTTATCAAGACGGTTAAGCGGCTTCGCTAAGTAGCTGCGAATGTGCTTGACGTTAACGACTCGCGCCCTCTCGCGTAAGGCGATCCTTCTCATGAGCCACCTCAAGTCGCTCGACTAAATGCGCCTCTGTGTAGATGCGTCCCGTCGGTTGACTAAAGGTGTCGCCGGGGAGACTGCTGGACAATTCTTTCGCCAATTCCTGATTGCCTTCCGGCGTGGTGAGGTAGTGGATAAGCGGCTCCATTCCTCTGCCTTTTACAATCGCGATGAGTAATTGTCGCCCGCGTGTCGTCCCACTCATGCGGTGGAGTCGGTCGTATGCCAAAGGGGAAGTGGCGACCGCTCTTGTGAGCTTGACGCCGGCGGGCGTTCGCAGTTGCCGGACCAGGTACTCGGTGTCTGCCAACGTCGATTTCAGGATGCCGTGATTCGCGCCCACGCGCCACCCGGCGATGTGGATCGCCTTGAGGAGCGATTCGACTTGGCTGCGACTGATGATATCGCCGGGTTGATAGCCCGGGATCGCTGCAAGATGGAGGCGTGTTAGATTCTTGACTACGTCGACATCAGGCAGGGACCTCTGATTCTTGTTGGTAGCGGCGCTGGCCGCGAAACTTGTCCCAATGGCGGCGACAGCGAGCAGTGCGGCCGTGACAGGTTGTCGGCTTCTCATTCCTGGAAAAGCGTGCATGGTGTCGTCTCGTTGCTGTTAATTGTCTATGAAACAGTTGCGGTTTACCGCGGAAAGTGAGAATTAGAGGTGGGTGTGGCAAGGGAATGCCAAGTGGTAAGCCTCTGGGGTAATATAGAATCCGCAATGACTGCTGGAACGCATCGAATGGATTGGATTGAAGAGAGCTTCAATCGCCTTGCTGTAAACGCTGATACGGAAGGGGGTTAGGCTGTCTTGGTGGCGATTTTTTGGCGAGAATCATTGATCTCAAA
>CAYLRE010000359.1:0-4505 GCA_964385715.1 uncultured Planctomycetaceae bacterium
CGAGACATGAATCGCGCGGCCGCTTCCTTGAATTCCGCAATGCCGTTGTCGGCGTAACCGCGGTTCTCCGGCTTGTTGATTTCCTCCGCCATCCGCTGACGTACGCTTTCGGCCGCCATTGAATCGTTCTCGCCGATTCCGAAGTCGATGAGCATACGGTCGGGGTAGTCGGCCAGGGCCTTACGCTTGGCTCGCTTGATCTTCTCGAACTTGTAGATCTCGGTGCCTTTGCCGTAGTTCTCGCCGCCAATTCGCTCGGCAAACATCTTTTGGAAGTAAGGGTCGCTCATCGCTTCTCCAAGGACTCTGTCCGAATAGGTTGTTTCGTTTTTTATCAGGGTGATCGACGTTGGCACAAATCGGGAACGTCGATGAATGTGGAATATTGAATGTCGTGTTGGGCCAGACCGATCTCCCGAGGGCGTCTTTCTGGCATGGTCGAACTGTGTAGATTACTGTCGAACTGTGTAGATTACTGGAGTCCGACCGCTAGAGATAGTGGCCGATCGGCCGCATTCGGTGGGGCCGCTGCTGACTAGACCACGGCAGGAACGAATCGGCTCTGGAGTCAGGTCGGCACAGTTCGAGAAAGCCACTGCTAGGCAAAAGTGGCCGTCACAAGCCAAGTTGGACGCTCGGGCAACGCGACTGGCGTCGGTTTTCCCGCGGCGGCAGATTATTACAGATGCGACGCTGCAGGGGCGGCGGCACCAGCGGCCAATTCCAATTCCTGCAACTCGCCGACGCGAAGCTCCTCGAAGACGAGTTCCACGGTGTGAGCGTCGACTTCTTGCTGTTCCTGTCCGGCACCCGCCATGAGTGCCAGATCGGCCAACTGGCGCACTCGCCGGGGAACGCCACCTGAGAGTTGGTGAAGCCGAGTGATGGCGGACGGGCCAAAAGCGGGACGTTCGGCGCCAACTCGTTTGAGGGCTGCGTTTAAGAACCCGGCCGTGTCTTCTTCGCCCCAGGCGTCCAAGTCAATCCGCAGTTCTGAAAGTTCCAGCAGGCGGGCTCCCAGGCTGGCCGCACGGTCGGTCTGTGCGCTGAGGATGACGGTCAGTTGAGTGTCACTACCTGGATCGAGTTGGATCAAACGAGAGACTACCTGCCGCATTTCCTCGCTCGCCTCGTCCGCGTCATCAAGCAGGATCATGGTGCCGCGCCGCTGCATACTGTTGGCGCGAATACAATCGGAGACGCTGCGCCACAAGGAGGCGAGGCCGGCGTTCGCATCGGGATCGAGGCCGAGTTCGGCTGCCAGTTGCCAGGGGAGTTCTTCTGCGGATACGCCGACGAGAGGCAAACGCACAACCGGTCGCCCGGTGTTCTTGGCTCCTTGATAGAGCACTTCCAGGAGAAGCGATTTGCCGCTGCCATGATCGCCCAGCACAATGCCGAGACGACGATGTTGTTCGACGAGGTAGTGTAGACGAGCCAACGCTTCTTCGTGAACACGACTCTCGAAGAAGGCACCTGGATCGAGATTGCTCGTGAACGGTGCTTCGCGGAGTCCCCAGTGTTCCTGGTACATCGATATCTCTCCCGGCGGCGCGGCGATTGGTCGAACGGCTAGGACGCGGCGATCGGCTGCCTGGCAGCACGATATCGCGTCACATTGCTAATCGGTAGAATCGTCTGCAGGCTTGAAGTATGTCGACCACGCAGAGTAACAATGTCCGCGGGTGATGTCACCGCTATCAACTTGAATTCTCGCTTGGCTTGCCGCTAGCGATCTCAAACCATGTCGCAACGTTTCTTTAGTACCGATCCGCTCGATCAAGACCAGGTCCGTCTTCGCGATCAAGAAGCTCACCATCTGCTGCATGTGATGCGATGTTCGGTGGGAGACGAGGTTACAGTATTCGACGGTTCGGGCGTCGAGTGCCTGTGCCGCATTGAAGAGCTTGGACGAAGCGAGGTCGTGCTGGCGGTGCTATCGCGTGAGGAAGTCGATCGTGAGCTTCCGATTCGCATTACGTTGGCGGTCACCCTTCCGAAAGGAGATCGACAGAAGTGGCTCGTCGAGAAGGCGGTTGAGCTGGGGGTTGCCCGGCTCATTCCACTGACGACGGAGAGAAGCGTAGCCCAGCCGGTCAGCAAGGCGCTCGATCGCCTCCGGCGTAGCGTGATCGAAGCAGCCAAACAGTGTGGACGCAATCGGCTGCTGGAGATCAGCTCGCCGGTGAAGTGCGAGCAACTGTTAGCGGACGTGGAAGAATCGACCATCGCCTTGATTGCCCATCCGCGTCTTGGGGAGCGAGCGATGAGCGTTCGCGAAATTGCGACGCAACTGAAGGCAGGCAGCGAAGTGGTGGTGGCCCTGGGACCCGAGGGAGGCTTCTCCGACGAAGAGGTCGCCGCCGCGTGTGAGGCAGGCTGGAAGCCGCTTGACTTGGGAACGCGCATCTTGCGAATCGAGACCGCGGCGTTAGCGATCGCGGCTCAACTGGCGGCCGCGTCGGAAACTTGATTCGCGAATCTTAGATCAAGAGGCTGGCCTCATTCACCACTGGCGGCATCTTCTTGCCCTGCGTCGGCTTTCTTGGCCTTCATCTCTTCCTTGACGATTCGCCCAAACAAATGCCCGCCGATCTGGTCGTGTTGCCAAGTACCGGCGTAGCGTCCGCGATAGACGAGAACTCGGGTTGTGAAAGTGCCGAGCCCGGGAATCGTAAAATCGGTGAGTGTAATCACGGGGGTGTCACCGGCCCACTCGACCTGAATCTTCAGTGGCAGCTGCATATCGACGTCGCCGAACTGCATTCGCACCAAGAACAGCCACTTGCCGTCGGGCAGCTTACTGACGCTGCTGATTTGATACTTCTCTTCGGAAAGCTTCTGTTTCACACCGTCGGTGGTATAGCTGCCGACAAACGTCGATCCGCTGAGCTGTTCGGCAAAATCTTTTTCAAGCTTGGCGCGAGCGGAGTTTACTTCTTCCTTCGTGTCGGTTGGTTCGTCGGCCCACGCGAAGGGCGTCGCTGGCGCGAAGATCAACGATGACAAGATCAATAATCTGCAAAAAGTACGACCGAGATCGTGAAGGCTCATGGTTCTCTCGCTCCTCATCGTGATCGTGACAAACTCTTTCGCTATTAACTACAAGTTCTTCAAGTATTTTACCGCCTGCTCAATCTCGAACAGTCGGTTTTCCGATTCTCGTCGCTCGATGGTTAGGTACCCCTGGTAGTCTTGCTCTTCGAGTGCGGCCAAGAGAGCCGGGAAATCGGCACTACCGCGTCCAAGCGGCACTTCGATCCCGCGATTCTGAGCCAGGTCGCGAACGCCATCTTTGGCGTGGACATGAAGAATCGAATCGCCGAGAGCGGAAATCGCCTCAGCGGGAGAAAATCCGTTAACGACGAGATTGCCCGGATCCAGGTTCACGCCGATGGCTCCTTGGGGTAGGGAGCGAATCAGGGCAGCCAGCTCGGCGCCCTCTTCTGTGCCGGTTTCCGCCGCCAGCAGGGCTCCGTGCTTTTGGCCGTAGACACCGAGGTCAGTCAGCACCTCGCAGAGCGTTTGCCACCGATCTTGTTCCGCCGACGAGCGTTGTTCTGCGTCGGCCACAGGGACGGGGCCAATCTGATTGACCACGACCGGAGCTCCCAGTTTGTAGGCCATGGTCATGGCCTTCTTAGTGGCGGCCACGCGTCGGTCGAGGTCATCAAGCACGTCGTAGCCCCGGCGCGTCGGAAACCCGACGGCAGCCACGCTGAGATTCAAGTCATCGAGTAGTTTACGAATCTGGCGGAGGGCCGTGTCGCCGAATTCGCTCGCAGGCAGCTCGGAGCGACCGTTGATCTCGACGGCGTGTGCCCCGAAATCGGCCGCCACGTGGAGCGCTTTCTTCAGCGGCAACCGCAAACTGGCCGTTTGAATTCCGATTTTGAGTCTTATCACACCTGCGCCCTGCCGGTTGTAAGACGCGTCTCTTCCCGGCTAGAGGCCGATCGAGTCGCGAGACGATGGAGTCATGGGATAGTCCATTGCGGCGCTGGAATGCACCGAACATGAACAAGATTCTGAGTCTCCTGATTGTAACGACGGCCTGCGTCGCGACCAACCTCGCGCCACGTGCGGAAGCTGCGCGCTTACCGGATGCCGTTGAGGTCTTCGCGTGCGACTTCGAAGAGAAGGATTGGGACAAGGACTATGACCGGTGGCCCGACCTATGGAAGCGTCGACAGGGGCCAGAGTACCCACACTACATCAACATTGGTCTGGCGGAAGTAGACACGGCGACAAGAAGGAAGGGTTCGCACCTTAACCTCGGTAAGAAGTGTCTCAAGATCGAAATCAACGGTGGCGCCGCAGTGGTCGAGAGCCCGCCGATTCCGGTGCGGTCGTTGTTCAGCTATGTGTTTGAAGGCGTCATCCGCCTTGAGGGCCTAAATCGCGATGAAGTCTATCTGGCGGTTACCTTCTTTGACGAAGACAATCGCCGGCTGGAGACCGCCAAGAGTGAGCGGCTCAAGGGATCGGTCGACTGGCGAGAGATT
>CAYLRE010000360.1:0-4472 GCA_964385715.1 uncultured Planctomycetaceae bacterium
TCGGTACGGTCACTCCGTTGGTTCGCATCAACACGGACCCGGCCGGTGAAACGCGCCTCAACGGCGGTACGGTCATCACGACGACCGGCCAGTTCTACAGCGACGACGTGATCCTAGGTGCCGACACGGTCCTTACCGCCGGTGGGAACGTCAGCTTCGGCCAGACGCTCAACGGCCCGTACACACTTCGCGTGAACTCGCCCGGCTACACCCGCTTCAGCGGTCCGGTCGGTACGGTCACTCCGTTGGTTCGCATCAACACGGACCCGGCCGGTGAAACGCGCCTCAACGGCGGTACGGTCATCACGACGACCGGCCAGTTCTACAGCGACGACGTGATCCTAGGTGCCGACACGGTCCTTACCGCCGGTGGGAACGTCAGCTTCGGCCAGACGCTCAACGGCCCGTACACACTTCGCGTGAACTCGCCCGGCTACACCCGCTTCAGCGGTCCGGTCGGTGCGGTCACTCCGTTGGTTCGCATCAATACGGACCCGGCCGGTGAAACGCGTCTCAACGGCGGCACGGTCATCACGACGACCGGCCAGTTCTACAGCGATGACGTGATCCTGGGGGCCGACACGGTACTTACGGCTGGCGGAAATGTCAGCTTCGGCCAGACGCTCAACGGTCCGTACACGCTTCGCGTGAACTCACCCGGCTACACCCGCTTCAGCGGTCCGGTCGGTACGGTCACTCCGTTGGTTCGCATCAACACGGACCCGGCCGGTGAAACGCGGCTCAACGGCGGTGCGGTCATCACGACGACCGGCCAGTTCTATGGCGATGACGTGATCTTGGGTGCCGATACGATACTCACGGCACAGGGAATTGGGGGGGCCGGGAATGTGAGGTTCGGCCAAACGTTGAATGGCGCATACATGCTCTCGATCAACTCGCCGGGTGACACCATCTTCCACGGTTCTGTGGGTGACATGGCGCCGCTCGTTAGTATCGAAACGGACGCGGCCGGGCGTACTATCCTCGTTGGAATCGACACCGTTACTTCCGGATCGCAAGTCTATAATGATCCCGTTCTGGTCGCGGGCGACAGCACGATCAATGCTGACGGAGTCTTCTTTGGTAGCACGGTCGACGCATTTGGATCCGTAGCCGATATCTACACGGAGGATCAGTCCATCGCGCTTAGTTTCGAGGATATCTCTGATACCGGCGCGTTGCTGGGAGTCAGTGATTCGGATGATAGTGTTGAGCTAAATGTGCCGATCGGATTCGATTTCCAATACTTCGATGAGACATCGGACGTGGCCTTCGTCAGCAGCAACGGATTCCTGACCGTTGTCTACAACAGCTATAGCGGTTGTTGCACAGGCCAGCCATTGCCGGAATCCAGCTACGCCGACGGGATCATTGCCGGCTGGTGGGAAGACCTTGATCCAGGCGACGGGCAGGGCGATATCTACGTGCAGACGCTTGGTGCCGTCGGAGATCGTCGCTTCATCGTGCAATTTGACAATGTCGAACACTGGTCCTCGGGCAACCCGAGCACTTTCCAGGTGAAACTCTTCGAGAGCTCGGGGGCAGTAGAATTCCACTACCTCGGCTTAGCCACCGATGGAGACACGCACTCGGTCGGTATCGAGAGCCCCGACAATACGTTCGGTATTCAGTCGTATCTTGGCAGCGGGATTCCAGCCTTCAATGCTGTGCGTTACTCGCCGAGCATCGCAAGCAGCTCGCTCGGCGATGGAACTTCGGCATTGGTCATCAATTCACCAACGACCCAATTCAACGGAAACGTAGGAAGTACGCAAGCGTTGGATTCGTTGACCGTGAACTCGCCGACCGCTATCAACATGGAGGCCGGTGCCTATACGACGACCGGAAATCAAGAGTTTAACGGTCCCGCAATACTTGGACAGGACGCGACAGTTCGTGCCACGTCCCCGACGGGAGCCACGGTGACATTTAACGATATCAGCGGAAACGCTCATGATCTGAGGATCGAAACGGCTGACGCAGGGGCGATTTCTCTGGAAGGGACTGTCGCGAACGTCGATAACCTGCACGCAACAAGCGGTACTATCGACATGTACGAGACCGTTACGGTAAACCACCGGACAACGCTTGATGCGGAATCGGCAGCCACGCAGCATCCGGGAAGCAGCCTCTCGACCGACACGCTGCTCCTGCTGGGAGACGGCTCCTTCCTGCTGAACCAGCCGGGCAATGAAATCAACGTCGTCGCCGGTGACGTGGGTGGCTCGGTCGCGTTGGCGAATTCCCAAACCTTGGTGATCGGTTCGGTCGGTGGAACTGATGGTCTCCAGAGCTCGGGGGGAGATATTTCCGTCGAGGCGACTGACCTGGCGGTCAATGAACCCGTCTTGAGCCCGGGAGACATTTCATTAACGGCGACTGACGGTCAGGCGAGCATCGATGCCAACGTCGAAGCCGGTGGAGACGCCCAAGTCATCGCCAAGAAACAGGTCACCGTAACAAGCGACGGCCGCGTTGCCGGTGAAAACGTGCTAGTCAAGTCGAACAAGCGCGGCGTCGAAATCGCCGGAACTGTCGACGCCAACGCACTGGCGACGATTACCGGCAAGCGGAACGTCGTGATTCAAGAATCGGGCGATGTCGAGGGGCAAGAGGTCATTGTCGAGTCAAGAAAACGTGACGTGACAGTCGACGGCGACATTCGGGGATGGGATTCGGTCGAGGTAACGGCCCAGCAGAATCTCAAGACCGGACTACACAGCTTCATTCTGTCCTTCGGAGACGTGACGCTTACGTCCAAGACGGGGGACGCGGTCATCGAGGGAGAGGTGTACGGCGACGGCCAAAATGGTATCGCCATCACTGCCCAACAAGGCAGCGTCCATGTCCTTGCCGGTTGGGTCCAAAGTGTCTTGGCCGATGTGCATATTAACGCGAAACAGGATGTACTGCTGCGTGGGACGGATGACTATAGTGCATTCGTAGCGTCTCAATTCGGAACAACCACGGTAATCGCCGGGAACGACGTTATCGTGATTGCCGATGGGAATGACGCTCGCATCGGTTACCCAGGCATGGCACTAGGATGGGGAGATGAAGAATGGTTCCAAAGTCATGCTACCGGAGATATCTATGTTGAAGCAGGCCACGATGTCATGCTTCAAGCGATCAACGAGCAAGTCGTTGCAGCGATCGGGCATACGGGCATGGAACCCGAATTCCCCTCGTGGCTTGCCGAAGAACTTGGCTTTGACGAACAGGAAATACCATCTGGTCTTTCGGGTAATATAGAAGTCATCGCCGGCAACGACTTCGCAATGGACGCGACGAACGGTGGCCGAACGATTGTCGGCCATGAACAAGCCGAACAGTTCCTCATCCCGGCGGTCGTTACGTCGGAAGGGGAGGGGGATGGTTTTCCCAGGTTCGAGACCCAGCCGCTGCCGATTTCCGGCGATATCACAATCGTCGCGGGCCATGGCTTCCAGATGGCAGCCGACGGCAACAGCGAGTCGCTTGTCGGACATCAGGGAGACCAGGTGCTGTCCGGCGATATCGTGATTGCGTTCGATAACGACAGTGCCTCGCAAGGCCTTTACGGCGACGGGATGTTTGCCATGACGCCGAACACACGGATCGGTGTGGCGGATGTTGAAGACTTGTATGGTCGCGTTGCGATATTTGGCACAACGGCCCATAAGATGGCCGGATGGTGGATATCGAATCTCGATATCGCGGACTCGGCCGTTATCAGCGGCATCGCGTATGATAGCACGATTCCCTGGTGGGGAGGCGTGCTCTCGGCTGCCACCAATACTTGGAAGGCCCACTATCCATTCTTCGAATGGAAACACGAACGATACGGTTGGGCCCTGGCCGACGTGCTTGCCAGTGACCTGCCGTATGTCGGGCCGTTCACGTTCTTCTACCATGGTCCGGGACTCGACCCGAACGCTTGGGGGGAGGCCTGGAGAAACTTCGCCCACGACGCGTTCGAGCGGATTCCCTGGAATATCCTGAAGAACGGTCGCTACGAGGCCGCATACGGTTCACCTGATGAGCGGCCGGAAGAAGAGATTACCGGCAGTTCGAGTTACGAGACCTATCCCTAGGAGACAACCTGGGTAGAGTCGACAACCCACGGGCGCGACGCTTCGAGCATCGCGCCCGTGGCTCGTTCTTGCCATGGAGCGTCGTGTGGCCCCGACGATTTTTCGTGATGGACCGTCGTATCTGCAAAGACGGTTCTGGAACACCGTCCTGGCCACCAGCGTTCACGACTGAAGTCGACGGGCCACTATCCCGGGTAGGCAGCCGTTCCCAAGAATCGAAATGCTGCCCCTCCAACTTCAAACTCACGAGGCACTCCGTCGAACTCAACGTCGTACAGCGCGACGCAACAATTTGCACTTATGCCCTTGGCCTCGCCTTCGCGCTGCGGAATTAGGGCGTCGCTATAAGAGAAAGACCGCAGAAGGAGTTGTAGCCGACAGAAGCACTTTGGAAAGAAA
>CAYLRE010000361.1:0-4455 GCA_964385715.1 uncultured Planctomycetaceae bacterium
ATGAAGGCAATGCGTAGTCATACGGTGAGCAATCCTAGTGTGCAAGAAAGTTTGCATCCGGTGGGGCGTCCGAATGCGTGCAATCTTTGTCATCTCGACGAGACATTGGGTTGGACAGCCAAGCATCTCACTGACTGGTACGGCCAGGAATCCCCTGAGTTGGTGTCGGACCAACAGGACATTGCGGCTTCCGTGCTGTGGGCGTTGATGGGGGATGCCGGTCAGAGATCCTTGATCGCTTGGAGCATGGGATGGGATCCTGCACGGGCTAAGTCTGGGGGCCGATGGATGGTTCCCTTCTTGTCGCAACTCCTGGATGACCCCTATCACGTCGTTCGGAGCACGGCTCATCGATCACTTGCCAAGATCGATGGTTTTGCGGACATCGAGTACGATTTCATGGATCCGCCAGAAAAACGCCGAGCCGCGCAGAAAGCAGTGATGGAGCTTTGGGGTAAACTCCAACGCGAAGGCGGAGACGCTGCAAAGCCGGCGGCGCTGCAGAATGCCCAGGGAGCGTTGAATCAGTCCGTCTTTGATCGTCTCCGAGGAAGACGGAATGATCGCGAAGTGTTCCTGGAGGAGTAATTCGGAGCCGGACGAGATGGCGTCTCAGGGGGATTGTGGCTTCTCAACGTAGGGCTTTTCGTTGCGGAACAGCTCCAGGCGTGCTTCGATGCCATCCAAAAGCCCGCGAGTCTCCACCCGTTGGTTGGCCAATTTCATTGCCTTCTCCTCGAGTTCGATGGCTTTATCGAACTGCAAGGTGGCTGCATACGCGACCGCGAGTGTGTCAAGCAGAGCGGGTTGCTCGTGGTTGGTCAAATCGCAAATTATCTTGCCAAGGACGATCGCCTTCTGGTGGTCATCAGCAGGAGCCTCGGCACGAGAAGCAAGCAGCCAGGAGCGGTTGTTCATTCGAGCGACGAACTGGTTGACGTTTTTATCGCCGGCAACTTTTTCTAGGTGCTCACGGGCTTCCTCCAGTTGCCCCTCGTCGAGAATGGCAAGACCAAGTTCATAGTGAGCTTCGGATGAATTGGGGGAACTCGCTGCCGCCTGCCGCAGGTAGGGGATCGCTTCGCTCGTTTTCCCATTGTATCGAAGGTGCTTGGCTAGATAGAGATTCGCCAACGCGTGATCTGGCTGTAGTTCGATGGCCTTGCGATAGATCGCCACAGCTTCCTCGGCTTGATTGTCAAATTGCAATGACATGCCGAGAGTGACCAATGTCCGAACATCACGTGGTCGAATCTTGAGGGCGGCTCGGTGAATCTCGATCGCTTCTTGGTACTTTTCTTGGTAGGTCAAAGCACGTCCAAGACCCGATAGCGCATGAATGTTCTCGGGAGCTATCTCAAGTGCCTGGCGAAGCGTGGCTTCGGCTTCGCTCAATTCTCCTCTTTCGAGCTGCCCGATCCCCACCGAGACGAGAGCCTGCATGTAACGAGGGTCGGCCTGAGCGGTTTGTTGATTATTGCGCAAGTAGTCCGAGGAGGCGACGTCATAGCCCTGGGTTCCAAGGGCATCTGCGATTGATGCAATGTGACTGTCTTCCCGATATTGGGGCAACAGCCATCGGCCTGGGCGACCAGAGGCGGCGTTGCGCAAATCGACGCCCGAAAGAGATAAGAGGTCGAGATCGGAAATCAACTGTTCTAGCTCGACGCGTCCTTGGTATACGACTTTGATGACACCCGATTGGTCGAGCAACAACGTCAACGGAACCGCTGGAATGACGTCGCGAGCGTACAGCTGGTCGAGGGCAATGTAGAGCTTGTCGAGAAGCGGCGTCGAGGCCGTGCCCGCCTTGAAGGGAAATCGCAACTCTCTGAGTCTATCTCGAATCGCAGTAACGCTCTTCGCCGGTACGGCATCACTCGCGATGACATCCTTGTCGGCGTTGATCGCGATAATGTCTAATCCGTGTTGGCGAATACGATCTTCTTCTTGGCCGATGTGCCGTAATTCGGCCTGGCAAGCTCGGCAGTCGCTCGTCCAGAATGTTACAACAGTGGGTGTCGGTTTCGGTCCGCCGAGGGTTGCCGTTTCCCCCTGAAGCGTCTGGTATGGCAAACGTGGTAGTGGGGCAGGGTGCGCTACGACTGTTCGAATGGCGTTTGCTGCCTCGGCGGGCTTGAGGACTGGTGGGGCCGCAGGGAAGGCGGGCTGCGGCGGAGTCCACTCGGTCGCAATCCCGGTGCCCTGGACCAGGTGAAACCAATGATCGCATTTAACGTCGCGAAAGATTTCTTCGGGGCCATCGGGCCAACGCACGATCACCTTTTCGACCTGTTCTACCTTGCCCAGTCCAAAATGGATCCACTTGCTTGACTGCGAGGCAAAGCCCTCTCCCGCTCGCAACGTCTTTACGAGGCGCCGTGTTGTATCCGGTTCTACCTCCTCCGAGCCCGATTCGGCGGCAGGTACGACCTCGACGGTCGCTCCAATGGCGTCGCGATTGCACGTTCGGCCTTCGAGTTTGATCGCCAAGAAGTGATTGTTGCTCTTGCCTTGATTACGCAGCAGGCGAATTCGTGGGCTGGTCCGATTGCTAAGCCAGGCGTCGAGGTCTCCGTCACGGTCCCAGTCAACCATGGCTACCGCACGGGCGTCATCCGGGTAGTCAAACCCTGTAATGGCTGACACATTGGCGAATCGTTTGCCTGCGCCACCGGTGTTGAGATAACAGCAATTCCGTTCTCGCCCGCTTAGAGACTCTCCCATCCGTGCCAGGCGGGACAGCTCAAAATTGGCCCGAGCTAGTTCGGGAAGTGAACTCACAACCTTATGGGTGCTTGGGTGACGCGACAGGACCTGTCGCCAGAAGAAACTTCACAAGTCAGTTGTACGGGCGCCTGTGATGTAGCCGTTGGCGACGACAAGGTCTTCCCACCCATCGTTGTTCAGGTCGGTGAAAAGTGATCCCCAGGCCCAGCGGCCCATAAGTACCCCGGCTTCTTGGCTGACATCGCGGAAACGGCCATCCTGCGAGTTTTCAAAGAGCGAGTTTCCGCGTGCCAAGTATTGGTAGTGATGTTTGACGTCACTGCCGGTGGTGTCGCGGAATTGCCGTTGATAGGTTATTCGATTTCCGGCAGACGACCACATGTTGGAGATGTACAGGTCGGGCCAGCCGTCACGATTGTAATCTCCGAAGCTTGCCGACATGCCTGTGCTCATGTCCTCGACGCCAGCGTGTGCGGCAACGTCCTGGAACTTCTTAGTGCTACTGTCAAACTGGTACAGATTATTGCGTCCGAAGTCATTGGTAACGTACAGGTCCTGATCGCCGTCCTGATCGTAGTCGACCCAGGCCGCCGCTAATGTGAATTTATGGTTGTTCTGATCCAGTCCGACTTCCTTCGTGACGTCGGTAAACCTCCAGTTGCCGTCGTTACGGTAGAAGATGTTTGGTTTGCCGTTGTTGGCGTCGTGATAGGGGACAGCGATGGGGATTCCAGCAACGGCACCTTCCTCATCGCCGAACATCTCATACATCCCGATGTAGAAATCGAGATCGCCGTCGTTGTCGTAATCGATCGCCGTGGGTTGAAATGCGCGGCCGCCTGGTAAAAGGGCACGCGGCGCAAATGCACCTTTTCCATCATTGGAAAGTATGGCAATTGCTGTCATTGAGGAGAGGACTAGATCCTGATCGCCGTCATTGTCGAGATCGGCGAACAAGGCGCAGCTAGATTGGTCGAGATAGTCTACGTGGGCATCCCTAGAGACATCCTCGAATCGTCCGTCCTCACGTTGGACATACAAGAGGTTCGGCAGGCCCCCCGGCTCGCAAACGTAGATATCGTCAAGGTGGTCGCCGTTAACGTCGCCAACTGCGAATCCGCGGAATTCCCGTATCCCAATTCCCAGCGAAAGATCCAGCCGTTGGTTCCAGTATCCGTTGCCTAATTGCAGTTGCTCGCGAAAGCTGGGGACATCGCCGACGCCGAATTCAGTGAAGTCAGCAAACATCGGTCCAGGCGAGCCGCGATCCAAGATCGATTCTTCGAACCTTTCGACTTCAATCTTATTGAGAGTCGCCACATGAAGATCGCCATCGTCATTGGCACTCAGCATCCAATGGCATTTCCAGGTCGCGTCGTGCTGAATGAATCCAGTGTCTGTGTTCGCGCTCGCTTGAACGTAGGCTCGCGTGGTTGCCGTGTTCGATGATACATCGATCGAGAACACCTTTACTTGCATCGATGGAGCGGAGCTTCCGCCAAGACTCGCTGCCCACGAGCGAAGTGCGTCGGCTAGGCCATCCACGCCATGGTGCTGCGAGTTCGGCGCGTCCGTGGCATTTCCTGCAGCCGGTCGGCGAACAGTGACCTGTTCTCCCTGGAATGCAATCTTGGACTCCTTGGGAGCCAGGGGGCCGCACACAAAGTCCTGGGCGACGAACGAGGCTAGCTTGGCGGGCTTGAGCTTGTCTTCTTTGGCAAGTTG
>CAYLRE010000362.1:0-4442 GCA_964385715.1 uncultured Planctomycetaceae bacterium
CGCGCGTGACAAAGTTATCGTCGACGAGTCCAAGCAGATAGCGAAGATCGTGCCATACGACCAATCGCCGCCCAAGGAAGAATCCAAACAACAGGCCATCGAGCGTCGGCGGCGAACGATCAAGAGATACACCGTCGATGTCGATGGAAAGACGTGTCATTTCAAAGTGGGACGCGCCGAGAACCGTGACCTGCCGCTAGCCGAATTCCAGGACCATGAACCGGCGAGGCAGCTGCTGGTTGATTTCTCCACCGTTGGGATTCGAGTCCCCGATCCGCACACGCTCGAATTCAAACTAGAAAACAAAGTTCCCTACTTCGTTAAGTTGACTGGCTTCTACCCGCTCTACCCGGTGCATCGAGAAACGATCGAGCGTTTTGGGTATCCGCAGTGGACGCATCCAGAGAACGTAGTCAGCAACGGGGCTTTTAGGCTGGGGAGTCGGCAAATTCGCGACCGGATTCGCCTGGTCAAGAACGAGCAGTATTGGGACGCGGAGAACGTATATCTCAACACGATCGACGCTCTGGCGGTCGAATCGGCGAATACCGGTCTCAATATGTACGAGAACCGTCAGGTCGATTGGATCTCGACGGTGCCGACGGCGATCGTGCCCGAGTTGATCGAACAGGAACGGCCTGATTTTAAGCGAGCGGCCTACCTGACAATTGCCTTCTATCGTTTCAACGTCAACGTTAAGCCGCTCGGTGATGTTCGCATTCGTCGAGCCTTAACGTTGGCCATCGATCGCGATCGGCTGGTAAAAAAAATCATCCGTGGCGGTCAAACGCCGGCCACGAGTTTCGTTCCGCCAGGCATTGCAGGGTACGACTCGCCGACTTGTTGTGAATACGATCCGGAAGAAGCGAGGCGACTGTTGGCAGAAGCCGGTTTTCCTGATGGAGATGGCTTTCCCAAGCTGACACTGCTTTACAACTCAAGTGACGACCTCAAGAAGATTGCCGAATCGATTCAGTACAACTGGCGCGACACGCTCGGCGTGGAGATCGAGTTGGCGAACCAAGAATGGGGCGCATTCCTGACTCGTGTTCATTCGATGGACTACGACATCGCCCGAGCGGGCTGGATCGGCGACTACGTCGACCCCAATACGTTTCTCGATATGTTTGTGACCGACGGCGGCAACAACGAGACCGGTTGGAGCAACGAAGAATACGACGATCTGATTCTTAACCGCATCCCTGCCGAAGACGACGACGAGAAACGGATGCAGCTTTTGCGGCAGGCGGAGGAGATTCTGTTGCGAGAGATGCCCATCATTCCTCTCTATTACGGCATCAGTTCCGCGATGGTCCGCCCCTATGTGAAGGGTTACCACAACAACATTCTCAACGTTCATCCTCTCAAAGATATTTCAGTCGACCAGGAAGAGAAGGCACGCTTCCTAAGCCGCGATGACCGGTCGCGCGGCGAAGGAGAGGGACGATGATTCGGTTTCTCGCCAGGCGACTGATCTGGTTCGTTATCACCATCTGGGTGGTGATGAGTGTGTCGTTTCTGCTGGCTCGCGCGGCCCCCGGCGGACCGTTTACGCAGGAACGAAAACTGCCTCCCCACGTCGAGGATGCCTGGCGGGAGAAGTACAACCTCAACGATCCGTTGATCGTGCAGTACGTCAATTACTTTGTGAACTTGGCTCAGTTCGATTTAGGCCTGAGCTTTAAGATGCACGACTTCACCGTGAACGAGGTGATCGCGGCCGGCTTCCCAATTTCCGCATCGTTGGGCCTGATGGCGCTGCTGTTCGCACTCACGCTCGGTCTGTTCGCAGGCGTTGTATCGGCCGTCCGCCGCGGTGGGTTTTGGGATCTTTCTTTGATGGCGGCAGCCACCGTCGGCATCGCGGTGCCTAGTTTCGTGATCGCCAGCGTGTTGATTCTTCTGTTTGTTTTCACCTGGCCAGTCTTTCCCGCAGCAGGCTGGGGGCAGCCGATCAACATGGTGCTGCCGGCGTTCTGTCTGGGCGCTCCGTATGCCGCGTACATCTCGCGACTAACGCGAACCGGCATGCTCGAAGTCCTCTCGCAAGACTACATTCGCACGGCCTACGCCAAGGGCCTTTCCACACGAACCGTCGTCCTGCGGCATGCCATGAAGGGGGCCATGCTGCCGGTTGTTTCATTTCTTGGTCCGGCGGTGGCCGGCATCATCGTTGGCTCGCTCGTGGTCGAGAAGATTTTCGCCATTCCCGGACTCGGCGTGCATCTGGTCAATGCAGCAACCCTCAACGACTACACGATGATGCTCGGCATGGTCCTTGTCTACACGGTGCTGCTGTACGGGATGAACACCTTGGTCGATCTCTCCTATCGCTTCATTGACCCACGCGTGGAGCTGGAATAACGCGGCGCTGCTTGACAGTCTGAAATGCTTCTGGAAAACCGATGTCGAACGCAACTGGCCAACACGAACTTGAGAAGTACGCTGCCCTTTGGGAGGAAGCCCAGGGCGTGCAGGGTATTTCCCTTGGTCAGGATGCCTGGCGCCGGCTCAAGCGCAATCGCGGTGCGGTGATTTCGCTGATCGGCTTGGTGTCGATTGCGCTGCTGGCCTTGCTAACGCCGATGCTACCGCTCCAGCCGCCACAAAGGGTCGATACTGAGCGAATCTTCGCGCCGCCGACGTTTGCCGCTGCTCCGGCCGTGGAGGCAGAGAAGGTTGATGCCCATTTCGGCATCAAGGGTGGCATCAATCTGTTGATGGTCAAGATTCGCCTGGCCGTATTCGGCGAGTGGTCGGTGCCATCGATCTGCGGGACAGATGAGCTGGGACGGGACACGCTGGCCCGAATCTTTTGGGGTGCTCGTGTGTCGTTGGCGGTCGGAATCGTGGCCACGTTGGTGTCGCTGGTTATTGGCGTGAGCTACGGCGCTGTGGCTGGGTACTTTGGCGGTCGCGTTGATAACGTGATGATGCGGATTGTCGACATGCTCTACTCCGTGCCGTTCATCTGCGTTGTTATCATGCTGGTTTCGATACTCAATGACAAAGCGGTTAAAGCGGTTCTTGAAGAATATGGCATCAACCAGATCGCCATCTTCTTTATCATTGTCGGGGCGATTTACTGGCTCACCATGTCGCGCGTTGTGCGCGGACAGGTAATCTCGCTCAAGAACGAACAATACATCGAAGCCGCGCGAACGATCGGGGCCTCGCGGCTTCGCATCATCTTTCGGCATCTGGTACCCAATGTGCTCAGCGTGGTGATCGTCTATCTAACGTTAACCATTCCGAGTGTGATGCTGTTTGAAGCATTCCTGTCTTTCTTGGGACTGGGAGTGAAGGCTCCGGAAGTATCCTGGGGCTTGCTGGTGAACCAGGGCTTTAGCGTCATTACTCCGATCAAGGTTTATTGGTGGTTGGTGCTGTTTCCCGGACTGGCCTTAGCAATGACTCTGTACGCACTCAATTTCCTAGGCGATGGTTTGCGTGATGCCCTGGACCCCAGGCTGAAGAATAAATAGCGAGACCCCGGTGAGCGAGCCACTCTTACAAGTCGACGACCTGCGGGTGCAGTTTCACACCGATGACGGCGTGGTGCGCGCCGTGGATGGGGTGTCGTTTGAGGTTGCTGCCGGCGAGACGCTTAGTATCGTCGGGGAATCGGGTTCCGGAAAGTCGGTCAGCAGCCTGGCGCTAATGGGCCTGGTTCCGCAGCCGCCCGGCAAGATCGTCAGCGGTCGGGCTCTGTTTGGCGGCCGCGACCTGCTACAGCTTTCGCAGGCCGAGTTGTCAGAGATTCGCGGCGATCGGATTGCCATGATCTTTCAGGATCCAATGACGGCGCTCAACCCCTTCATGACTGTGGCTGATCAGCTCTGCGAAGTGACGATGCTTCATCGCGGGCACACCAAAAAACAGGCCCTCGATCACGCGGTCGGATTGCTGGAACAGGTCGGCATCCCCAGCGCCGGTAGTCGCATCTTCAACTACCCGCACCAGTTCTCTGGCGGCATGCGACAACGCGTCATGATCGCCATGGCGTTGTCGTGCAAGCCAGACCTGTTGATTGCGGATGAGCCGACCACCGCTCTCGATGTGACGATTCAGGCCCAGATCTTGTCGTTGATGAAGGAGCTACAAGAGCAGGAAGGGACCGCCATCATGCTGATCACGCACGATATGGGCGTGATCGCGAACATGGGTGACCGTGCCTGTGTCATGTATGCCGGCCGCGTCGTGGAAGAGGCGGCCGTCGATGAATTGTTTGCTGGCCCGCGTCATCCCTATACGAAGGGCCTGTTGGAATCGATTCCCCGGCTCGATGTCGATGCGTCGCGCCGCCTGACACCGATCGACGGTCAGCCGCCCGACGTGACGCAGCCGATCGAGGGCTGTGCGTTTGCTCCGCGGTGCCCGTACTCGGTCGACCGTTGTCGGAGCGAAGATCCAAGTCTCGTGTCGGAGAAAGATCGCCGACA
>CAYLRE010000363.1:0-4435 GCA_964385715.1 uncultured Planctomycetaceae bacterium
ATGCTGTCGTTCTTGGAATCTCCCTGCTCTTTGCCTGGTATCCGAAAGCAGCCGGACCTGCAGCGTTAAAAGAGGAGCCCCTCCGGCGGACACTGAATAGTCTGTTTCTCGCCGTGATCCTGTTTCACTTTTATATCGACACGCTGATCTGGCGGTTTCGCAAGCCGTTCTACAAGAAGTCCCTTGGCCCCGTCTATTTTGGTGATCGCTGAGCGAGTCGTTCAGGCTCACTTGCTGCCGCAGGGGAGGCGGAAGCAGATGTCAGCTGATTAAACCTATTGCGGCTCGATCGGCAGGTCGTTACGGAACCGATTCAGGCTCTCTTGAATACGTGCTGCCGCGGCGGCGTTTCCAGCCTTTTGGGCCAGTTCTAGCGCACGTGTTGCCGTTTTCGTCGCATCGTCAAAGCGACCAGCTGCCGCGTAAGCGGTGGCCAAGGTGTCTAGCGTCTCGATATCGCGGTGTTCGACTAGCTTCGACGCCCGCTCCGCGAGCTTCACCGCTTCATCAGGGTTTCTAAGACGCTGGTCAACGCTGGTTGCAAAGATCCAGGCGAGATTGTTGAGGGATTCGACGAAGTCGGCATCTGCCTCCAACGCAGCACGATATTGAGCAACTGAATCCTCAAGACGGCCGTGTTGCTGATGAAAGTGAGCGAGGCGATGGTGAGCACGAACATTATTGGGGTTGGCTTGCACGGCCCGTTGTAGGTAGTCCCCCGCCTTCTTAAGGTCGCCTTTCGATTCATGGGCCTGTGCCAAGCATTGTAGCGCTACCGCGTAGTCTGGCTTGATTTCCAACGAACGGTGATAGGCACGAATGGCCGCCTGCTGTTGGCCGAGCGATTCAAGCGTACGTCCTAATCGGGAATGCGCTTCCCAGTCGCCAGGAAATCGCTCGGTTCGCTGCTGGTATTGGGCATGCTTGACCAACGTTACATCGCGGTCACTTCGAAGCAAGAGCTGAAGGTACAGGTGCGACATCTCGTCTGTCGAACGGTTGCCATACTTGACCAGCTGGGGCGGCGAATTGGGGTTCTGAACGTTGTCGGCTGTATTGTCGAACGTCCATGTCATCGACAGCTCCGTTCCCTTCGGCAGCTCAACGGGCTTTGAGTATCGATACGAATCCTGCCAATTGAAGTCCCAATTGCTAATGCGAATGATCGGGATGACGCTTCCGTCAGGAAGGCGCGCCGACGCGTCCACCGTCTTGCCCAGATAGTGGGCGTGCGGATAGACGACGATCGCCTGGGCGTCGACGGGGAGCGTGAACGAGTCCGATACGGTGAAGCTGCCATCCCCCGCAGGTATCTGCAGCTGTTCGTCGGCCTTCATCAGAATCGTGTGCGACCGCAACGGACTTTGCGGGCCATCGTCGAAGTAGAAACCGACCGAGGCCTGGATTGTCTCAGGTTTTCCGATCGGGACCATATGGAGCTGGAGCAGGAGGTCGGAGCCCGGATCGAGTCGCCATGTGATGCCCGGAGTACCGGCATCGGGGGTGTTCCCAGGAGTCCAGCCGAGGAAGTGGCCGTCGGGATAATTGGCCTCTCCAAGTTCCATTCCGTCGAACCCTGGACCAGGATCCTTGGCATCCAGGCGCCGAGTCGAGCGGGCCCGGTCGAGAAACATGTTTGCATGATGCACGACCTTCTTATTTCCTGGGCGTAATTCGACGGCCCTTACGTTTCGCACCTGATTGCCGGGAATGGGGATGACGAACGATCGGTACTTGTCTGTACCTTTCACATCCGCTGGCAGTGTATAAGCCTCGGGCATGGTGATGATCAGATCCGGCTTGCCGAGCTGCCATCCTTCGGTCCATTGCGGCAATTCAGGCAGGTCGTCGACATCGCCCTCGGCTGCCCCCTCTTCCACCCATCGCGTGAGTGTCGCGATCTGCGTTTCGCTGAGGCGTCGATTGTCGACAAAGTCACCATGCCCGGCGTCCGGCAGCCACGGTGGCATGAAACCACGGTCTACCACATCGACGATCTGTTCGGCCCGATCGGCGACGTCGTCGTAAGTCAGTAGGTCGAACGGTGCCGATTCGCCTGGGCGATGGCAAATGGAGCAGTGATTGAAGACGATTGGTGCGACGTCCCGCGTGAAAGTGACACGATTGGTGACGCCTGGTCGGTCGGCGTCGATGGCTAGCCACGTGCCGACGCCAATCGCGGTGGCTAGTAACGCAGCAAGGAGAGCTAGCTTGGGGATTGTCGCCACGTCAATTCTCGCTAAACCGTAGAAACCACTCCGCGAACTGATCGGAGCCGGTTTGATTCCAGTGTCCGTCAATCATCCAGCATTCGCTTTGCTGTTCGGGGGAAAGGTCAGAAAATGCTTCGGCCGCGTTCACGTAAGTCGCCCCGAGACGCTTCGCGAATGCCTGTGCTTCGTCGACGGGAGAACCAATCGGAAAATGCATGACGAACACGGGAATCTTGCGTCGTCGAAATATCGCGGCCATGTCGTCAATAAGTCGCTGTTGTTCGTCCGACAATGCCGTCTTGTCCGAGGGCTCCTCTCGATCTCCTGCTGGTAGCAGGTTGCCAAGCACGCGACGAGCCCTGCTGAATACGTAAAAGTCAAAGGGCCGCTTGAATTCCGGTCGCCACTCACCGGCGAGCACGTCGTCAAAGTTTGCCGGCGGTACAATCCGCGTGTGGCTCATGAGGTTGACGTCCACGCTCTCAAAGGATTCGGGATTGAATGTTGCGGAAAAGCCGCAAGCAAGCTTGGCTGGCGCGTCCGGGAATTTTAGGTGATGTGCGTCGTCGCACACGTAGAAGGTTCGCTGCAGATCATTCACGAATACCAAGAAGATTACGCCATCGAGGTCATAATGTTGTGGTTCAATATACTTTGTCAGAACGCTCCACCAATTGGCGAGACCTCCGCCGAAGACGGAGAAATTCATCAACGTGATCGCCCGGCCCTGCTTATTGGCAAGCTCCTCGACACGATCTGGCCAGTTGACCTCCAGATAAGGTCCGGCTGTAAAAGAATCACCGAATACTGCCCAACGAGACTCGTTGGGATGCGACCGCTGGGGCCGGAAATTGTCCCGATCAGGAAACCCCTTGTTGTTGCCTTTGAGTTCGCCCTGCGACTCGATGCGCCCATCGGTGGTCACGCAGGCCATACGTGTGGGAGATCCCGCGATTGTGTAGCCGCGAATATCGTCAGCCTGCATGTGCTGCTCGGTGCCGGACCGCTCGATAACCCAGAGCAACTCCGGTTCCAGCAGTCCGTTGAGGTACAGGTACGTTAGCACGCACTCCAGAATGGCATAGCAAAAGACGGCGACGATGATGCTAAAGCCAAGCTTCCGCCGAAGGGACCGCCGCTTTGCCGGGGGCGGTGCCGGATGCTCTGGTTCTGGAGTCGCCGACATGAAGTGGACCTGCGCAGCTTTGCGTCGATGTTGCCGTGACGGATCAGTGTCAGCGGATCGAAGGGAAACCCAACAATGGTGTTAATAGCCAGGTATTTCCATCATAGGCGAAGGTCGCAATGCCGGAAAGCGAACGTGGCACACATTCGCTCATACGCCTTGGCCAGCGGCGATTCCTAATTGTTCAGCCGCAGGTAGAATGGAATTGTGCAGTACGCTGGCAACGACGAACCGGAAAGACACCTCCAACGAGAATCGATGAATCTTCGCCTTGCATTTATGGAGCAGATGTTCGATTCCGACCGGGATGCCGTCCCGGGCGACTCGATCGTACGGGGAATGCGGAATTTGGTCACGATTCACCTCGCGGCCGGGCACCTCATTCGATTCTGGCAGCCTGATCTCGCTTTCTGGGAGTCGCAGCGTTGGCGGGCAATTGCCATGTGTGCGGCTTGCCTGATGTGTATCGTGCTCCGCAATACGAAATGGCAGCGGTGGACGCTCGCGGTTGCGCTGCCGATTCAACTCATTCAGGTATATGGCGTGTTTCCGATGGTGGCGAATCACCTTTGGATCGAAACTCTGCTCCTCGTTGTTCTGCTGATGCTGGGGGAATCCGAAGAGGAGAACGTACTTTTTCGGCAATTCGCCTGTGGATTGGCGTTCGTGGTATTTTTCTATTCGGGCCTGCAAAAGCTCTGGTATGGAACGTACTTCGATGGGCAGTACATGGCGACAAAGATTGCCCTCGTCGATCACTACTACGATTTCTTCGCGATCTTCATCCCCGTAGACAAGCTCGACGCACTCAAGTCGCACGTTCCGATACAGGCTGGGTCGGGCCCCTTCCGCATCGATTCGTTCGTATTCATCGTCTTCGTGAACTTGGTCTGGATCACCGAGATCGCCGCGGGCGTTCTGCTGTTCTTTAGAAGGACGCGATTAATCGGGTTGTTCTTCGGCCTGCTGGTCATGTTTGGCATCGAATTGGTTGCCCGCGAGGTGTTTTTCGGCATTCTGTTCGTGTCCATGATGA
>CAYLRE010000364.1:0-4433 GCA_964385715.1 uncultured Planctomycetaceae bacterium
AATACCACTCGGGCGAACAGGTTGCGAACAGCGGGTTTTGCAACCGCTCGGCGTCTGCGTAGTTGCCCTCGGCGTCAGCACCCGGAGCAAGATCAACCGTGAACTCGGTGGTCAGTCGCACGCCGGTACGAATCTTGTAGCGGCCTTTGTCGCACCAGTAATAGAGCTTTGTCAGATCGTCGTCGCTTACCCCGGCATACTGACCGACCGGCAGCTTCGGCATCAACTCCAACACGAGAGAATCGTCTTCAACGACAAATCCCTTCGGGTAAAGCTGCCAGAAGTCGCGAACATGCAGAGCCAGCTCACCTGGCACCATGAACCAACCATCGGCCCGCTTGCCAGCCTTCTGCTCTTCGACCAGAAAACGAAAGTCCTCGTCCTGCAAGAGCCGCTCACCTGGCTTGAGCGTGTGAGCTTCACCATCGGCACCGTAGCGAACCTCGGAGGCGGCCACCGGCAGCCGAAGCTTGAGACTGCCCACCACGTTCATTTCCGGCTCTCGGACGTCGTTGTCGAGCGAAAAGACGACACGCAGTTTCGACTGCCCGGCATAGGCGTGCAGTCGGCAGAGGTATCGCGTGTAGGTCGCCCCGTCGGCGGCCGCCATCTTCCCGCGAACTCGCACCGTCGTTCGAATTGGCCCCGAATCTTCCACAACAACCTCTTCCGGCGGAAGATTGGCCGACGAGTAAACACGTCCTTCGCCATCGGTCACTTCAAAACCGTACCGGCGAACATCAGACAGCTTCGCCCTTGGGTTCCCTTGCTTGATTGCTGCCAGCGGAGCAAAGCCTTGTTCGAACGCACGCACGTCGATGGCAGTCTCCGTCGTGGCCACCGGCAACTCGGAACGCTTCCCGCACTGCAGTGTGTAGCGAGTTGGCTTGCCCCCGTCTGAATTACCAGTCGTATCGGCCGCGAAATCGACCAGCAACCACTTCACATGCACGCCATCGGCATGCCAGGCGAGCGGTGCGAACTGGGCCGGCACTTCCTCGCCTGCCGAATTCAATAGCCGGCAGTTCTGCGCGTCGACCAATGTCCCTAGCGGCAGCGGCACGCCTGAAGAAACGGGCCACGCCGTGCGGACTTTGTCGGTCGGCTCGTCGACGGCAAGTTCGATCTCCGTAACGCCGGTGGGCAACATGCCACCTTCGGCTCGAAATTGATTGAGCGGATCCGCGTAGACCGTCAACTCGGCCGTCGCCGTGCGACGACTCTTCGGTTCGGAACTCACGACCTGTAGCTGAACCGATTCATTGATCCGTTCGGCGGGCAGCATCACAAAATGATTGTTCACCGGCCCACGATCCTCTTGGATCGTCTCACTGCCAAGACGAATCGCACCTTCGGCAGGCCGGTTGGTTGTCCAGGCGATCATGATCGCCTCGCCAGTCGCTTTCGCAGTGCTGCCGGAAGCGGCCGCCGACACCCGGCCCGCGTGCCCAGGGCGACCGTGCCGATGCGAGGCGGTCAAGTTTTCGATCACCAGTCGCGGAACCTGTGGCATCTTGGTGAGCAAGCAGACGTTGCCAAAGGTCGCCGCCGCACTTCCTTCGCGACTGACGATGTGCACCGGTTCACCGATTCGCAACCGCACCGGCTCAGGCGACACGAACATGACCTGCCCAAGAGTCTCTGAATCGGCCGTGATCGTGCCGACGCGGCGGCGATGCACCAGTACATCAAGTTTCTCGACGCCGCCGGAGTCGTGCATCACCAGGCCAATGTGATACAGCCCGGCCACAGGACTCTTCCAGGTAACGGTCTCACCTGCTTCGCCCTTGCCAAGAAAGTCACCACTCATCAGCGGCGTGTATCCGTGCACCGTCGCATCGGCCGGTTTGAGCCTGACGGTCTCCGCATCGTTCCAAGTGCTGTAGAGCAGCTGCGAGATATTGGGCATCCGCAGGGAGACAAACTTGCTCGGCGTCTCCTCTTCCGCAAAGCCGGGCAACGTGATCGCACCGTACAGAAGAGCCAGCGTCGCCAACATGATGACGGACAGCCAGAGAACGCGCGGCTGTAATCGAGCCAGTCGCGCGAAGATATTGTCTTGCAGCATAAAAGAACCGCTTTGCAGGTAGGGGAGGGCCAAGTAGGGAATGGCAGTGGTGAGCAGGGCGGAAGAGGCCATCCTCACGCGGGGATTGTGTGGGCCTTCATTCTACCCGATCTGCAAAGTCGAGAATACGCACGTTTTGGCGGTAGAATAAGGGCGATTCCGCGAAGAGCTTTCGTGACCGCAGCGGAGAAACAGCCCACGTCAGCCTTCTTCCCGAAAGAACTCTTCACTCTTAGCGGCCGGATCGTCGGTGCCCCAGTCGATTCGCTTGTCGCCGCGCCGAAGAAGCGGCACGTGCTTCGAGCAGTGGATGTACGCCTCGTCGACCGTAATCACCACCCAACATTCAACGGCCGCGTCGACCGCAGGCGCATGTTGTGCCAGGTAACTCGCCACGCCGGGCGGTAATTCCGACTCCAGATAACTGCGAGCACCGCCGTTCACGTGTAGCCCCACAGTGGTGTCAAAGAAATCGACAAACACCAGACCGATGTGCGGGTTTTCCGCGATGTTCCCCAGGCTGGCGAAGACACCGTTTCCACGGTATTCCGGATAGGCCAACGTTCGCTCATCGATCACATGAACAAAGCCAGCGCTACCAAACCTCGGCGTGCAGTCGCAGTTACCCTCGGCGTCGGCCGTGGCGACGAACATCATTGTCTGCCGAGACAGCAGATCGACCATCTTTGCGGAAAGACGATTCTGCATCTGCCGCTCGTAGAATCTCCCTGCTCTCGCTTCGCTCTGCTGACGAAGCTGCAGTTCACGTTCGCCCGGGGTTCCGTGGTCCAAGTTGGAGACTCCTCAACAAATTTCCATAACAGTTAAGCGATACGATTCGTCGCCACTCTACGAAGGGAGAACGTGTGCGACAAGCGTGCACTCCTACCAGCCTGGCGTCGGCAGCGATTCGCACGATTCTTGACACAACTTGCTCAATCCAGCAAAATCGACGCACTGCCAGCGAGGTAATCGCTCGCAGCGACTCGGGCAAGAGGCACTCTAGGACAGGGGCATTTCTTGGGCAACGACTCAAGCGGCACCGACTCCGTCGGTGCGGGATCACACCCCGCCGTAGGTCACCCAGATGCGATCTTTCTACGAGATCGCCCATCAACAGGAACAGAGACTCCCATGGCACGAAACGCAATCTATACCGCCACCATCCTGACACTTGCGCTCACGGCGCAAAAGACGCTCGCGGAAGACTTCCTCGAGAAGTTCGACGACGGCAGCATCCGGCTCAGGTACAGCACCAATGCCAACGGCAATAAGCACGGCATCTACGTCGAGTACCACAGCAAGAAAAAAATCAAAATCCGCGCCAAGTATAAAGACGGCAAGCTACACGGTAAGTACGAAGAGCGGTTTGAGAACGGCAAGTCCAAGATTCGTGCCAACTACGAAGACGGCGAACTTCATGGTGAGTACGAAGAGCGGTTCAAGAATGGCAAGCCAAAGATCCGCGCCAATTACGCCCAAGGCAAGCTCCACGGTGGCTACCAGGAGTACGAGGAGAAGGGCCGCAACAAGGTCGCCAAACAACTCCTTTACAGCCGCGGCGAGGTGTTGATCGAGCGGGGGCCTCGCCAGATCGATGCCGAGCTGGCCAAGATCGCCAAGACCAAGGTCAAACTCGACGGCAAGACCGAAGGCTACGGCTACCAGACGGTCTGGGATCGCATGAAGGATTCTAAGCAGATTTCCGGCTACCAGAAGTCGGCCCAACTGCTCAAGCAATATCGCTACCTGAGCCGGATGCCGTACGAGGACATCGTGCTCGACTACGAAGCGACGGTGAAGGCAACCGCCGCCGCCGATGTGCTCAACCGACTGCAAACCATCTCCCACACTCCCCGCAAACCGGGAAGCATGTCGGACTAAGATTTTGAATATGGCAAGGTCGGCTGCAAGTTCGGCAACCTTTACACCAGCAAGGACGCCGATATCCCCACCATCCTTCCCGACCTCGTCCACAACTTCATGGAAGATTCCGGCGGCAAGAATATCGAACGCGTCGGCCACCGCCGCTGGTGCCTACATCCGCTTCTGCTAAAAACCGGCTTCGGTAGCTTTCGCTCGCTCTCCGCAATGTGGGTTAACGACACTTCCCGAACCGAAGCGCCCGAGTACGACTTCATTCACTTCCCGCCCAAGGGCTACATGCCGGGCAAGTATTTCAGCTCAAAGCATTCTTGGAGCGTGCAGCCGAATCCCGAGAAGTTCACGCTGAATCAGAATGACATCAAGGTGAAGGTCTATCCGGCCCGACTCTCGACCAAGACAGGCGACCTGGAGATGGGCAGCGAACCTTTGGAACTCGACGTACTCAATGTCGATCCAGAGACGCGAGGCGTGGGGCCGT
>CAYLRE010000365.1:0-4404 GCA_964385715.1 uncultured Planctomycetaceae bacterium
TTTGCACCGACTGTCGGCATCTTAGGAGTGCCCCAAACGCCTGTCAAGGCAACGAAATTGCCCCCAGCCGCTCCAGATCGTTCTGCTCCGACCGTGCGGAAGTTTCTCTTGCTTCGCCATCGGCTGGCTTCTAGAATCGAAAAGAGGGTCGTCCTTTCTTGCGAAGTCTCCCCGGGTCAGGGGATGCGCGAGCCTCGAGGGTCTCAATTCGTGGTATTCTCCAACATCGACCGTACACTGCTCGAACGCTGTCTCGAACGTCAGCCGGGGGCCTGGAACGAGTTCGTCGACCGATTTATGGGTCTCGTCGTTCACGTTATCAACCATACCGCCACGATTCGCTCGATTCGCGTCAGTCAGCAGGACAAAGACGATCTAGCTGCCGAGGTCTTCCTGGGCTTCATCAACAACGATTTTGCCGTTCTGCGGCATTTCCGTGGCCAAAGTAGCCTGGCGACCTATCTCGCCGTCGTCGCCCGCCGCATCGTCGTACGTGAGATTTTGCGACGAAAAGCAGCCTCGACCAATGATTCCCAAGCCGCGGCAGCTCTTCACACGGCCGCCGATCCGCAACCCGCCGCCGAGCAGATCTTTAGTGATCGCGATCAGGTCGAACGGTTACTGAGCGAACTCGAGGGTGCCGAGGCGGACGTGGTCCGCCAATATCACCTCGAAGGCAAGAGCTACTACGAAATCAGCATGGCGACGGGGATCCCCGAAAATAGCATCGGCCCCACACTTAGCCGTGCTCGTGAAAAACTCCGCCAGGCCGGAATCGATACGGCGGCCAACTAAGGAAGCCCGTTGGTGCCGCCGAGGCGAACTTCTCACTCATGCGACGCTAAAACCGTCTAGCGATGCGCTCTTGGAGATGTGGGGAGCAGACCTCCCAATCCCATCCTGGGAGCCTTCGCCTGCCCGGATGTCGCCGTCATCTGTGTCAGATCGCGGTCCGGATAGCCGGGGAACGACGGCTTTATCCACAAAGAGGGGCTCAGCTCAAGCGAGTTGAACACGACCGATTTCAGCTCCAGCGTCATCGTCGTACCGGCCGCCGGCCAACTTAGCTCCGTTTTTCGCGGCATGATGAACCCGGTGATCGGATCCTGCATGTGGCGACTGTTGACGGCGCTGGCAACCAGCTGCCGCCGGGAATCGTAGAGATTCTGCTGCAACACCCAACCCGAACGCTCGTCGACGACCAACACTCGCGTCATGGGGCCCTGGCCTGAGGCAATCGCGGTGTGAATTTCTAATCGACCGTCGGCACGACGGAACGGTCCCTGATGCGGCAATGTGGGGTCAAGGTAGACCAGTCCGACCGCCTCGACGAGCCACTCCGGCCGAATTGGAATCGACTGCTGTATGGGACTATTCGCAAACGAGTCATGTCGGGCGAAGTAGACGCCCGGGGGTTGGTTCCGCTTGACCCAAATCCAGAACAACTCGTGGTTGCTGCCGACGTCGAGTTCGGAGCCGGTGGCGAACGATTCGGCGGTGAGTCGCATGTGCCTGGGACCGCCGATGTCGAGTTTGGCCCGAATCGAAGGCATCCCGGCGGCACCAATCACTGCCGAAGGCGCAGAAACGGTCGTCACGCGGGAACGATTATTGTTGATCACGCCGATTATCTGATCGAGCGTTGGCTCGGGAGCCAACACCGCCGGCGGAAGCTCCACGGCAGGCCGCCACATCAAGCGCTGGCAGTTGGCCCCAGCGCAGACTGGAACCAGCAACATCAAGAACAGGTAACTAATCGCTCTTCGATTCAATTCGGCATCCTTGCCCTACTTGAGACGTCGCTACGCGACGCAGTGTATCCTTAGTTCCCTCGCTCACGCTTCGGGCTCAATGTACGTCGTATGCCACTGGTAGCTTGTTACCAGTGCATGTCCAACGCCCCTTACTCATGCGAAATCTACGCCGCGTCGGCGAACAGTAGCTTTGCCAGTTCGTCCTGTATCTCTTTGGTGCGCGCCGCGTTGACGGTAGCCGGCAACACCTTGTAGGTCTTTTCTCGACGGGCACAGTAGAGCGTCATCTCCCCTGGTACCGTCGGCTCCGCTCCACTTTCTTCCAATCGGACTACGCGGCGACGGATCAACAAGAGTCCCAACACGTACCGTACGTCTTGCTTCTCGGCGTTGCCTTCCAAGCCTTCAAAATACTCGAGCATCACGTCGTTCGGTGCCCAATGAATCTTGTTCGACTTTGGCCCCGGCATGCGGGACTTCCACCAGCCGACGTTCTTCTCTGGCGGGCCCTCCCAGGCATCTTCGCAATAGTCGTAGCGCACCACCTCCGATCCTTCCGCGATCAGGGCCGAATAGAATGTCTCATCCGGCGCCAACTCGCGATCGGTCTTGCTGCAGCGACGACTACAACGCTGTACCTCGAAATCCATCATCAAGCTCGCCAAGAACAGTCAGCTCGCGACAGACCAAAACAGACAACCTTGGCTCGAAAGCCAAAGGCCCACTGCCTAAATCCATCCTCCCACAAAATCGGGCGGCGGATAATAAGAAAAGCCTACGAATCGATCAATAGGCAGTGAAGAAGCGGGAATCGGTCCCCCCGTGGCCAATCTGCACCCTCAGACGCTTTAGGCACTTGGGGCAATTTCCAACATACGCGGACTCTTCGCGATTGATGTAGACCCGAGAATAAACGTCACAGCAGGCAAACGTGACGCCAATAAATCGTCGCACACCAGACTTTGCTGCCGTCGGCCGCTTCTTGGTGCTCGGATCGCTCGAGATGTCGAGATTCTCACCAGCCATGGCCAGCACTGCTATCGCTGCAATCGAGGGAGTGGGTCTGTGGATGAACCCGGAATGAAAGGTTCGGCCCTGCCGAAAAGCAGGAGCCACCCTACTTGGGCCGCATCATCCGGCCGGCCCTATTTCAACATCGGCCGGACTCTCATGCCAGATCAATTTCCGCTCGCCCACCAGGAGCATTTAATGTGGTCGGACCATTTCCTGTTGTCGTGCCAATCGTCACGAAGTGGAAAGGTGTCCCGCACTACGCGTTGAAACCGGTGACAATCACCGCCCTCTGTAACTCGATTTGCGCCATATCCCAGCGAACGGGCACCCACCTGCGGCCCCATTCGTTTCGCTTGACTTGCCTTAAATGCAGAGATAGCATCCAGAAGACCGCCACCGGACACCGTATTTTGGACGTCCAAATCGGGTCGCACACTTCGCATGGGACGAGGCACCCACCATGGCAAACATTCGCAACATCCGCATCTTCGATACCACGCTCCGCGACGGCGAGCAATCGCCCGGCGCGAGCATGAACCTGACGGAGAAGCTGAAGATCGCTCAGGCCCTGGCCGATTTGAACGTCGACATCATCGAAGCCGGCTTTCCGATCGCCTCACCTGGCGACTTCGAAGCGGTCAGTCAGATCGCCCAAGATATCCAGGGTGCTACCATCTGCGGACTGGCTCGCTGCAATAGTGCCGACATCGATCGCGCTTGGGAAGCCTTGCAAAAGGCGCACTCCGCGCGGATCCACGTCTTCCTAGCCACGAGCGCCATCCATCGCGAGTTCAAACTCAAGATGGACAAGGAAGAGATCATCCAACGGGCGGTCGCCGGGGTCGAACGGGCGGCCGGGTACTGCGACAACATCGAGTTCTCGCCGGAAGACGCCGCGCGGACGGAGCCTGACTTCCTCTGCCAGGTTGTCGAAGCGGCCATCACCGCCGGCGCGACCACGGTCAATATTCCTGACACGGTCGGCTACGCCACGCCCCAGCACATGGGCGGTGTCATCGCCGATCTGGTCAACCGCGTACCGAACATCGACAAGGCGGTTATCAGCGCCCACTGTCACAACGATCTCGGCCTGGCGGTCGCCAACAGTCTGGCCGCAGTCGAGAACGGAGCCGGGCAAGTCGAATGCACGATCAACGGCATCGGCGAGCGGGCCGGCAACTGCTCCTTGGAAGAAGTCGTCATGGCGCTACGAACACGCGTCGACTACTACCAGGCTGACACCCGCATCAACACGCAACGCCTCGTCCCCACCAGTCGTTTGGTCTCGAGTGTCACTGGCCTACACGTGCAAAGAAACAAGGCGATCGTCGGCCGCAACGCCTTCGCCCACGAAGCGGGCATTCACCAAGACGGCATGCTCAAGAACGCCTCGACGTACGAGATCATGCGACCACAGGATGTCGGCGTGGAAGACACCGATCTGGTACTCGGCAAGCACAGCGGTCGCGCCGCCCTCAAGGATCGCACGATCAAACTTGGCTATCGTCTTAGAGAAGCCCAAATCAACGAGCTGTTCGAAGATTTCAAGAAACTGGCCGATCGAAAAAAAGAGATCTACGACAGCGATATCGCCGCCTTGATCAGTCAACGCAGCCGGGCCGCCCATGGGCAATGG
>CAYLRE010000366.1:0-4365 GCA_964385715.1 uncultured Planctomycetaceae bacterium
ACTTTCCTTTCTGGCTGGGAGGTGCATCGCTTCTCGATAACGGAAGCCATCGCCGATATCGCTTGGGCGATGCTCAATTCCCACGAGTTCCTATTCGTTCGCTAGCTAGACACCTGCCGCTGCCATTTCGCTAAGAACATGTCGCACCACCCGCCAACTCGCCACGTCTCGCGCCGACAGATGCTCACCCAGGGCACCGCTGGCTTTGGTGCGTTGGCCCTCGCGTCGCTGCTTGGCGATTCTTCCGCGGCCGCGAACGATTCGCTTGAGCGGCGAGATTCGGCCACCTCTTCAAACGACTCCTCCGCCAAGCTGCCACACCTCAAGACGACCGCCAAGAGCGTCATCTTCTTGTTCATGGAGGGCGGACCGAGCCACCTCGACACCTTCGACTATAAGCCAAAGCTCCAGGAACTTGCCGGCCAGAAATTGCCCAAGAGCTTCAAACGGGTGATTACCGCGATGGGCGAGATCGAATCGCCGCTGCTGGAGTCGAAACGAAAATGGAAACGCCACGGCGAGAGTGGGCTGCTGGTTTCCGACTGGCTTCCGAACATTGCCACCTGTGCCGACGACCTGACCGTGGTGCGATCTTGTTGGACCGACGGTATCAATCACTCCGGTGGCGTCTGCCAGATGAACACCGGCTCGCCGATCGCCGGCCGCCCCTCGCTCGGCAGCTGGGTCACCTACGGACTTGGTACCGAAAACGCTGATCTGCCGTCGTACGTCGTTCTGCTCGACGGACAGGACACGCCGATCAATGGAGCCCGCAACTGGGGTGCCGGCTTCATGCCAGGCAACTACCAGGCGACCCGTTTCTACAACGGTCCGACACCAATCCCGAACTTGGTGCCGACGGAAGAACTCAAACCTTCTCGGCGACAACGGCGACTCGACCTGTTGTCGCAACTGAATCGCGAAGTCTCAACCGACTCGCAAGAAGCGTCCGAACTCGAGGCTCGTATTCGCAGCTACGAGCTCGCATTCCGCATGCAAGCGGCAGCCCCCGAGGCGGTCGATCTCTCCCAAGAGACGCGAGCCACAAAGGCCTTCTACGGCATGGACGCGGCCCACACCGAACCATTCGCACGCAGCTGTCTGCTGGCACGTCGTCTCGTCGAACGAGGAGTACGCTTCGTTCAGGCGTACCACGGAGCCCGCAGTCGCTGGGATGCCCATTCTCAAATTGAAAAGAATCACACGCAGCTCTGTCGCGAGATGGACCAACCGGTCGCGGCGTTGTTGAAAGACTTGAAGCTGCGTGGATTGCTCGACGAAACGCTCGTCATTTGGGGAGGTGAATTCGGTCGCACTCCGACTAGCGAGAAAGGTGGCGGCCGCGATCACAACCCGACCGGCTTCACGATGTTCATGGCCGGCGGCGGCCTCCCCGGCGGACGCACGATCGGTAATACCGATGAACTTGGTCTCCACGCGGTGGAAGATCGCATCCACGTTAACGATCTTCACGCGTCCATTCTGCACGCCATGGGTCTGGACCACCGCAAGCTCGTCTACTTGAACGAAGGCCGCCCGGAGCGCATCGACATCAATCGCGGCCGCGTCGTCGAGAAGCTGTTTGAGGCCTAAAACTCCTGGCATTCGGCATAAGCAGCACCGCTGGCCACGTTCCCCTCGAACGAGCGACCAAAGTCGAACTCTCGCTCCAAACCCTAGCCCCTGAGCACCTTGGCGAGTATCATCTAGGTACGTTGTCGGTGGTCAGACAGAAGTGTTGGAGTATCGAAAATACTTCGCTGAATGCCCCGCAACGCCCACCTAATTTGCACCGGAACGCATTGCAACTCGCCGGCTGTCGGGCGAGTTCTCCTCCCCACCTGCTGCCAAGAGTGTGCCTAACATGAATCGTGCTCCGAGATTTCTCTTCGCCGCCACGCTGACTTGCCTGTTGCTGCCGTTCACGCATACTCAGGCGGCCACCGACGATGCCAAGACCAAGTCCCAACCGGCTGGCGTGATGTCGAAAGAAGCGGTGTTCAAACACTGCTCGCCCCAGGCGGTCGACATCACGATCATCGGGCATGACAACCAGGGCCAGTGGGCCTCGTACGGTGCCGGATCCGTTCTGCACGAAAATGGTTACATATTGACCGCGGAACACGTCACCGCGACCGGCGACAAGCACATCGTCACCCTCCATGATGGAACCCATTACGAATACGAGGTCATCAGTCGCGCGGGTGGCTCGTACGATACCGCGATCATCAAGATCAAGCCGCAGAAGCCGCTAACCCCGGTCAAGCTCGGCCGGAGCGACACGGTCAAGAAGGGCGATCAAGCGATGACGATCGGCAACGCCGCCGGTCATCCTCATACCGTCAACTACGGCATCATCGAACGCCCTACCTGTGGCGGCGGCACGCAGATTCACATCGGCAGTGCCGACATCAAGGGTGGCGACTCCGGCGGTCCGGTCTTCAACATGAAGGGCGAGCAGATTGCCCACGTCCACGTCAAGATTTTCACAATGCACAACGCCTCGCGTCACATCCGCGTTGACCACGTCAGGCACGCTTTCGCCAACGTATTTGGCAAAGAAGATCGCAACGCATTCACCATTGGTATCGCCGTCGACTGTCTTGGGAACGAAGCCAAAGTGACCGAGGTCGCCGAAGGTTCGCCAGCAGAAAAGGCCGGCGTCAAGGTTGGTGACGTGATCACCCAATTCGACGACATGCGAATCGGGTCGGGCCCGCACTATGTACTCGCTCTGATGGACCGAGTAACGAAGAATCCCGTCAAACTCACGCTCAAGCGCAACGGCTCCAGCAAGACGATCAGCGTCACGCCGAAGAAGAACTAGTCGCGCAGGCCCCGCGGCCGCACACACTATCGCCTCATTCGCGAGGTCAGCCACTCAAACGGCTCAACGATCCCGCGTGGTTCGATGCGCAACGGAATGTCTTCTCCATAGCGCGTCGTCGTACTGCGAGCCACGGACGTCGCAAAGAACGCGACCTTCGAGAATCGGTCACGGCAAAACTGCGCGAGCCCCGAGCAATGGCGATCAGCGTAACTGGTCGGGTCGTCGCAGCAGATTTCGCAGCCGTCGGCCTTGGTGAACACCACGGCCACGGGCCGCTTCTGCCAAGCGGTCCGCCCCTTCTTTGTCCTCGGCAGCTCCGCCAAATTGGAAAGCGCCTTGACGGCGAAATACTCCGCGTCGCTTCCGCCTGATTCAACCTGCGTCACATCAACAACGACCAGTGCCGCCGCGGATCGGGCGAGCATCGCGGACACGGCAGGTTGATACTGCTCATTGTCGAGATGCGTCTGCTGGGCATCGCCTGCCGAATCGACGAATACGATCTCCCGCGTCGATCGGCGGTTCATGAGCTGAACCTGCCGTCCCGCCAAATGCACCTGGCAGTGAACCCAATTCCAATGCTCAGCCGCGCTCGGCGTCGCTTCCGGAAACTGACAGGTGGCCAGCGACTCGACGGTCTGTTGTTGTAGCGTTACGGAAAAGGCACCGCGAGCGAGTGCCCGAATTCCCGACGTCCGGCGGGCCAACAGGTCGAGCAACATTCCAAGGTAGACCGTCTTACCGGATTTGGGTGGACCAACGACGGCAATCATCTGCGGGGCCGTCTTGTAATTACCCGCCTGATGCGTCAGCGCCATCGGGGCACCGCAACATCGGCAGATCTCGGCGTCGTAATTGTTTTCAAATTCACAGACGAAACAGACCAACGGTTCCGCGTACTTCGCCAGCTGATACGACTCCATCGGAAGTGTGACCAAAGGTGTCATGCCATCGCCTCCTCAAGTTCTACGTCCTCAGAGGGAACCGCCGTAGGCACTTCCTCTTTCGGTATCTCAGAGGGTTCCGCACCGAATAGATTCGCCACATCACAGGCACTCAGCGCACAGCGGAATCCAACATTGTGCTTGCGGCCCAAGACATGTTCGCCGCTTTGAAACTGACAGGTCGCTTGAGAGTCGAAGTACGTGTCGAAAGCGCCACCGCGAATACTCTTTAGCGACTGCTCGCTACGGATGAGCTTCGTCCAAGCAGCGACCGGCGGCTCTTCGGGGTGCGCAATGAAGGGGCTCGATGTCCATTCCCAAACGTTGCCCGTCAGCTGGTAGATCCCACCCACGCTCACGCCGCTGGTGTAATCTCCAACCGGCACAGTCGTTTGCGGTCCCGATCCCCACAGATTCGTGCGCGATCGATCCATGGTATTCCCCCACGGATACTTTCGCTGGGCCAGGGAACCGTTTCCGGTGGCAACCGGCCAACTCCCTGCCTTGATCCACTCAGCATCGCTCGGCAATCTTTTGCCAATCCAACGGGCATAGGCGGCCGCTTCGTACCAACTCACGCCCACCACAGGG
>CAYLRE010000367.1:0-4328 GCA_964385715.1 uncultured Planctomycetaceae bacterium
TGCTGGCCCGCTCCGCGTTCCAGTTGACCGGGGTTCCTTCCGATCGGGCAGAACTCGTCGAACGGGCCGACGCCTACATCGCCAAGGCAGGCGGCGTGCGAGGACTTCGCAAACGATACGGCAAAGACAAATCGTTCGCCGTGCCCATCTTGATGAACTGTGCCCTGGCCGGCTTGGTTCGTTGGCGCGATGTGTCGGCACTTCCGTTTGAAGTCGCCTCGATGCCGCGGAGTTGGTTCCGCTTGTTGCGTTTGCCGGTGGTTAGCTATGCGATTCCCGCGCTGATCGCCGTTGGCTTCGCGCGATTCCGTCACGCCCCGCCGATCAATCCACTGCTGCGGTGGATTCGCAAAGCCTGCGTTCGCAAAAGCTTTGACCTGCTAGAAAAGATGCAGCCGGCCAGTGGCGGCTATCTGGAGGCGACTCCGCTCACCAGTTTCGTGGTGATGAGCCTCGCTTCGACCGGAAAATCAGAACACATCGTGGCCGAACGGGGCGTCGAGTTCTTGCTCAAGTCGATGCGACCCGACGGCAGCTGGCCGATCGACACAAACCTTGCTACTTGGGTGACGTCACTCAGCGTCAATGCACTGGGCGAAGCGGGCCAGACCTGTCCTACGGAGTCGCTTCCCTGGCTGCTCGAATGCCAACAGGTGGAAGAGCATCCCTACACCGAGGCCAAGGCCGGCGGTTGGGCCTGGACCGACCTGAGCGGTGGTGTTCCCGATGTCGATGACACCTCGGGCGCCCTACTGGCACTTCCTAAGTACGAACGGGCACAGGCGGAACTAGCGGCCGATAACGATGCGACCGAGCTCGTCGAACAGGTTGGCATTCTTACCGCCGCTAAACGCGGCCTCGGCTGGCTTCTCGAAATTCAAAACAGCGACGGCGGCTGGCCCACCTTCTGCCGCGGTTGGGGGAAGTTGCCGTTCGATCGCAGCGGAACCGATTTGACCGCTCACGCGATCCGGGCACTCAACGCTTGGAGCCGCCGACTTTCGGAATTGCCGTTCGACTCCAGCGACGAACGAGCCGAGTTTGGCGTGTTGATGTACGCGGCCATCGAACGAGGCATGAACTACCTCGAAGAGCAACAACGCGAAGACGGTAGCTGGGCACCGCTCTGGTTTGGGAACGAACAGGCGGAAGACCAACGCAACTACGTCTACGGTACGAGCCGCGTCCTGCTCGCCTATCGCGATCTTGGCCGGCTGAATCGACCGGCGGCCCGCCGCGGCTTCGATTGGCTCTTAGCGACCCAAGACCTTGGCGGAGGCTGGGGCGGTGGCGGCCGAAAAATTGAAAAAGGCAAGATGCAAGGCGAATCGAGCGTGGAAGAGACGGCCCTGGCCCTTTCGGCCCTCTTCGCCGACCCCCTGCTCGATCGCAACGAGGCGATGCAACACTTGGTTTCCAAAGGACTTGCATGGCTGATCGATGCGGTTGAAGAAGACCATCATCATCGAGCCGCGGCCATCGGTTTGTACTTCGCCAAGCTTTGGTATCATGAAGCCCTATATCCGCTGACCTTCACAGTTTCGGCACTCGCTCAGGCGGTTGCCAAATACGCGCCAGAGTCAGTGCCAGGCCTTGAGTCGCTGACGGCATCCGAACCGGCAAATCGAGAGCCCTCGGATAGCCCGAATACAGAGCCGAGCCGCCCGGTATCGCCGGTCGCGCCAGGCTAGAGCCCTGCTGGCGACAGGCGGACGGAAACGACACGAACGGAACACACTAGAGAGCTAGCACCTTGGCAACCGTCGAACCGAATACCGCCGAGACCGATGTAGAAGCGTCCCGCGTTGACGGCAAGAGCGAGGGCACCCCCGCATCTCGTCGACGTCGGCGCAAGACGAGCCATCTCAAGCTCGTTCCTCAGGAACGTGCCAAGCGCGACGCTCTGCGTCAGCGGTGTGCTGATGTCGCGGCCAAGCTCGACAAGACACACCCGCTCACCAAGGACGAGATGGAGCAGATCACGCGCCGGCTTCTGGAAGAAGCGGGCGAGCCGGAAGGTTATCTCGGTTGGGCGATGGTCGAGTTGGCCAGCGCCTTCTGGCACGATCAGGTCGCCGCGGTTCCTTATTCGCGGCGTCTGCTCCTGTTGCCGCACTGCTTGAAGCACGCCGAAGGTTGCCCTGCCGACTACGACGAATTCGGGCTCGACTGCCGCCAATGTGGAGCCTGTAGCATTGCCGACTTCCGCGCCCAGGCAGAAGATCTTGGCTACAAGGTGCTCGTGGCCGAAGGTTCGCCGATCGTGCTCAAGATCATCGTCGGTGGCTACGTCGATGCGATCATGGGCGTCGCTTGCCTGAACGTTTTGGAAAAGGCGATCGACAAGATTCTTCTGGCCGGCATCCCCTGCACGGCGGTACCACTTCTCTCGAGCGACTGTCGCAACACATCGGTCGACGAAGACCTGGTGCAAAGCATGATCACGCTCGATCACAAGGAACCAGAAGTTCGCACCCGCAGCTACATCCATCTGATGCGTGCCGCGAGTGGGATGTTCGATGCCGACGAACTCGATCGCCTGGCTCCGCGACTGCGTGGCGGAAAACGGCTGGCCGAAGCCAATGGCCAAGGCCTGGCCGGCCTCGACCCGATTGCCGCTACCGAGTCGGTCGCCTACGACTTCCTCAGCAAAGGTGGCAAGCACCTGCGGCCGTTCATTTCGCTGGCCGCCTACGATGCCCTAACGGGTGCCGAAGGCTCCAAGCCAGACGGGGCCGAATACTGCAAAACGATTCCGGACAGCGTGCGACGAGCCGCGATGTCGATCGAGACCTTCCACAAGGCCTCGCTCGTCCACGACGACATCGAAGACGACGACGGTTTCCGCTATGGCGAAGAGACACTGCACCGCCGCTTTGGTACGCCGACCGCGATCAATGTGGGCGACTACCTGATCGGGCTTGGTTACCGCTTGGTCAGCCGCGAAGTCGGCAATTTGCCTTCCGACATGGTGGCCGAGATCCTCGACATCCTGGCCGACGCCCACCTACGTCTTTCCGAAGGCCAGGGAGCGGAACTCGCCTGGCGTGACTCGAACAGCGATGACAGTGCCTCGGCCGAATCGCCCGCGAGTAAGCTGACGCCCCTCGACGCTCTTAAGATCTACGCACTCAAAACGTCGCCCGCGTTCGAAGCCGCCTTGATGACGGGACTTCGACTGGCCGGTCCGCTCGATGACTACCGCGAGCCGATGAGCAAGTTCTGCCGTCACTTGGGCGTGGCGTTCCAGATCCTCAACGACCTGAAGGATTGGGCCGGCGACACCGACAATAAACTTGCCAAAGGTGCCGACGTGGCGGGCGAACGCCCCACGCTGCTGCGTGCCTTGGCGATGGAAAAACTGGAAGAGAAGGAGCAGCTGGAGCTTGAGCAACTGTTCGAGCGAGCCGCCACGGACGAAGCAGCCATTGGCCGTATTGGGCAGGTCTACCAGAATGCAGGCGTATTCGAGACAGCTCGCCGGCTGGTCGACAAGTACCAACATCGGGCCGAGACCGTGGCCGACGATGTCGAGTCGGAAGACCTGCGTCGGCTGCTCTACTATCTGACCGAAATGGTTCTCGACCGCACCGGCACCGAAATGGCAGAACCTCCTGTGGTTCTGATCGAGCCTGCCGGTAGCTAGGCGAAACGCGCCCGCGGCGTGCGGATTCGCCACAACTGCCCCGGCGGTGCGGCGGTTTCTATAATTAGAGAAGTGGCATTCAAGCGGTTTTACGAAGCCCCCCATTGGCTTCGAGAAGTGGCAACGGAACGTGACAGGCGCCAACAGTACAGAAAACTTGAATCACCTCCTTGGGCTCTTCTTCGCCGAGGGTGAAGCGGTTGGCCAATTCGTCGAAACGCCGGCAGACAGCATGCCGGATGCGTATCGACGTCTACTCGACCACGAAGAGCACATGACCGTGGCGGTCGAAGCTCATCACGAAAGTCTGGTCGACGTCGAAGTCCTGGAAACGAACATCACCGAGACTCACTACTCGCGGCGGATCTTGCTACGCAGGCGCGACAACCGAGAGGTCGTGCAGTGGGGTCTGGTGCGAATCCACCTGGCGAGCCTCAGCGACGAGGTGCGAGAAGAAATCGAACAACAACATCGTCCGCTGGGACGAATCCTGGTTCGCCACAACTTCCTACGAACGATTCACGTCGATGCCCTGTGGAAAGTAGAGACCGGACCGGAGCTGTACGAGCAATTCGGACTCGACACTCCCACGACCGTTTATGGACGCACGGCTGACATCCATCTCAACGGCGAACCGGCTGTCGAAGTACTGGAAATCGTGGCCCCGCTCGCTTGAGCTAGC
>CAYLRE010000368.1:0-4271 GCA_964385715.1 uncultured Planctomycetaceae bacterium
TCAACGTCGTTTGCCGAGCCGGGCGTGACGACGCGCAGCATGGGCAACGTCTTTCCGACTGGCTTAGACTTGGCGGGGCTGCAGAGCATGCTGACGGTCAACTCGATCATCCTATCGCTCGGCGGTCCGCAGATTCCGTTCGACTTGGTCGTCACAGGGCCACCAGTTCCTGAGCCAAGTACTTGGGCTCTGGCTGCGATCGCGATCTTGGGATTGGGACTGATGGCCCGCTGGCGGCGCTAGTCGCGCACGACTCCTAGGTCAACAGTCGCGCACGACAGCTAGGTCAACGGTAAGACGCGACCATCGCTAACTGGGAAAGGACGCCCCAGCGGATCGTGGATTTCGGCCCGAGGAGAGATGCCCAGGGCCTGGAAGATGGTTGCGTGAACATCGGCCGGAGTGCAGGCGTCGCTCGCTGGAAAGGCACCACGCTGATCGCTGCTGCCGTAGACTCTACCACCGCGAATGCCACCACCGGCAAGAAAAACGGAATAGACGTTGGGGTAGTGATCGCGACCCGCCTCGGGGTTGATCTTGGGCGTGCGGCCAAAGTCGGTCAGCATCACGACCAGCGTTTCATCGAGCGTTCCTCGCTCGAACAGATCGGTAAGCAAAGCGGGTGCGGCCTGATCGAAAACTGGCAGCATTCGGTTCTTCAATCGTTTGAAGTTTTGGCTATGCGTGTCCCAATGGTCTCCCACCGATCCGTTTAGATCGCCGGCAGCACAACAGACAGTCACGATCGGAACGCCTGCCTCCGTCAGACGGCGAGCCAGCAACAGGCTCTGGCCGCAGATGTGGTCGCCGTACGAGGCGCGGACCTTCGCATCTTCACGCTCCAGGTCGTAGGCTTGTCGTACTACCGGGGTTAGCAGCATGTCGGAGGCCAATTGACGGAAGTGCTCGTAATCGGCGAAGTCGTTCTGGCCGCCGATCGGCCGTTCCAACGACTGGAGCAGCTTGCGTCGCGCACCGAGTCGATCGGCGTCAATCTTTTCGGAGAGATCCAACACGGCGGAACCGAGGTCCTGCGATACGCCCCCGAACTCCCGGCCAACGGGCGTCCGCATGACGATCGGATCGGAGCCCAGCCCCAGCCAGCCTCCGTATTCGCCCGCCTGTAGCGTCTGGTTGTCGACCAGGGGATAGGGCAGTCGAACGCTCTTCGGCAGGCCCTTGGGGGCAGTGCGGAACTTACCCAGCATGGCCGGCAGCGACGGCCAGTCTTTGCGTGAAGGTGGCAGGTTGGTGGCCGTGGTCGACTCTGGGGGAGCGTGGCCGGTGAGGTTCCAGTACATGCCCTTGCCGTGGGCCGACGACTCGTGATGGATCGAACGAATCACGGCCAGCTTGTCCATCTGCGCGGCGAGGCGGGGAATGTGTTCGCCCACAATGATCCCCGGCACCTTGGTACGGATCGTACTAAATTCGCCACGTATCTCAGCCGGCGCATTCGGCTTGGGGTCGAACGTCTCGTGGTGACTCATGCCACCCCAGCAATAGAGAATGATGCAGGACTTGGCTTTTCCTGAAGACGGGGCGCCAGAAGAATGCGGGCTGGCGGCAGTGCTGGAACGTGCCTGGAGTGAGAGAAAGGCGGGAAGCGAATAGCCCAATGCGCCCAAGCTGGTAGAGAGCATCTGGCGACGAGTCGGGCGTTGGCAGCGATCGGCATTCTGACGCGACATCGGAGACCCGTGTGAATTCTTGGCTGGGCTGATCCGCTGGTGGAAATTATAGCCGATGTTGACGCATGGACGAATATCTCGGTGTCCGCGGCAACTGATTTTTCTGCGGCTGCCGCGTGCCATTGCTATGGCGCATCGTTGTTGCCGCCCCGGGCGGGCTGTAGGCCCTTAATTACGGTCACCACCGGGAAGAAAAATGCTTGACGGCCCCCTTCACGTACTGGAGAATCCAGTTGGATGGTTCAGTTCGACTACGCAAACTCAGCCCTAGAGAAATCGACGGTGTTGAGCACGCTTTTGGCACATGTCGTTTCCTAAGGCATTCCAAGGTGGAGGGTGTTGTCATGTCACGCGTCCGCTTCAAAGTCGGCGCCTTCATTTTCCCGCTGCTTGCGATGCTCACTTCTCACGCAATGGCTGTGGTGATTTACCAGGAGTCGATCCATGGGGACCTCCCCAACATGCCGGTCCCATTCGATCCCGAAGCGTTTCCGGAAATCGTATTGCCCGAGGGTGAGAGCCAAGTGGAGGGCGGGATCCTACTGCCCGGCGAGCCGGACGACACGGAGGATTGGGTTGAGATCATCGTACCTGCCGGGACAAAGTTACCCAAATTTGAATTCATCATTCCGTCATCGAGTGTCTCGCTACCAAGTATCGACTTGGTAATTTATGACTTGGCCCGCGAAACTCTTGACTTGAAGTGGACCGGCGACGTGACTGGAGTCGGGAATCCGACGAAGCCGTTAGAAACCCCGTCTGAGAATGGCGATCCTCCTCTTGGCGACCTGGGGCCCGGCATCTATGGCATACGGATGAAGGCGTTCGACGATCCACCCTACATCATTACCTTTGATCTGGTGGCCGTGCCGGAACCGTCGACTTACGTCATGGCTCTGTTTGGCCTGTTGGGTCTGCTGGCTTACAGGCGGCTTTGCTGAGTCGATCACAAATTAGAAATCATAAGAAGCCCTGCCAGAAATGGTGGGGCTTTTTTGTGAGCGGAGGCCCGAACGCGGCTCGATGATCTGGCGGTTCGAGCGGCTCGTAATCGACGAGCCGCCAGCGGCAAAGATCCCAAAAAAAGTACGCCCGGTAGGACTCGAACCTACAACCAACAAATTATGAGTTTGCTGCTCTAACCGATTGAGCTACGGGCGCTCATGAAGAAGGATGCCTTTGCAAGAAAGGCGGGTGTCTGGCAGTTGGAGTCGGAAGAGACACGGCCACCAGGTGCGTGAATTATCGGCGGCCAGACGCTTTCTATCAAGTTGCCCTGCGGCTCTGGTGCCTGTCCGACGAAGTCGCCCTCCCTTTTGTTTGCCCCTTCCTTTAGCTTGCCTGTTCGCCCGCGGTGGTCAGCTTGGCGAGCATCCGCTCGAGTCGTTCCATCGGCAGGCCGACCACGTTGGAGCCGCTTCCTTCGACCAGGTGGATCCAGCCTGGGCGATCCTGAAAACCGAGCGCCGCCGCTTTCCCTTCCCAAAGACCCGTATCGAGATACTCTTCCAGTTCGTCTCCTTCCAGCGGTGTCATGCGGAGCGTGGTGATGTCGACCTCGACCAGCGGATCGGCGTCGCCATCATCAAGCGGCCAGACGCACAGCCCGCTATAAATGCGGTGTTTGGTTCCCGACAGTGCCGAGAGCATATCGCGGGCGTCGTCGCGATCGACCGGCTTGCCGAGGATTCGGCCGCCAACTTCGCCGACCGTGTCGCAGCCGATGACCACCTGCGGAATGTCGCCAGCGGCGGGGATGCGGCCCTCGTGCTTCAGGCGGGCCACTACCTCGGCCGCCTTCTGCGTGGCCAGTCGCGTGACAAACTCGGCCGGCCCACAATTAGAACAGAGAGCGCTCGGCTCCTCGAAGTTCGAGGGAATGACCTCAAAATTGTAGCCGGCCTCTTCGAGTAGCAGGCGGCGGCGGGGGGACTGACTGGCCAGGATGATTTTGACGGCGGGGTGTGACATGCGAGCAAGTTCAGATTCTCTGGCGGCGGAACGAGGAGCGTCGCTTGTGCGACGCGGATGTTCTTTCGGTTCCCTCGCTGACGCTTCGGGCTATGAAGCACTTGTGCGGGCGGGGATGAACTATGAAGAGATACCCTTCATAATCGAGGCTTCCATCCTACGGCCGACGATTCAGCCCTGCAATCCGCCGCTCAAAGTACTGCAATGCGACCTCCCTTCGACATCCTGCTGGAAGACAACCACGTGCTGGTGATCAACAAGCCGGTGGGGTTGCCGACGATGGGCGTGGCCGACGATCGCGATACGGCACTCACGCTGGCCAAAGAGTACATCGCCAAGAAATACAACAAGCCGGGCAACGTCTACTTGGGCATTGTCAGCCGGCTCGACGCACCGACCTCGGGGGCGCTGTTAATTGCTCGGACCTCGAAGGCGGCTAACCGACTGACGGCCCAATTTCGCGACGGCAGCGTGACGAAGCAGTATTGGGCGCTCGTCGAGGGGGAAACGCCCGTGGGACCGATTTTGCTGCGTGACTTTATGCGCAAGGACGAACGGCACCGGCGAATGCATATTGCCAATGCCTCGAGTCCGGGGGCCCAAGAGGCT
>CAYLRE010000369.1:0-4253 GCA_964385715.1 uncultured Planctomycetaceae bacterium
CTCGGCAATCTGCAGTTTTGTGGCCAAGTACCGCTGCTGGTCGCGGGCGTCTTTCTTTGCCGCTTCACTTGCCGGCGGCTCGCCAGAACGGGCGACCTTGAGTTGTTCGCCAAGCGCCTTGATTTGCTGCTCGAGCTTTTTTAGTTCCGACTTGGCGGCGTCGATCTCGGCCGCATGTCGTACGAACTCAAACTGTCCGGTACCTCGTAGATAGAAGGTGTAGGTGCCGGCGGGAATCGGACGGTTGCGAAATGTCAGGTCGAACATCTCCTTGTCGCCGGAAACCCGTTTGGGATCGAGCTTGAGTTGGCGGGGCAATCCTTCCGGCACGACTTCTACGTCTCCTTTGAAGGAGCCACGCCGCGTCAATGTGAAGGGGACCGGCAGGCGGCTGCCGAGCGAGGATTCCAGGACTGTGTCGATATCGTGGGCCACGGTGGCAGGTGTCTGTTCGCCTTCAATCACCGAAAGCCAGATGCCGTCGGTCGTTCGCGAGAGGGGCGGGAACTGGAGCGGTGATTCCGTGCTGTTGATCAGGGCGGTCGTGCGAGCCTCGCGCGTGACCGGCTTTCCGTCGATAGTGCCGTGTCCGACGATCCGAATCGGCACGGCCGCTGCCTTTGCGCCTTCGGAAACGTTGAATACCAGTGACGTCATCAACGCTCCGCCGCCGAGTTTGGCTCCTTCGCAAGTGACGCCTGGCGGAAGTCCTTCGGTCGTGATGCGAATGTCGCCATCGAAACCGGCTTCCCGAAAGACGTGTACGTTGACCGCCTCGGCACTTCCTTGTCGCAGGACGAGCGAGGCCATGTGAATCTTCCCAGTGGTGCGGCGGCGATACGGATCGCAGTGGGCGACGAGTCGGAAATCGGGGTCGCGGCGGCGAATTCGCAGCCGGTAGCTCATCCGCGGATCGCCGCGCGTGGGCGAGTAAACATCGCGGATCATGATTCGGTAAGTGGCGCCTGCCTTGGTTTTGATCGCGAAGGACGGATCGCGATGACGGAATTCGTAGGTTGGCACGCGGTCGACATAGACGTTCATGTCGTCCTGGTTCTTGATCTGGCGCGTCTTCTCGTTGCCGGACTCGTCGTAGGTGACTTCTAGAACGCGAATCGTCGGGTCGGCGTTGCGGAGCGCACGGCTCGAAAGAACATCGATCCACAGCGTTTCATCCGCGGTCGCGCGAAACGTGTACCAGTCGGTGTCGCCAGCCGTGGCGAACTGACCAGCTACGGAGCCGGGGACGGTGATGTCTTGGACTTGATCCGCGGCGTTGTTCGGTTCCTCTTCGGTCTGCACAGGAAAACGACTGCGGCCGAACATGACCGTGTTGGTGTTGCCGAGCAGTGAGTGCAGGCTTAGCGGGTAGCTGTCGACCATAGCACTCGCGGCGGCCACGAACGATCGCGGGGCGTTCGTGTCGTCTTGATTCGGGATGTCGAGTTGTACGGTGGCCTTCTGGAGCGGAGCAAGTACCGCCGCGGAAGAGGCATCCGCGTTTTCGGCCGCCGGTTCTCCGCCGGGTAAGTGGTATCCGTAGACGGTGAACTTACCGCGGGTGCCGGGGACTGCGGCCGGGGGAAAAATCGATTCCACATAGGGGGCCGTATTGAATGACAGGCGATAGAAGTAGTCGTCGCCGCCGCGATAGAGAAAATCGTAGATCTCAAGCGTGTACTCCCCGTCGGCCGGAATGCTTAGCGGCATGACTGGGTCGTACGCCTCGGTGTCTCGCACGCGGGCGATCTGCTTGCCAGCGGCGTCGTAGAGCACCAGCGTGGCGTCGATTCGCGAGTCGATGCGAGCGGCCGAGCAGTTGATGACGATCTTGTCACCACGCTTCGCCTGAAAGCGATAATAGTCGGCACCACTGGCAGGCACGCGACCATTGACCGTACTTCCCATATTGACCAAGGCGGCCGCGTCACGACTGCGATGTTTTGCTGCTTCCAGATCGAGCGAGTGGATTGCCTCGTCGAGGCGACCGACGACGAATGTTCGCGGATTGCTGACGCCGAAGCGGCCGACTGTGCGAACGTCGTACTTTCCTTCCGGCACGTCAGCCGAAAGCGTCACGTCGTACTCAAGCAGCGCCGGCGGACGTTGGCCTGGCTTGAGTCGCGGCAGGGCAAGAGCCGGTTTGGCCGTAATACCGGGATGCGAAAAGTGGAGACGGTCGACTTCTTCCAGGTTCTCACCTGCGAGACGCACGCGGACCGTGGTGCCGGTCTTTCCTCCTGGCGGAAACACGGCGGTCAAATACGTGGTCGGCAACAGTGGTCGCTTCTCTTGGGCGGTGGCGATCACTGGCAGCAGCATCGCGAATAAGAGAGCCGTGAAGAGAAACGACAATGCGCGTTGCAGGTCAACGTGTTTCGAGGTGAACGTCATCGTGGAAGAGGGGGCGTTAATCAAAATGGGTCGATTCTAGCGTGTGGCGAGTTGGCCGATGCGTCGGGCTTGGCAAACGTGGCAGGCCTGGCAGTGGCCCTGAATGCCTGGCGGCCCAATGCACCTTAATGCCCAAATCATCCTAATGATTGAACAGAAACTCTTTGGTGTTGAGGATCACTGTGATTAAATCCTCGTAAGCAACTCGCGTGTCTTTCGGTCGTGCTTCGATGTACTCGACCGCGGCGGCCAATTCGTCCTTGGTCGGTTGGCGGGAATAGGCGGCCATGTAGAGCTTGCGAACTCGCTGCTCGTGCGATTGCTTTTTGGAATCGGCGGCGCGCAGGATCCCTTCCCCAACCTTCTTCAAGATCTCGTCCGAGTTCAGCAGGTGCAGGCTTTGGGCCAGCGTGGCATCGCCAGAGCGTTCGCACTCACAGGCACTATTGCCTTCGGGGCGACCAAACACGGTGAGAAAATACGAGTCGGTTTGGAACTCCGGTAACTGCACGGCTCGGGTGCCGGCCAGTGTTCCCTCGAACTTTGTCGCCGAGTCGGTCACCACGTCGATCGCATCGGATAGAACCTCTGCCGAGAGGCGACGAGGATAGAACCGCGAGTAGCTCTGTTTGTCGTTTTGATTGAAGGCATTCGGCACGGCGCTCAGCTGATAAACCTTCGACGTGCAAATTGTGCGAATTAAGTCCTTGAGGTCGTAGCCGCCGTGGCTGAAGTGCTTGGCCATCGCACTCAAGAGGTCCGGATTGGTTGGCGGGTTGGTCACCCGTAGATCATCTTCCGGCTCGACCAGACCGCGACCGAGGAAGTGTTTCCAGTAGCGATTGACCAGCGAATGGGCGAAGAACGGGTTGTCTTGGGCCGTCATCCAGGCGGCGAGCTGCATGCGCGGATCGTCGTCCTGATCGATCTCAAACTCTTCGCCCCCGAGACCGGTTGGCTTGACGCTTTCCCCGGAACGGGGATTCACAGCGCTCGCATTGCCGGGTCGATGGAAAATATTCGATTGGCCTGGCTCGGCTCGCGACGGCTTGCGCCCGATGCGAGAGAAGAAGGCCGCCATGCCGTAGTAGTCGCGTTGGCTCCACTTCTCGAAAGGATGGTGATGACAACGGGCGCACTGAATTCGCTGTCCGAGGAAAATCTGAGCGGCATCTTCGACGATGTCGTCTTGTTTCTTTACCTGGTGATACCAAGTCACGGTCGGGTCGCGACCGGCCGCTCCGCTGGCGGTCAGGATCTCCGTAACGAACTTGTCGTACGGTTTGTTCTCTAAGAAGCTCTTGCGAATCCAGGCGTGCAGGGCGTAGGTCGTACGGCCGGAGGTCTCTTCGTCACCGCGGTTGCGAAGCAGGGCACTCCACTTGTTGGCGAAGTAGTCGGCGTAGTCGCCGCTGGCCAAAAGCGTATCAACCCATTTGGTCCGCTTCTCGGGATCGGTGTCGGCCACGAACTTTCGAGTTTCTTCCTGGCTCGGCAGCCGACCGGCAATGTCGATCGTGACGCGGCGCAGGAATTCGTGGTCGCTGCAAAGCTCCGAAGGCGGCAGACCGAGCTCTTTGAGCTGCTGAAAAACCAACTCATCAATAAAATTGTTGGCCGCCGGCATTTCTTCGGCTGCCGCACCCAAGGGGAGCGTTGCTTGGAACACGGCCACCTGCGATTGGTAGCGAGCCATCACGGCTCCCTTGCCAGGCAGGTGGGTTGTTTTTACCAGGCCTTGTTCATCGACGCTGGCCAGGTCGCGATTGGCCGACTCGAATTGCGCTAGGCGGGTGACGTCTTGGTTTGTGCCATCACTGTAGTGAGCGATCACAGAGAGTTGCTGTTCGGATTCTAGA